>JAIFLV010000121.1 GCA_020048895.1 Rhodoferax sp. | reverse complement strand
ACGTACTATCGATCATTCAGCAATGGATCATCAATACCCGCATGGGTGTGCCGCCGCAGTTCAATTTGCCCAAATTCAAGTGACCCCCCGAAGGTAGGTACCCCCCCGAAGCGCCTGCGGCGCCTCCCCCCAGGGGGCGATACCAGTGGCCCGGCAAAGCCGGTTCCACGGTATCCCTGGCATAAACTCCCCCTCGCTCCACAGTTTCTTATGCTTGCGCGTCATCACGATCCTATTGTTGCCATAGCTACGGCCGCGGGGCGGGGGGGCGGTGGGGATTGTGCGGGTTAGTGGCAAGTCGTTCGGGGTGTTTGTGAATGCTCTGCTGGGGCGGGACTTGCGTGCGCGTGAGGCGACCTATTTGCCGTTCTGCGATGCCAGCGGTGCGCCGATCGATCAGGGACTGGCTCTTTTTTTTCCGGGGCCCCATTCGTTTACCGGTGAAGACGTGCTGGAACTGCAGGCGCATGGCGGGCCGGTGGTTTTGCAATTGCTGGTGGCGCGCTGTCTGGAAGTCGCCGCTCAAACGGTGGCGGATACGGGACTGGCTGTGCTGCCAGGTCTGCGTATCGCTGAGCCGGGGGAGTTCACCGAGCGAGCCTTTCTGAACGACAAAATCGATCTGGCCCAGGCCGAGGCCATTGCCGACCTGATTGACGCCAGTACCGAAACCGCAGCGCGCAGCGCGACACGGTCGCTGACCGGTACTTTTTCGCGCGAAATCCACGTTTTGAGCGAGGCGCTGATACGGTTGCGTATGCTGGTCGAGGCGACCCTGGACTTTCCCGAAGAGGAAATCGACTTTCTGCAGCAATCGGATGCGCAGGGGCAACTGCTGGCGCTGCAAACGGGGCTGTTGGGTGTCTTGCGGCGCGCATCGCAAGGTGCTTTGTTGCGCGAGGGCATTACGGTTGTGATCGCCGGACAACCCAATGCAGGCAAGTCCTCTTTGCTCAATGCACTGGCAGGGGCTGAACTCGCCATCGTGACGCCCATTGCTGGTACCACGCGCGACAAGGTGCAGCAAACCATTCAGATTGAGGGTGTGCCTATCCATGTGGTGGATACCGCGGGCCTGCGGTCCAGCGACGATGCGGTGGAGCAGGTGGGCATTGCCCGTGCCTGGGAAGCCATCGAGGGTGCAGACGCGGTTGTCTTTTTGCACGATCTGACACGCTGCGATGCTGTTGATTACATAGCTGCTGACGCAGCTATAGCGAGCGCTATCACCGAAAAACTCTCTGCAAAAGTGCCGGTGATCGAGGTGTGGAACAAGGCCGATGCGGTCGATGCGGCGCAACCTCTTGCGGGCATTGTGCTGTCTGCCAAAACCGGCGTTGGCATCGAGACTTTGCGCACCCAATTGCTCACATCGGCGGGCTGGCAAGCGCCAGAGTCGGGGGTCTTCATTGCCCGCGAGCGCCATCTGCACGCCTTGCGGCGGGTCGAATCACACTTCCATGAGGCAGCCATACACCTCGGACAGCGGGCGCAGGCACTGGACTTGCTAGCCGAAGAGTTGCGCCTGGCACAAAACGCCTTGGGTGAAATTACCGGGGAGTTCACCTCGGATGATTTGCTGGGCGTGATCTTCTCCAGGTTTTGTATTGGCAAATAGAGTCCACTACACTTGGGTTTTCTGACGCACCTGAAAGCAGTCACGATGTCTATGTTCAACTGGTTTTTCAGAAAGCAGCCTTCGCAAGTGCAGGCCCCGGCCGAAAGCTCGGGGTTGGGACACACCGATGCCACCGTGCCATTTCGCCATTCCGACAAGGGTTCGGCCAAAATGCCCGCGGCACCGAAACCGGGCAGCGCGGCCAATCGTCGTGGCGAACGCCTGGAGCGTCGGGAATTGCTCTACACCGTGGTGCGGGAGTCCATGACTACGGCCGGCGTGTTGTCGTCTGGCTACAAGTTCAAGGTGCTGTCACTGGATTCGCGCGGCGTGCAATACCTCATCATGATGGACCTGGCCAGTGATTACGCGGCAGAATCGGCACGTTTGGCAGAAATGGAGAACCTGATCGCCCACAATGCCAAGTCTCGTTATGGCATTCTGGTGACCTCGGTGTACTGGCGGGTCAATGAGCAGGTCACTGCGGGACTTTCGCGCGGTAGTGCGCCAAGCTCGGCGCCAGCGCCGCTCAGTGCAGCTGCTGCCGCGCCGGTGAAAACCGCAGCTTCACCGCTTTATGAGCCGCTGGAGGCCGACGAGGTGGCAGCTTTCAAGAAGGCACTGGCTTCTGCGGCATCCCCGCAAACCAAGTCTGCACCGGGAGAAATTGTGCACTCCGGGCGCCGCAATCCTGCGCCCTTGCCTGACTTTCAAACGACGGAAATAGACGACCGCGGTTCACCTCTGAGCGGCACGCAATACGGTGAACTGCGTTAGTGCCCGGCAAAATCCACCAGGGTAAATAGCGCCAACCCTGATTCCCGCAGCTTTTGTGAACCGCCGAGTTCCGGCAGGTCAACGATGGCGGCACCCTCCATGACCTGCGCTCCCAGGCGCTCCAGCAGCTTTTTGCCAGCCATCATGGTGCCTCCGGTCGCAATCAGATCGTCGATCAGCAACACCCGGTCACCTGCCTTCACCGCGTCCGTGTGCAGTTCCACGGTCGCACTGCCGTATTCGAGTTCGTAGGTCTCCTCAACGGTGGTGAAGGGCAATTTCCCCTTCTTGCGAATCGGCACAAATCCGATGTTGAGTTCGTAAGCCACGACGGCTCCCAGAATGAAACCGCGCGCATCCAGCCCTGCCACCACATCCGGTCGCATGCCGGGATCCATGTACCGGTGTACAAAGGCGTCAATCAGCACGCGAAACACCTTGGGTTCCTGCAACAGTGGCGTGATATCGCGAAACTGTACGCCCGGTGCCGGCCAGTCGGGCACGGTCCGGATGTGGTCACGCAGGTACTGGTTGATGCTCTGGTGTTGCATGGTGAACCTATCCTTTGAGTAACTTTTGCTCCGCCAGCGCCAGCGCTTCGGCCTGGCCCGACAGCACCAGCGTGTCGCCACCCTGCAGCACGGTGTCGTCGCCGGGGTCGGCCTTCTTGCCATTGCTGCGCCGGATACTCAGCACCCGGATACCGACGGAATGCAGGGCGAAGTAGCCCAACGTACGCCCGGTCGTTCTGGCCGCTGTTGGCAAGGTGAAGGTGGACAGCCGTTCGTGCTCCAACTCGTCGACCGAGTTGTCGTCCACGCCGTGGAAATAACCGCGTAACAGATCGTAGCGGGCATCGCGTTGCTCCTGCACAATGCGCAGCACGCGGCGCATGGGTACGCCCACCAGGGCCAGTGCATGGCTGGCCAGCATGAGCGATCCCTCGATTGCTTCAGGCACCACTTCGGTGGCCCCTGCCTCCTGCAACTTGGCGAGGCTGTGGTCGTCCTGGGTCCGTACGATCACAGGTACCTGGGGCGCGTGCGCCTGTGTGTGGCTGAGCACCTTGAGCGCTCCAGGAACATCGAGGTAGGTGATGACCACTGCACTGGCACGCGCCAAGCCGCTGGCCATCAGGGCCTGCAAGCGGGCTGCGTCACCAAACACCACGGAGTCCCCAGCCGCAGCGGCCTGGCGCACACGGTCCGGGTCCAGGTCCAGCGCCATATACGGAATGTCCTCTTTTTCCAGAATGCGTGCGAGGTTCTGGCCGCAACGGCCATAGCCACAAATGATGACGTGCCGGTTGGCATTGATGGATTTGCGCGCAATAGTGGTCATCTGCAACGACTGTTGCAGCCACTCACTGCTTACGACTTTCATCACGATGCGGTTGCTGTACATCACGATGAAGGGAGTGACCAGCATGGACAACACCATGCTGGCCAGAATCGAATTCATCAGGGCCGGTGGCACCAGCGCATTCTTCTGCGCCAAGGTCAGCAGCACAAAACCGAACTCGCCGGCCTGCGCAAGGTACAAGCCGGTGCGCAATGCGGTTCCGGAACTAGCACCCAAGGCTTTGGAAAACAGCGCCACCAGCAGGGCCTTGCACGCCGTCGGAACCACCAGCAACAGGAGTACCAGAGGCCAGTGGTCCATCACTTCACGCCAATCCAGGAGCATTCCGATGCTGATGAAAAACAGGCCCAGCAGTACATCGTGGAAGGGCCGAATGTCGGTCTCCACCTGGTGCTTGTATTCGGTCTCTGAAATCAGCATGCCGGCAATGAACGCGCCCAACGCCAGGCTTAACCCCGCAAGTTCCGTCAGCCAGGCCAGTCCCAGCGTGATGAACAGCAGGTTCAGAACGAACAATTCCTCGCTCTTGCGGCGAGCCACAATGGTCAACCAGCGCCGCATCACTGCCTGCCCGCCCACCAGCAACACAGTGATCAATGCCGCCGCCTTGAAGGCCGCGAGCATCAATGCCTGCCCCATGTTGTCGCCTGTGGACCCCAAAGCAGGAATCAGCACCAGCAGGGGTACCACCGCCAGATCCTGGAACAACAGCACGCCCATGACACGCTTGCCGTGTTCGGACTCCATCTCCAGGCGCTCCACCATGAGCTTGACCAAAATGGCCGTGCTGCTCATTGCCAGTGCGCTCGAGATCGCCAGCGCCGTTTGCCATGACATGCTCCAGAGTTGCGGGGCCGCCGCGGTGATGCCGATCACGACCAGGGTCGCTACCAGCATGGTCGCTGTCACCTGCAACAAGCCCAGCCCGAACACGTGCTGGCGCATGGCACGCAATTTGGGCAGATTGAACTCCAGGCCAATGACAAACATCAGGAACACCACGCCGTACTCGCCCAGATGCTGAACGCTGGCGGCATCCTTGGACAGAGCCAGTGCATTGGGGCCAATCACCACACCCACCGCAAGGTACCCCAGCATCGGTGGCAATTTGAACGAACGGCACACCACCACGCCGAGCACCGCAGCCAGCAGGTAAAGAAGAGTGATTTCGAGTGCGCTCATGCCTCCATACTAGCAAGAGCTGAGACGGTCTATAAAATGCCGCCATGCGAGCAACCGTATCCATCACCGCCAACGCGCCATCCCAGCGAGCCATCGCGCTGGCGCAGGAAACACTGGATATCGAAGCGGCTGCGATTCTGGGGTTGAAAGACCGTATTGGCCAGGCGTTTGCCGACACCGTGCAGCGGGTTCTCGCGTTGCAGGGGCGTGTGGTGGTCATGGGCATGGGCAAGAGCGGGCATGTGGGCCGCAAGATTGCTGCCACGCTGGCATCCACGGGCACTCCTGCCTTCTTTGTGCATCCGGGTGAGGCCAGCCACGGTGATCTGGGCATGGTGACGCCGGTAGACCTGGTTTTGGCCATTTCCAACAGTGGCGAATCCGAGGAAATGGCGGCCATTCTGCCGCTCATCAAGCGGCTGGGGACAGCTCTGGTGGTGATGACGGGTAACCCGAACTCGACCATGGCGCAGCACGCCGATTTATGGCTTGACACCGCTGTTGACAAGGAAGCATGCCCCCTGAATCTGGCGCCTACCGCTAGCACCACCGCGCAACTGGCACTTGGCGATGCGCTGGCGGTGGCCTTGCTGGATGCCAGGGGATTTCGCGCCGAAGACTTTGCCCGCTCCCACCCGGGTGGCGCACTGGGGCGCAAGTTGCTCACCCACGTGAGTGATGTGATGCGCAGTGGCGAGGCTGTCCCCCGTGTTCCTGCACTGGCCAGTTTCAGCGACCTGATGCGCGAAATGAGCGCCAAGGGCCTGGGCGCGACTGCGGTGGTCGACGATGCGGGGCATGTCCTGGGTATCTTCACCGATGGCGATTTGCGTCGTCTGGTAGAACAGGGTGCCGATTTACGCTCCAAGACGGCCCGGGAGGTAATGCACCCCAGTCCCTGCACCGTGGATCAGCACGCGTTGGCAGTGGATGCGGCGGACCTGATGGAGCGCAAGCGCATCACCAGCGTACTGGTGGTGGACGAGGCCAACTGTCTGTGCGGCGCGGTCAACAGCAACGACCTGATGCGGGCCAAGGTCATATGAGTACTCCGTCCCGGACAGCCACCCTGCCGGTTCTGTCGTTTGCACCCGAATTGCTCCTGCGTGCGCAACCCGTCAAAGTGGTGTTTTTCGATGTCGATGGGGTGCTGACCGATGGCGGTCTGTATTTTTCCGAGGCTGGGGAATCCTTGAAACGTTTCAGCACGCTGGACGGCCATGGTCTCAAGATGCTGCAACCGGCCGGCATCACCCCGGTGGTCATTACGGGGCGAGATTCCAAACCACTGCGATTGCGCTTGCAGGCCCTCGGCATTGAGCATGCGCATTTTGGTTGCGAAGACAAGCGACCGGCCGCGCAGCAGACACTGGCTCGCCTGGGGCTGGACTGGAGCCAGGCAGCCGCCATGGGGGACGACTGGCCCGATCTGCCGGTGATGCAGGCCAGCGCCTTCGCTTGTGCCCCCCCCAACGCCCACGCTGAAGTGCTGGCTGCCGCGCACTTTGTGACGCAATCGTTTGGAGGACATGGCGCTGCCCGTGAGTTATGTGATCTGGTGCTGGTAGCCAGTGGTCACTACCGGCGCTTGCTGGAAAGATACACCCAACCATGAATCTGGTCCGAGAGCTCTGGGACCGCTTCCTGCTGTACCTGCCGCTGACCGTGATGGTGGTGCTGGCGCTGGGAACCTACTGGCTGGTTCACACCACACCTGCCACCAGCAGCCCGGCTGCTCCCAGCGCAGTGCGCCATGAACCCGATTACTTCATGCGCGGGTTTTCACTGCGCACCTTCGATGCGAGCGGGCGTATGCGCACCGAAGTCACTGGCGACGAGGCGCGGCACTACCCGGATACGCGCTGGGTCGAGATTGATGGCATTCGCCTGCGCTCTTTTGACGAACAGGGTCGCCTGACAACCGCCAGTGCCCGCAAGGGACTTACCAACGAAAACACCACCGAAGTGCAGTTATTGGGCAACGCCGTAATCGTGCGCGAGGCTGCTACTGGGCCGAACGCACAGGCCATACCGCGCATGGAGTACCGCGGCGAGTTTCTGCACGCCTTCACCAAAAGCGAAAAGATTCGTTCGCACAAGCCGGTGGAGCTGATTCGTGGACGGGACCGCTTCAGTGCCGATTCCATGGAGTTTGACAACGTGGAGCAGGTGCTGCAGTTGACTGGCCGGGTGCGGGGCACCCTGGTGCCGGGCAAGCCCTAGAGGCACGGCGCTATCATGGCTCAACTGGTATTCATCACCGGCGCTTCCAGTGGATTGGGGCAGGCCCTGTCTTGGCGTTACCACCAGGCCGGCTTTGATCTCGCGCTCGTGGGTCGTCGAGTCTCAGAGATAAAAACATGGGCCAGCGCCCGTGGAATAAGCGCAGAACGCTTTCAAATTTATAGCGCCGACGTGTCGCAAATCGACAGCATTGTGGCGGCGGCTACGAATTGCTTGCGCTGCCAGGGGGTTCCTGATGTTGTGATCGCGTGTGCCGGTTTCAGTACCGGAATGGACACGGCCTACCGCGAGGATCTCGATGTGATGGCGCGCACGTTCGCTACCAACAACGTCGGTATGGCTGCCACCTTCCATTGCTTCGTGCAACCGATGGCGCAGCGCGGCTCTGGCACCCTGGTGGGTATTGCCAGTGCGCATGGCATCCGGGGCATGCCGGGGCATGGCGCTTATTGCGCCAGCAAGGCCGCGGTCATCAGCTATTGCGAAGCCCTGCGCGGCGAGTTGCGCGCCAGCGGCGTGAAAGTTGTCACGCTCAGCCCTGGGTACATCCAAACACCATTGACCGAGAAAAACGCGTACTCCATGCCGTTTCTGATGCCGGCCCAAGACTTTGCAGAGCGCGCGTTTCACGCAATTGAGGCCGGATGCAGCTACCGGGTCATTCCATGGCAGATGGGTGTGGTCGCCAAACTATTGCGCATACTTCCAAACGCACTGTTCGACAAGATTTTCGCCGGACGTCCGCGCAAGCCACGGTCTGCCGACTCCACCTGAGCGGAACTCCAGGCAACAAAAAAGGGCCCGAAGGCCCTTTTTGTCTGGAAATTCAATTCCGGGTTGCTGCTTAGTAGCTGCTACGGCCACCGCCGTAACCACCACCGCCGCCGCCACCGCTACGGCCGCCACCGCCGCCGTAACCGCCGCCGCCGCCAGCGCCACCACCGTAGCCGCCACCGCCACCGCCGCCACTACGGCCGCCGCCACCGAAACCACCACCACCGGTGCGGGGAGGGCGTGCTTCCATGGGACGCGCTTCGTTGACGACCAGACCGCGGCCGCCGAATTGTTGGCCATTCATGCCGTTGATGGCAGCCTGTGCCTCAGCGTCACTGCCCATTTCCACAAAGCCGAAGCCTTTGGAGCGGCCGGTGTCACGTTCCATCATGACCTTGGCGCTGGTAACGGAACCGTGTGCAGCAAAGGCTTGTTGCAGATCTTCGTCACGGAAGGAATAAGGCAGGTTGCCTACGTAAAGTTTGTTGCCCATGAAGGACTCCTCAAAATAACTCTCAAAACGCGATGGAGTCCAAACCCGCAATCAACAAACCAATGAAGACTTAAAGCAGACGCGAAACTGGCAGATCACCGCAAACCCGTACACCGATTTCACGGCAATACTGATTCATTATGCGATAGTTTTTCGGGGTTTGCTAATTTTTATTTTAATTTTGCATGGCTTTCGGCCAAATCGTCTGATTCTGTATAGTTTCGCCACTTTTGCAAACTGTTGCGCAGACTCAACAGCTGGCGTTTCAACCATGGGCAGGTGCCACAAATCACCATGTGCAAGGCGAAACGATCGGTGTGGCCTTTGTGCACTAGGGGTAAACCCGCGCTACAGCAAATTAATTGATAGTGCTGTAAGAATGCCCTGTCTGCAATGACTCATGCTGAGGCAGCAGGACCACGCACCATTGCGCTGTTTTGCCGGTTCCATTGACAGCAACCCGACCTTTCCCTCAAGGAGTACCCCCATGAATCAACGTGCAATGATCGCCGCCACCGCCGCGAGCCTGATGTCTCTGGCCATGGTGGCAACACCTGCCGCCGCGCAGGAAAAAGAAAAGTGCTTCGGCATCGCCAAGGCCGGGCAAAACGACTGTGCCAACATCTTTGGCACACACTCCTGTGCCGGCCAGTCCAAGGTCGATATGGACAAATCCGAATGGAAGTATGTCGCCAAGGGTACATGCAAGGACATGAAAGGCCTGACCCAGGATGAAGCGAAGAAGTTGAAGAGCTAGTCGGCCGGCCCACCACACCGCACCATGTATTCCCCGGCCGCGCCAACTGGTGTCCACTGCGCGGAGCGATACGGCCTGGTAGATGTTGGCATCGGCTGGCGGCAGCCCCATTACGCGGCGCTGCTTGAGCAACGGCCCGCCATCGACTTTCTCGAAGTGCATTCGGAGAATTTCTTTGGCGCAGGCGGTGCGTCACTGGCCGTGCTTGAGCGGGGCCGAGCGCACTACCCGGTGAGTCTGCACGGCGTCGGGCTCTCCTTGGGCTCGGCGAACGGGTTGGACCCCTGGCATCTGGATCAGCTCGCACACCTGGTTGAGCGCATCGATCCGGTGCGTGTAAGTGATCATGCCTCGTTCGCCCGCGGTGTGTTGCACGGTCAGGCGGTCCACGCGTCTGACCTGTTGCCCATTCCTTTCAGCACCGAAGCACTGGACGTGATTTGTAACAACGTCGATCGGGTGCAAAACCGGCTTCAGAGGCGCTTTCTGGTGGAAAACCTCTCGGCATACATCACCTGGCAGGTGCCGGACGGCGAAGATGCGCTGGCCGAAACCGAATTTCTCGGGGCGCTGGCGCGCCGTACCGGCTGTGGCCTGTTGGTGGATGTGAACAATATTTACGTCAATGCACTCAACGCCGCCAAGGGCGGTGTGTGCGCAGACCCTGAGGTGGCGTGCCGCACCTGGCTCGATGCCATTGGCCCTGAGGCCGTGGGCGAACTGCATCTGGCCGGCCACTGCCATGTGCAGGATGCCCATGGCGAGATCTTTATTGATGACCACGGCAGCCGGGTTTGCGATGCCGTCTGGCGGCTGTACCGCCACGCCATCGCGCGTTTTGGTCCCGTGCCGACGCTGATCGAGTGGGACACCGATGTTCCTTCACTGGACGTTCTGCTGGATGAAGCCGCCCACGCGCGCCGGGCTTGCGAAAGTCAGGTACCGGAGATGGCGCCATGAGTACCCTGGCAAAGCAGCAGGAGCTGTTGCTCGATGCCCTGTTTGCGTGGCCCGCTCAGGATGCTATGAAAAAACTAGCTGCTCACGCAATTGGGACGGGCGTAAGAGGCCTAAAAGCCTATCAAACCAATGGCCATATGTTGGCCGAGCGAGCCTTGCTGGCGGCCTATCCGGTGGTGGCGCAGATCATCGGACCGGAAAGCTTTGCCGATCTGGCACGCGCCCTGTGGCACGCCCATCCTCCGCTGCGCGGCGATCTGGCGCAGTGGGGCGACACTATACCCGTGTTTCTGCAGTCAAGCTCCCAACTGCACGATGCGCCGTACCTGACCGATGTGGCGCGTGTGGAATGGTCGCTGCATGTTGCCGCCACGGCTGCTGACGGCGTCGCGGACCCGGCCAGTCTGGCCTTGCTGACCACCGACGACCCGGCAGAACTCACGCTTGCGCTATCCGGTGGGTGGGCAGCAGTCCATAGCGACTGGCCGGTCGCAAGTATCCTGTCCGCCCACCTGGAGGGTGCACCGTCGTTTGCCGAAGTGGGCCAGCAACTGAACGAGCGAATCCGGCACGATGTGTTGGTGTGGCGCAATGGCCTGCGTCCCTGCGCGCGCTTGGCCCTGCCCGGTGAATTCCCCTGTCTGCAAGCCCTGTTGGCAGGCCGACCATTGGCACAGGCATTGGACGACGCGCCTGCGTTGGACTTTGGCACCTGGTTTCCGATGGCCTTCCAGACCGGCCTGGTGCTGGCGGTATCGAAAAACCGCACCCAATAGCGAGCGTTTCATGATGTCAACTACCCACGCGATGAACCCAACTTCATCAATTTCCCTGGCTAAATGCAGCTTCTCGCCGCTGTACAAGGGGCGTGGCGCTCTCCTGCGGGCAATCTTTGGCAGCGGGCGTTGGTCCCTGGACGCGCTGCCGAAGGCGAAATCGGAGTAACCTTTCGCCATGAAAAGTCCGTTGGACACCAACGTTCCCCAGATTGACAGCCACCTTGGGTTGTGGCCGCGGCGTATTGGCAGGCGGCTGGCGCTGGGTTTTGGTGCACTGGTGGTTCTGATGCTGCTGGTGCTGTCGCAGGCTGGTCTGCAATTGCGTCTGGTTAGTGACGTCACGCAGCGTTTTGCCAATGGCGACATGCAGCGCCTCTTGCGGGTGCAGGCGCTCTCCCTGCAAACCGAAGGGGTGGGCAGTGCCCTGATTCGACTGATGAATGCGCCGCGTGAAAACCGGGTGCAGGAGTATGCGGATGTAGATGAGCGCAACCGTCGCATCGACGGCATCATCGAGTCCCTGAGCAACGAACTCAAAGACTCCGGACAAGAGGAAACCCTCAAACGTTTGCGTGTCTGCCGCGCCAACTATGCCGATGCCTTTGAAGCCACGGTCGATCAGGTGGAGGCGGGCGACCTCGAGGCGGCAGCGCGCGCGCTCAATGAGCAGATCAACCCGGCACTCAAGGCCATGCTGCTGGAGTCCAACACCCTGCTCGCCCGTGAACGCGAGCGCATCGAAACCCAGCTCGAAGATGCCCAGCGCCAGTTTCAGGAGGTGGCGATGTGGGTGATCGGTCTGTCCCTGCTGCTGGTCGCGTTTGCAGGGTGGCTGGCGTGGCGTACCACCCGCAGTGTGGTGGAGCCGCTGGCAGCGCTTGAAACTGCTGCGCGCAAGATTGCCCAGGGCGACTATGCCAGCCGGGTAGCCGTCACCGGTACTGAAGAGGTTGACCGGGTCGGCTTGGCGCTCAACACCATGTCCGACGCGGTGCACCACCGCGAGCAACAGATCGTGCAGCAGGCGTACCGCGACGCGTTGACGGGGCTGCCCAACCGGGCGGCACTGCTCAACCCCGTGCATGGCACTGCCACATCCTACGATTCGCTGGCGCTCATCGATCTGGCGCGCCTGAAGATCATCAACGAAACCCTGGGCTATGCCACAGGCGACACGCTCATCAAGGAATTGGCATCGCGCACCAATGGTGTAGTGCAGGCGGCGGCGCAGGCCGGGCTGATCGGGCCGGATGCCATGCTGGCGCGCCTCTCCGGCGGCACCTTTGCCGTGGCTTGCACAGCGCCTGACCGCGCCGCCATGGAGACCCTGCGCGAAAATCTCGAGCGTTCTGCCAGCGAGGCCGTCCAGTGCGGCGACCACCGTGTGGATCTTGGCGTTACCTGTGGTCTTGCCGATTCTGGTGAGATGGATTCGTCGACAGCAGTGCGCACGTTGATGCGTAACGCCGAGGTCGCCTTGCACACCGCCAAACGCACTGCCGTCGGACATGCCTGGTACAGCGAAGCCCAGGAGGCGGCGCGCTTGAGCCATTTGAATCTGGTGTCCGATTTGCGCCAGGCGGTGGCCAGTTCGCAGTTGCAGATGTGGTTGCAACCCAAGTTTTCGTTGCGCACGGGGCAGGCGATCGGCGCTGAAGCATTGGTGCGCTGGCAGCACCCGACACGGGGCTTCGTTTCGCCGGCCGAATTTGTTCCGTTTGCCGAGCAAACTGGCTACATCACCATGGTGACCGACTGGATGTTGCGCGAAGCCCTTCGCACCCTGCGCGCGTGGCAGCCGCTGCACCCGGAACTCAGTATCGCCGTAAATGTCAGCACCCGCGATCTGCAGGACGCGGGCTTTGCCCGGCGGGTCGAGCGCATGGTCGGCGCCAAAGGGGTCGACCCCAGTCGGCTGAGACTTGAAATTACCGAGAGCGGTTTGATGGAAGATGCGCAGAAAAGCGTGGATCTGCTCAACGCACTACGCACGACAGGTGTGCCGCTGTCGATTGACGACTTCGGCACCGGCTACTCGTCACTTGCCTATTTGCAGAAGCTCCCGGTGAGCGAGCTCAAGATCGACCGCAGTTTCATTGACGGTATCGACGCGTCGCCCGGTACCCAGAAGCTGGTCAAGGCCATGATCGAAATGGGGCACGGCCTGGACCTGTTCGTCACCGCAGAAGGCGTCGAAACCCAGGCCGAGCGCGACACCATCACCGCGCTGGGTTGCGATGTGATGCAGGGATACTTCGGCAGCCGACCCTTGCACGGCGCTGCACTTCAAGCATGGTTTGATGCTCTGGCGCCCGTCCAGCAAGCGTAAATAGCTATCGTTTGTATAGCGTTCACCAGTTCACTTCACGCGCGGGCGTTGCGCTGATTTTGTGAATGGACCGGTCGACGCCATCAAACTTTTCTTCCTGACATGCGCGTTTACCTGGTTCTTGCGCCGTTTTTTTAAGACACATACCGCATGCTTTGCCACCGCATCAACCCCAATCTGTACAGCGCGTACGGCAATGCAAAAGCACTCAACAAAGCGATCACACAAGTGCTCGTCGAGTAGGCAGCGGAAATCTCTGCCGGGTTGAACACCAAGAACGCCACCGAGTAGAAGAAGAGCAAGAGTCGCAGGAAGAATCCGCCTTTCACGAATTGCTTGTCTTTGCTGGGATGCATCGCGAACATCAGCATGCCAAACGAGCAAATACCCAGACATGTGATCAAGCCAGCAACCATCAATGTCTTGGCGGAAATCCCCATCCATAACGAGACTCCCAAGAGCGGCAGCAGGGTCATGCAGGCACCAGCAACCCAGATCCCGAGAAATCGCACCGCAATCCAACGGGGAAGTGTCCATCGTGAATGCTGTCCTGGCAGCAGCAGAAGTCGCCCGGCCGTAGCCGAAGTCACCGCATTGATTCCTGCTGGCAACAGCGCCATCACGGTCAGCGGGTACCACCAAAGAAAGTCAAGCTCCTTGGGGAAAACACCCTGTCCGGCCACACTGGAGTCGGAGATTGTGAAAAGAGTGGTGACCCCGATGACCATCAAGCCACTGATCACAAACCCCATCGGCCCGTAGCTGAGCAACATGGGATGGAAGGCAATGAGTTCCGATTTCAGTGCCTTCCCGTCCCTAGCCGCAAGGTGTCCCAAGAACCGCTCGCTGCCACCTTCTAGACTGGAAAAGCCCTCGCGTACTGCATCAGGCGTCGGTCGCCGGGGATGCAGGAATCGCACATAAACGGGCCACAGAAGTGGGCCAGTAAGTAGACACAGAATGTCCGACAGACGTAGTTGCGTACCAGGCGCAATTGGAAGCATCAAGAGGTGCCGCGCTTGATCATTGTTGGCCGACACCACGACCAACGCAAGCACCGCCAAAGTCAGGGAAAAAATGACAGTGGAAGCTCGGTTCTGAATGCGCTTGCCTTGGTACCCAATCGGAGCAAAGACGGTCAGCAGGAATCCGATTCCCATCGCTCCGTAGGTAAAAATCGGAATCCAGCGCATCGAAACACCAAAGACATCTCTTCCGTACGCGATTGCGACAACGCTCAAAGTCAAGAGTGCCAACGTGCCTAAGGCCAAGGCGACGGTTGCGCCCATCAACCTCTTTGTATAACGAGGGAGTGTGAGCCGAAGGTGCCTATTGCTCATTTGCACTATCGGCAGGGAGAAGGAGAATCCGGCGAGACATCCGATTACTGGAAAGACTCCCAACGCCGACGGATTTAGATGTTGGATTGGACCGAACTTTGATTCGAAATACCAAGTCATCCAGAGCATCCCCGCTGGTATTGCGAGTACAAAGAAGGCAATTCCAGGTACCAGAAAGCTCACACGCCAGAATTCCCTGAAGATTGCCAGGTATGGTTTCACGACATCACCTCAACGAAGATTTCATCGAGATTCATGGTGGTCAGAGTTGCGGATTGTGCAATTGAATTGCGATCAAACTTGCGAACGTCCACCACCGCAGTCACCTGGCCATTCTGGTAGCGCTGGGCGATCAATCCTTTTTGGGGCAAGAGCGCTTCAGGCAACCGCACCTTTTGCAGACTCTCTACGGCAACATCCCACTCCTCAGAAATCAGAATCGTCCCCTCTTTCACCAGAACCAGGTGCGTGATGATCCGCTCCAGGTCTGACAGAAGATGGCTGGAAATGACAACCGTGCGCTGCGCGTCGTCTTCAAACAGCGAGCGCATGAAGTCTCGCCGCATGATGGGATCCAGACTGGCAACCGGTTCGTCCAGGATTAGCAGCGTGGGGCAGTTTCCAAGGGCTTGAAGGAGGGCAATCTTCTGTTTTTGGCCCAGTGACATGTCGGAGATCTTCTGCTTGGGGTCAATCCCCCATTTCGCCATCAGTGCACTAATACGGCTGTGATCCCAGTGCGGGTAAAACGCACTGATGTAGTCAAGATACTGTTTGGCTTTCATCCATTCCAGTAGGTCCGGCGTCTGTGCAACATAGCCAATCCGTGCACGCGCCGCATCGCTGAATGCGGCTGGATCTTCCTCCAGAACCGCAATGCTTCCCTCTTTGGGTACAACGGCACCAAGCAGACAGTGAATCAGACTGGTCTTGCCGGCACCATTGGGTCCCACCAGGCCAACGACTGCACCCTTGGGAATGGACAGACTGATGTTGTCCAGCGCATTCTTCTTTCCATAGGCGAGGGTCAACCCCCGCACTTCAATTGCATTTGCCTCGTTCACTTGGTTTCCTCCCCGTATTGATCTCTAAATTCCTTGACAGCGTCTTCCACTGAAATGTCGAGCTCGCGAGCGTGTGCAGCCGCCGAGCAAATGATGGGACGCAGTAACTCCAGCCGCTGTTTGAGTGACTTGGGTTTCGATGACGTAGTGGCCACGATCATTCCTTGACCGCGTACCCGTTGAATGAGCCCCATGACTTCGAGTTGGCTGTAAGCCTTGCTCACTGTCATGGGGTTGATGGCATGCTGGCTTGCTACGGTGCGCACCGACGGTAGATCGGTCCCCGCCCCGAGACTGCCGCCAAGAACCATGCGCTGCACCTGATCAACGATCTGTTTATAGATCGGGACGCTTGAGCTGGGGTTGATATCGAATTGGAGCGGGACCATGCTTCTCTGTATCTGTGTATTGCATGAATAATACAGCAATTGTGGAATTCCACAGTTTTCAGCAAGTTCGTGCTCAGACAAAATTCTTTCCAATGTCACAGCATCAAGGGGGAGATGGCATGGTTACGAATTCATGGCGTGGAAACACCCGTCATCACGAAACAGAGAAACGCAACGAAACTTAAACTGGGGGTTGAAGATGAACAACGAAAGCCTGTACCAGAAGATCCAGTCATTTGAGTTGTCTGACCCGCACGCCAATGTGACTTTTGAGTCCAAGCTGGCGGAAGCAAATAGCTGGACGCTGCCTTATGCACAAAAGGTAGCGGAAGAGTACCGAAAGTTCCTGTACCTGACGCAGGTCAGGAGTCACATGGTTTGCCCATCGGATGAAGTGGATCAGGCATGGCACTTGCACCTCACCCAAACGGTGTCTTACCAAAAGTTGTGCGACGAAGTTCTGGGTGGGTTCCTGCACCATTACGCGTCCAAAGGCGGCCCCGATGAACTCATGAAGCACAAGGCGATGTACAGCCAAACGCTCAGGGACTACGAGGAAGTCTTTGGACATGCACCCGATGCAGCCTTGTGGCCGGATGTTCAGACCCGATTCACTTTGCGATCAAACAGTGATCTGGCAGTTCAGAGGGGATGGATGGGCCCCCGATCTGGGTGGCAAACCGTGGCCACGGCGCTTGTGGGCTATCTGTTCTACAAAACGCTGGGGCAATTCCTCTGGCCCGCCATTTCAGGGCCGCTCTATATGGCAATCTACATTCCAGCCCTGGTGATAGTGGCTTGCATTCCAATGATGCATCGACTTATTGCTGCCCCGGCGAAACAGTCTGCGGCGAACAGTGAGCTCGATCCCTACGAAGTAGCCTGTCTTGTGGGTGGTGAGCAGCGCGTGATGGGCACAGCGGTCGCAAAACTTGTCGCGCAAAGGGCATTGGTGCTTGAGCCAAAGCGAGAATCCGAAAAAGTAGCGGGGGTTACCTGCAAGAAGAATAGTCTCTTCAACGAAGTTCATACGAGCTTGCATCCGGTCGAGCGGGAATTATTCCGAAATGCGCCGGACGGGATCGTCCGCGAGAGGGATTTCCTGGTACGTGCCAACAGCATCACGCATCTGATTCGTCAGCGCCTCATCAATGCTGGACTCGCAGTGGAGTACGGACGTATCAATCCTGTCCGCGGAGTTACCCTGCTCGCGCTTGCGGTCCTCATGGTACTGGGCGTTAGTCGATTTATCTACGGCGTTAGGAACTACCATGACATTGGCTACCTGTTTGTTGCACTCGCTGCCACACTCGCCGTCTTTCTGGTGCATAAGTCCAGATCACAAGGCGCCACACCTCTCGGCGAAAAGATCATCATCGGGTTGGCTAGCGAACACTCGCAGCTGAAGACTTCCGCCACATCAGGTACCGCGCCACTGTTGGCTCTTGGATTCGCCCTCTTTGGCAGCCAGGCCGTCATGGCAAATCAGGACTTTGCCGGGATCAATTTCTTTTTTGAAGATTCGACCAAGAACAAGACTGGGCAATCCGATGGATCGGAAGGCTGCGGTGGTGGTGGCTGCGGGGGCGGTGGATGTGGTGGCTGTGGCGGGTGACTTGTGTGAACGACAATGTCGGTCCTTCATTGTTCTTCCATGCGCCGCTCAACTTTTCTGCCCCTGCCCGTTTGGCTTCGTGCTGTATTGGCACTTGCCCTATTCCTGATCAGTGCCGCGCTGTTTCGTGCGGGGCTGCTCCTTGCATACCCGGGAGACTTTCAGGCGTTGACGGCGGCGCAGACGCGCGAATCGTTTCTTGTTGGTGCCCGGTTTGATCTGTCCATGGCGCTGACGCTGGCAGGGCTGCCCTTGCTGCTGTTGCAATTACCCTTTCGATGGAGTCGTCATCGGGCATGGCAAGCGTTGTGGCACGGCTTCATCTACCTCGGCTTGCTGGCGTTTGTGTTCATGATGGCCGTGGACCTGATTTACTTTGGCAATGTGCACCGGCATGTAGGCTCCGAGATCAACACGCTGGCACAGGACATGGGTTCAATGGTCGGGATGGCCTTGCGCCAGTACGCGGGTGTCTTGCTGGCATTTGGCCTCGGTGCGGTTTGCTTGGGCTGGGCTTGGTGGCGCTGGTTGGTGGTGCCGGCTCTTGCGCCCGTGCAGTCGCTGTGGCCTACCCTACTGGCCTTGCCCTTGGTGCTGTTGGTGATGGTGGTTGTGGCCCGTGGGGGCATTGGCGGCAAGCCCATCAGCGTGGGCGAAGCTTTTTTCTCCAATGTGCCCGCGCAAGGCTACCTGGCGCTCAATGGTGCGTTTGCCATGTCGCGTGCCTTTCTGGAAAGCCCGCCACCTTTGAAGACTTTCATGCCAGAGCCCGACGCGGTGGCACTCGTGCAGCAATTCCTGGCCGGTGATGACAAGGTATTTGCAGAACCGCGGTACCCCTTGCACCAGGTAATGCGCCCCCAACCGAAGTCGGTTAAGCCCAATGTGGTGGTGTTGATGCTCGAGAGCTGGGGCGCGCAGCACATCGATGCATTGCGCCAACTGTCGGGCCAGCCACCCTTGGGGGTTACCCCGAACTTCGATGCGCTGGCGCGGCAAGGCCGCCTGTACAGCCGCTTCTATGCCAATGGGCAGCGCTCCATTCTGGGTGCGGAGTCCATTCTGGCGAGCCAGCCCACGTTTGCCGGCATGCCGTTTCTTGGCGAGGGTATAGAACAGAACCGCCAGAGCTTTCTGGGCGAACTTGCGCGCTCGCAAGGCTATGACACCATCTTTCTGCAAAGCAGCGAACGTGGCTCGCTGCGCTTTGACGCCATCGCCGCACGCACCGGGTTTGGCACTTATAGGGGAGCTGAAGACATCCCCAATCTGTATGAGCAGCCCAAACCAGCAGCGACCTGGGGCACCTGGGACCACAACACCTTGCAGGCAGCGCATCAGCTGTTTGCGGCCGCGCGAAAGCCGTTCCTGGGCTTTGTGTTTACCTCCACCACGCACACGCCGTGGCTGATACCCGACGCCAAGTTCAAGAGATTTACAGGTGGAAGCGATCGCGAGGCGTTTCGCAACACGCTGGCGTATGCTGACTGGGCACTGGGAGAGTTGATGGTGGCTGCCAAGAAGGCAGGATATTTTGACGACACCATTTTTGTTGTCACTGCAGACCATGCCGATGAGTTTGTCGAACAAATGGAGGTGGTGCCCAACCTGTATCACATCCCTCTGCTGGTGGTGGGGCCGGGCGTGCAAGCCGGCGTAGATGACCGCGTGGGCAGCCAGTTTGACATATTGCCCACCCTCATCGCGCTGGGTGGCTGGCAGGTGGATTACGCGGGCTTCGGACGTTCGTTGCTGGATGATGCACGCAAGGAGCAGCGTGCCGCGCTGGGCTTGCGCGGCGAGGTGCTCGACTGGATCACCCCGAATGGCTGGGTGTCACACAACCTCGAGCGAGCGCTAGGACAGTCGCCAGCGCTGTCTGCCCAGGAGTCACAGAGGATGCAGCAGCTGTTGCTCGCAACCTACCAGACTGCCAGCCAACTGCAGTCTGGCAATCGGATTCTTCCGGCGCAACGTTGAGGCAATTTCAGGAGAAGACATGGTCAAAAGCGTTTCAATTTTATTGGCGTTCCTGTGGTTATTGGCAGCAAACGTCTTTGCAGCGGCTCCACCAGCAAGCCTGTTAGCCGCCGAGGTGTTTTTTCGTGACCCGGATGTTGTCGATGCCTTGATGTCCCCGTCCGGCAAACGCCTTGCGATCACCACCGCCCGCAGCGGCGCGCGCATCGGCCTTTATATTCTGGATTTGTCTCCGGGTGGCAAGCCGGTCCACGCAGCACAGTTCACGGATGTGGATGTTCGCAACGTGGCCTGGGTCCATGAGGACCGGCTGCTGTTTAGCGTGGTGGATTTCACCGAAGGCGTGCCAGACCCGAACGTAAGGCCGGGGCTGTTCGCAGTCAACGCCGACGGCAGCGAAGTGAAGGAGTTGATCAGCCGCAAACACAACTCCACCACGAAGTTTGGTACCAAGAGCGCTGCGCTGGACCCCAACCATCAGCTCCTGAAGGTTCCCGCGCCCAAGGCGGATTCTGCCAATGAGGAAGTTCTTGTTGGCAAGCTGATCGGTAGCCCCAGCGGAATGCTGTCGGCCGTGGTCCCGCTGTGGCTCAACGTGACGACGGGCAAGACCCGCGCCACCAACTTTCAGCCACCCCGCGAGGCCGTGGGTTGGCTCTTTGACGGAGCCGGCGTGCCACGCGTGGTGTTTACCCGCAGCGACAAGGACAGATCCGCGTACTGGCGCGGGCCGGACATGACGGAGTGGAAGAAGATCGTCCAGGGCGATCTGATCGAGCTGCCATTCACCCCCCATTCGGTGGACGACATGGGCAACCTGTTTGTGACGCAGCAGGAGGGACCCGAAGGCTATGCCGTGCTCAAGCGCTTTGAACTTGCCACCATGCAGCCCGCGGCCGAGCCTTTGGTCAGTACGCCAGGCTTTGACTTTACGGGGCAACTGATTCTTGAGCGAGGGACAGGCGCAGCCCAAGG
Source organism: Rhodoferax sp. (assembly GCA_020048895.1). Taxonomy (GTDB): domain Bacteria; phylum Pseudomonadota; class Gammaproteobacteria; order Burkholderiales; family Burkholderiaceae_C; genus Allorhodoferax. The sequence goes on along the minus strand of JAIFLV010000121.1, from coordinate 55,949 downwards.
GGTACGTGTGACCACAGACGCAGAAACGACGGTTTGGTTTGATGGGGCCATCAGGAAGATCCAGGAGGCGGTGGACAGGGACTTGCCCGGGCATGTCAACCGCATCAGTTGTCGGCGCTGTGGGCAACCCGATGCGGTTGTTCTGGTGCGGTCTTTTTCTGACCAGAGCCCGGGACGTTTGCTGATCTACCGTCCCACCCCTGTCGAGGGCCAGCCCCAGTGGCAACCCGTTGCGTTCGCCCGCAGAGGGATCGATGCAAAGCAGATGGCGCGTGTCGATTTCAAGCGCATCCAGACCCGCGATGGCAAGGAACTGCCGCTGTGGATTACGCAGCCCCAGGGTGTTGAGGCCGGCAAACCCGCACCCACCGTTGTGCTGGTGCACGGAGGGCCGTGGGTGCGTGGTGGAAGCTGGGCATGGAATCCGATGACGCAGTTTCTGGCGTCGCGCGGTTACCTGGTGATTGAGCCGGAGTTTCGCGGCAGCCGTGGTTATGGTGCAACCCACTTCAAGGCGGGCTGGAAACAGTGGGGGCAGACCATGCAGGATGACGTAGCCGACGCCCTGCTGTGGGCCCAAAAAGAGAAGCTGGCTTCTGGCAAAGCGTGCATCGCCGGGGGATCCTATGGCGGCTACAGCACTTTGATGGGGCTCATTCGCCATCCTGACCTGTACCGTTGCGGGCTTGCGTGGGTCGCAGTGACCGACCTGAACTTGCTGGTGAAGGGCTCCTGGTGGGTAAATGACGACACCACTGCACTGGCACGCAAACACACCATCCCCGAAATGGTCGGGGATGCGGAAAAAGATGCTGACATGCTAGCCGCCAACTCGCCGGTTCTGCTGGCGAGTCAGATCAGGGCCCCCCTGCTGCTGGCCTTTGGTGAAGAAGACAAACGCGTGCCACTGGCCCACGGAACCCGGTTGCGCGAGGCGATGCAAAAGTCCGGCTTTGACCCCGAGTGGGTCACCTATCCGCATGAAGGCCACGGCTGGAGCATCCTGAAAAACAGGATCGACTTTGCCAATCGGGTCGAGGCTTTTCTTGCGAAGCACATACCGGTTCAGTGACGCGGTTCCACGCCCCATTCCCACGCCGCCCATCCGATATACTGCCACCAGCGCCAGATTTTCCCAGCTTGCGGGCGCTTTAAAAATGCAGCTAAACACGGACCGCCTTTCCAGACCCGGCCTCGTTTTTAGCGACGCCGGGTTTTTTGACGCTGATTTGACCTTGCAATGACATTGATCGCCACGCCGCAACGCATGCACTTTGATGCGCCCTTGCCGCTGCAAAGTGGGGCCTCGCTGCGCGATTACGACCTCAGTTTTGAGACCTATGGCACGCTCAATGCCGGCCGCTCCAACGCGGTGCTGATTTGCCATGCGCTCAATGCCTCGCACCACGTGGCGGGCACCTATGCGGGGCAAGCCAATTCAGAAGGCTGGTGGGACAACATGATCGGCCCGGGCAAACCTGTCGACACCGACCGCTTTTTTGTCATTGGCGTCAACAATCCGGGTTCCTGCTTTGGTTCCACCGGCCCCATGCACACGAATCCGGATTCGCCCTCGGGCCAGGTTTACGGTGCCGACTTCCCGGTGGTGACTGTGGAGGACTGGGTCAACGCACAGGCGCGGCTGATGGACGCCTTGGGCATTGAAACCCTTGCGGCCGTGATGGGCGGCAGTCTGGGTGGCATGCAGGCCCTGAGCTGGACGTTGCAGTACCCGCAACGGGTAGCGCACGCTGTGGTGGTGGCCAGCGCGCCCAACCTCACGGCTGAGAACATCGCTTTCAATGAAGTCGCGCGCCGCGCCATCGTGACCGACCCCGACTTTCATGGGGGGCACTTCTACCAGCACGGTGTGGTTCCCAAGCGCGGCCTGCGCATCGCCCGCATGATTGGCCACATCACCTACCTGAGTGATGACGTGATGAACGAAAAGTTTGGCAGGCAGATTAAGGCCCCCACCCTCCCCACTTCGTTGGGTTCGCTGCCCCCCGAGGGGGCCCTCGCGCCTTGGGGCGGCCCGGCAGCGCTCGCTGCGGCGGTGCTTCCGTACCGGTATTCGACGCAGGACGTGGAGTTCCAGATTGAGAGCTACCTGCGCTACCAGGGCGACAAGTTTGCGGAATACTTTGACGCCAACACGTATTTGCTGATTACCCGGGCGCTGGATTACTTTGACCCGGCGCGCGCTTTTGACGGCAAGCTGACCCGGGCGCTGGTACCTGCCACGTGCAAGTTCCTGCTGGTGAGCTTCACGACCGACTGGCGCTTTAGCCCCAAACGCAGCCGCGAGATCGTCAAAGCCTTGCTCGACAACCGACGCGATGTGAGTTACGCCGAGATCGATGCCCCCCACGGGCACGATGCCTTTTTGCTCGATGACGCCCGCTACATAAGCGTGGTGCGCTCCTACTTCGATAGCATTTGGAAGGCGAAGGCCGCAGCGCCGGGCCGCCCCAAGCATGTCGCCCAGCCGCTACGCGACGTGGTCGAGGGTACGGCCCCCTTGGGGGGCAGTGAAGTACTTGCGAAATCGGCTGCGGCCGATTCCGGGGCAGTGACGAACGTGGGGGTCATACAAGCATGAGCGACCTGACCATCCAGAAAGCCATTGCCGAACTGGTGCCGCACGGCGCACGCGTGCTCGATCTGGGCTGTGGTGATGGCGCGATGCTGGACTACTTGCAACGCGAGCGCGGCTGTAGTGGCTACGGGGTAGAGATTGACGACGCCAATGTGCTGGCCTGTGTGCAGCGCGGTGTCAATGTCATCCAGCTCAATCTGGATGAAGGTCTGGTGATGTTTGACGACGCCTCGTTTGACGTGGTGCTGCAGATTGACACCCTGCAACACCTGCGCAACGCAGAGGTCATGCTGCGCGAAACGGTGCGTGTGGGGCGCATCGGCATTGTGGCGTTCCCCAATTTCGCGCACTGGCCCAACCGGTTGAGCATTTTGCAGGGGCGTATGCCCGTCACGCGGCGGCTGCCGTACCAGTGGTATGACACGCCCAACATCCGGGTCGGCACCCACGCCGATCTGGCCGCGCTGGCGGCACGCAACGGCCTGCAGATTCAGGACAGCTTTGGCCTGCAGAACGGAAACATCGTGCGCTTTGCTCCGAATTTGATGGCGGGCACTTCCGTCTACAAACTCACGCGCTAGCCAGTTCGCTACTGTGGCACGAAACCGCTGGCCTTGATGATGCGTGCCCAGGTCTGGCTATAGGCCTGCTCGCGGCTGGTGAGCTGCTGCGGTGTCATGTAGCCCACGGTCAGCCCCATGGCCGTCAGCCGGTCGCGTACCTCGGGCAGCGCGATAACTTTGGCCAGCGCCGCAGAGAGCCGATCCACAGTAGCCTGGGGAGTGCCCGCAGGGGCGAAAATGCCGTAGTACGGCAGATCGTCAAAGCCCGTCAGGCCAAGTTCTGTAAAGGTGGGCACGTCCGGCAATATCGCCTGGCGCGCGCTGCCCATTACTGCCACCACACGGATCTTGCCGGCTTTGTGGTTCTCTATGAAATCGGGGATCGATCCGGTGCCAGCGGCAATCTGGTTGCCCAGCATGTCGCCCATCATGGGGGCGCTGCCGCGGTACGGTGCAGACTGCAAATCCAGGCTGTACTTCTGGCCAATCATCTTGACCAGAAACTCCGGCACGGAGGCAGGAGCGGGTACGCCGACAGTCCCCTTTCCTGCGCCATTGTTGCGGACCCATGCCACATACTCGGCCACCGTTTTGGCGGGCGTGCCGCCGGAGAGTGCCAGCGCGTTGACAAAGGTGGCAAAGCCGCCCACGGCGACAAAGTCACGAGCCGGGTCGAAGCCGGGGTTCTTGACCACCAGCGGCAAGATGGACACCGTGTGATCGTGCGAGAGAAACAGGGTCGCTCCATCGGGCGCGGCGGACTTGAGCGCCTGCGCGGCAATTTGCCCACCGGCGCCGGCCTTGTTCTCCACCAAAACGGGGGTGCCCAACACATCCTTGAGTTTGTCGGCCAGGGTGCGCGCAATGGCATCGGTGCCACCGCCGGGCGGAAAACCGACCATCAGTTTGATGGGGCTGGTTTGGGCATGGGCAGCGGTTACAAAACAGAGCGTGCAAAGCGCCAGGGTTGTGGCAATATGGCGCGCCCAGAGTCGCCGCGATGGGTTGTGCTTGAGATGGTTCATGGGCGCCACTGTATCAAGCTTTCGGCTGCATTCAACCCGTGGCATGATTCCGCATTCATTCGATTTATGAATCCAAGGAGTTGCCATGAATGCCCGCGTTCCCGCCGATGTGCTCAACGCCCCCCAAACCTTGAGCCAGGTCAGTGATCTGTGGGATGCGCAGATCGTCCCGCGCCTGGAGGACTACATCCGTATTCCCGCCAAGTCACCCATGTTCGATGCCGATTGGGCTGCGCACGATTTCATTGGCACAGTGGTGCGCAATACGGCGGCCTGGATCGAAGCGCAAAAGGTCAGCGGCCTGGTGCTCGAGATTGTTCAGCTGCCCGGGCGCACACCGGTGCTGTTTTTTGAAATTCCGGCGACCAAGCCGCAATCAACGCAGACCGTGCTGATGTACGGGCACCTGGACAAACAGCCCGAGTTCTCCGGTTGGCGCAGTGATCTGGGACCGTGGACGCCCAAGATCGAAGACGGCAAGCTTTACGGGCGCGGTGGTGCCGATGACGGCTATGCAGCATACGCCGCCATTGCGGCCATCCAGGCGCTGAAAACCCAGAACGTGGCGCACCCGCGCATTGTTGGTTTGATCGAGACCTGCGAGGAAAGCGGCTCGTACGACCTGATGCCCTATATCGACCTGCTCAAAAGCCGCCTGGGCGATGTGGCACTGGTGGTGTGCCTGGACTCCGGGGCGGGCAACTACGATCAGCTCTGGCTAACCAACAGCCTGCGCGGCATGGCCAGCGGCGTGCTCAAGGTGGAAATCCTGACCGAAGGCATTCACTCGGGCGACGCCAGTGGTCTGGTGCCCTCAAGTTTTCGCATCATGCGCCAGGTGCTCGACCGTCTGGAAGACAGCGCCACCGGTCGCTTGCTGCCGGCCAGTTTCCACTGCGAGGTGCCCACCGACCGGCTGGCGCAGGCGCAGGCCACGGCGGCGATTCTGGGTGAGGAGATTTACAAACGCTTTCCCTGGGCCCACTACGACTGCGGCGGTGCCACCACCTTCGCACTGCCCACCACCACCGACCCCTTGCAGGCCTTGCTCAACCGCACCTGGAAACCCACCCTGAGTGTCACCGGTGCCGACGGGTTCCCTGAACTCAAGAATGCCGGCAATGTGCTGCGCCCCTACACGGCGTTCAAGCTCAGTTTGCGTCTGCCGCCTTTGGTCGAGGCCGATGCCGCGGTACAGCAACTCAAGGCCTTGCTCGAAGACAATGCGCCCTACCAGGCCAAAGTCACTTTTGAAGGCTTGTCGGCCGCCACCGGCTGGAATGCCCCGGGCACTGCACCCTGGTTTGAAAGCGCCCTGAACGCGGCGTCGCAGGCACACTTTGGCGCACCGTGTGGCTACATCGGGCAGGGCGGCACCATCCCGCTCATGAACATGCTCTCCAAGGGGTTTCCACAGGCACAGATGATGGTCTGCGGTGTGCTCGGCCCCAAGAGCAACGCGCATGGGCCCAATGAGTTTTTGCACGTGCCGTACGCCAAGAAGTTGACAGCCGCGGTGGCCCAGGTCATTGCCCAATTTCCATGACTGCCGAGTCCACTCTATCGACGCTGATCGCCTCCGAAGGCGACAACATCGTGATGCAGGACTGGCCGCTGGAGGAAGACACGCATTTGCGCGGCGTGGTCATTGTGGTGCACGGGCTGGGTGAGCATGCCGGACGTTACGACCATGTCGCCCGGCAGATGAATTCCTGGGGTTATGCCGTGCGCGGCTACGACCAGTGCGGCCACGGGGAGTCGGGCGGCGCGCCCGGCAGCCTGCCCACCGACTCCCGGTTGCTCGACGACCTGGCCGACATCATCGACAGCACCCGTTCGCGCATGCAGCCGCAGACGCCGCTTATCCTGCTTGGCCACAGCATGGGCGGGCTGGTGGCGGGTCGCTTTGTGGCACTGGGCATTCGCCCGGTCGATGGCCTCATCATGTCGTCGCCAGCGCTCAACGCGGGAATGAATGCATTCCAGAAGTTTCTGGTGTCGATATTGCCCAAGATTGCGCCCGATCTGCGGGTGGGCAATGGCGTCAAGCCGCAGTTCATTTCGCACGACCCGGCGGTGGTGGCAGCGTACAAAGGTGACCGACTGGTGCACGACCGCATCTCGGCGCGCCTGGCGCGCTTTATCGCCACTGCAGGGCCACTCACGCTGGCCGCAGCGCCCCAGTGGAAAGTGCCAACCCTGTTGATGTACGCCGGTGACGACCGTCTGCTGAACCCGCAAGGTAGCCGCGACTTTGCCGCTGCAGCGCCCAAGGACCTGGTGACTTCGGTGTGCTTCGATAAGTTGTACCACGAGATCTTCAACGAGCTTGATGCAAGTGAAGTGTTTGCGACGCTCGAGCAGTGGCTAAAGCAGCGGTTCTAGGCGTTTTTACTGCCTGACTGCCTGACTGCCTGTGCCAACGCAGCCCATGCCTTGAGCGTCATGGCGTGGGTAAAGCCGGCGCCTGCCACCGGGTGTGATGCCAGCTTGACCACCACCATTTCGGCAGCCGGATTGATGTGAACCATCTGGCCATGGATGCCCGCGGCTTCATACGCTCCATCGGCGTTGTGCAGCATCCACCACTGGTTGCGGTAGCTGTAGCCGCCGCGAAACGCCATGCCGCCAGCCTTGAATTTCTCGCGGTCGCCACCCTTGACAAAGGTGTCGTCGAGCACTGCCTTGTCGAAGATGCGTTGGCCGTTGAACTCACCGCCCTTGCGCAGCATTTCGCCAAAGCGTGCCAGATCGCGCGCAGTGGCGTTGAACCCGGCGCCTTGCAGCGGTGTTCCGATCGAGTCGACCATGACGTAGGCATCCTCTTCCATGCCGAGCTTTTGCCAGATGTTGTCGGTCATCAGGTCGCCCCAGTGTTTGCCGGTGGCCCTTGAGACGATCCAACCCAGCACTTCGGAGTGCACTGTGCGGTAGACAAAGCCAGCGCCGTGCTCGCCTTCCTTTTGCAGCGTCTTGAGAAAGTCGTAGATGTTGGTCTTGCCCTGGTAGCCCGGTGGGCGTGGCAGCATACCGCTGGCCCAGCTGTAGCCAAAAATCTCGGTGCTGGGGTCGGTGTACACCTCGCGAAAGCGCACCGCGCCCGTCATGTCCATCACATCACGCACTTTCATGTCGCCCCAGGCGCTGTCCGCCAGTTCGGGCACGTACTTGGTGACCAGTGCGTTCGGGTCAATCTTGCCGTCCGCCGCCAACTGCGCGGCCATCAGCCCGGTGAAAGATTTGGTGACCGAGAACAGCAGATGCGGTGACGACGGCTTCATCTGGTTGTCGTAGCGCTCATACACGATGCGGCCCTTGTGTAGCACGACAATCGCATCACCGTAGGCCGCCTTGAACCAGTCATCGATGGTGGTCTTGTTGCCCTTGTCGTCCTCAAATGCAAAAGCGCCAATCGGTTTGATTGCGACTGGCAGAGCGACCACCGGGGTGTTGCCGCGGCGGATATTGCGGGTCGGCACCAGCTCCCGCAGGTGTTGCGTGGCCCAGCGCAACTGGGGGTACTTGTAGGAATTGCTCAGATCAACGCGCTGTGCGTCGGTTGGGGGGAAAGTGCTCATGTACCCGAGCTTGTCGATGGTGACCGATTCCGGCGCGGGCAGGGTTTGCGCCTGAACACTGAGAGTGAGAAAGAAGGCCGCAGTGGCCGTTGCGATGAGATGGCGAGGGTAGTGCATGGGGAATCCTTGTTGAATTTGCAGTCGGGTTGTAGACGGGTAACAGACCATGATGCCCGAGGTTGAACACTTCGACACTCAGGAGAACCCTGACGGAGATCCCTGATACTGTCACCCCCGCGACGCCAAAAAACGATTGCGTATCCAGCCGTGGCTATTGACCAGAATGACACCACTGAGCACCAGCACTGCGCCACTGACAAAACGGGTTTCCAGAGACTCCCCCAGCAACCACACGCCAAAGCCGATACCAAAGATCGGCGTCAGAAAAGAGAATGCGCCAAGCTCGGAAGCCAGGTATTTCTTGAGCAGCCAGAACCACACCAGAAAACTGGCGAACGACACGATCAGCGACTGAAACAGCAGGCTGCCCCAGGCCAGAGGGGTGGGCCTGAAGGCAGTCTGCCCCAAAGCGATGGCTGCGAGCAGCAGCAGGACAAACGCACCCAGCAACTGGTACAAAAGGGTTTCCGAAGCCGGGGCTCTGGCCAGGTCGGAACAGCGAATCACCACCGTGGTGGCGGCCCAGGACACACCACCGAGCAGCGCCAGGAAATCACCCCAGAGGATGTCTGAAGTGGACGCTGCAGGGGTTGAATCAGAGTGCCCCATGAAGGCCACCACAATGCCCGCAAACGCCAGCGCAATGCCGGACCACTGCCAGCCATTGAGCCGCTCCGCTGGAATCCTGAGGTGCAGGCCCAGGGCGACAAAGATCGGGGCGGTGTAGAGGAACACGGCGGTATGCGAGGCGCTGGTCCAATGCAGCGCAAAGCTGACCATCAGGAACTCCAGCGCAAACAGGAACCCCACCAGCAATCCGGCGCGCCAATTGCCATTGGCCAGCGACACGCGCTCCCTTCGCCAGACCATCAGCAGCCCCACCAGCAGCGCTGCAATGCCGGAACGCACAGCGATCTGCATGACGGGGGCAATGTCGGGAGCGGATAGTTTGAGGATGGATTGTTGCAATCCCCAGGTCAGACACAGCATCAGCATCAAGACCACTGCCCTGCCATCCAGGGCTTTGCGTACTTCCATGGCTTGCTTATCGCTTAAGGGTGGGGTTGGTGGCGTCGCATGAATGCCAGCCATGCGAGCGCCAGACCGGTCAAGCCCACCGGCAGCAGCGAGCCCAGATTGAGCAGGTTCCAGCCCTGCGTGGTGACCAGTGCCCCCGAGGCAAACGAGGTGAGGGCCATGACAGAAAACACGCAGAAGTTAATGGCAGCCTGGGCACGGTCTTTCTCTTCGGGCCGGTATGCGCCCAGTGCCAGCGTCGTGCTGCCAGTAAATAAAAAGTTCCAGCCCACACCCAGCAGCAGCAGCGCGATGGTGAACTGGTGCAACTCCACCCCCATCAATGCCACCGCAATGCAGGCCAGATTGAGCAGCAACCCCACTGCCATCACGCTCAATGTGCCAAAGCGTTTGATCAGGTTGCCGGTGAAAAACCCCGGCGCAAACATGCCGATCACATGCCATTCGAGCACCAGGGCCACATCGTCAAAGCTCAGGCCGCACTGTTGCATGGCCAGCGGCGTGGCGGCCATCAGCAGGTTCATCACACCATACCCCAGCGCCGCGCTGATGCAGGCCACCAGGAACACCGGCTGGCGCATGATGATGTTCAACGGACGACCCCCCTGTGCGCCCGCATGTGCAACCGGCGGTGGCGGAAACACGATAAATGCCATCAGTGCCATGGCCAGCAACGCCACACCGGCGAGCACCAGGTACGCTCCGACAAACGGAGTCTCCAGCAGGCTGCGTGAGCGGGCGGCCAGATTCGGGCCCGCCACCGCACCAATGAGTCCACCGGCCAGCACCAGCGACACCGCCTTTTCTCGAAAATCGGGCAGGGACAGTTCGGCAGCGGCAAAGCGGTACAACTGACCATTGGCACTGTAATAGCCAGCAATGACGGTGGCGCTCACCAGCAGCCAGAAATTCTTGTCGCTCACCGCCCAGGCCGCCAATCCGGCGGAGAACAGGGCAACCGCCAGGCCGATCTGGAACGAGACACGGCGGCCAAAGCGGGCCTGCGACCTGGCTACCAGCGGTGTGCTGAGTGCTCCACCCACCACATAGCCCATCACTGGCAAGGTCGCCATCCAGCCAAACGGTGCCAGACTCAGGCCCACCAGGCCGTTAATGGCGATGAAAGTGACGTTGTTGGTGAGGAAAAGTCCCTGGCACAGGGCCAGCAGCCAGAGGTTGCGGTTCATGCCAGCAGTGTAAGCGGGCATGCGGCAATGCACAGTCGCCTGGCAGACTCCGGAGCGTGCAGACGCCTGGGCTGCAGAGCGTTTTGCTCCGTGTCCCCCGCCCGCTTAGCGGGCTCCTCCTGTACCTGCGCAAAACGCTCTGCAGCCCAGGCTCCTCAGGTTGGCTTGGCAGCTTTACGGGGTGTGGCTTTCTTTGCTGGTGCCTTCTTGGTAGCTGGCTTGGCTGCCGTTGCTTTCCCTGCCGGCACCTTCTTTGCCGCAGGCACCTTGGCCATTGGGGCCTTCTTGACCACGGCCTTGGTCACCTTGGCAACATTGCCACCCTTCCATGTAAGACGCGCCTTCTTGGCCAATGTCACCACCTTGGCGATGGCTTCGTCACTAAAGACGCCATTGACGCCCGAGATGGCCGCCAGTTTCATGCCGTGCTTGAGGCCGAGCTTGTAGATCTCCTTAACCTTTTCCCACTCGGTGTCGCGCCCGACGGTAAACACTTCGAAGCGACCCTCCAGCGCCAGCACAATGGTTTCGGCCAGGCAGGCGTAGATGACGTTGGGCGGCAGGCCTATGCTCTTCAAGCCCTTGACCTTGGTCGGCAGGTCGATCTCACCGGACTCGATCACCAGCACATCGGGGCGTTTGGCCACGTCACTTGCGGGCAGGTCCAGCGGCCGTGCCACGTCGGTGATGACGCAGCCAGGCTTGACGCGCATGATGTCCAGAATTTCCTTGCCGGCCCCCGAGGTGGAGGTGACGATCATGTCCATGTCACCGAGCAGCTCGTTGTAGTCGATGGTGGTGAACACCTTCGCGTCGGGCGTCTCCTTGAGGATCGATGCCTTGAGTTCGTCGAGTTTGCTGAGGGTACGGCCAGCGAGGTACACCTCGTCAAACGACATCGCCAGCAATCGCGCGCTGACCGAACCGATCGAGCCGCTGGCGCCTATCACCATCGACTTGGCCGCAACCTTCTTGTTGTGCTGATTGATGCTTACCAGTCCCATGCGGTGCATCGCGTCGGAAGCGGCCCACAGCGCACCGGAGGCGGAGTAGCTGTTGCCGGTGGTAATGGGCAGGCTCGAGCGCCGTGCCACGGTCACACCCGCATCGCCCACCACCTTGGTGAAGGCACCCAGGCCCATGATCTGCGCGCCCATCTTCTCGGCAATGCGCGAAGCGTGCAGCAGGCGGCGGTAGGTGAACTCGGGGCTGCGTGAGAGCATTTCCTTGGGCGTGCCACCGACCGAGATCAGCCAGCCTTCGGCTTCGGCACCTGTGGGCGAGATGATGTTCTCCATCTTGCAGTACACCATGGGCGGCATGTGCGCCGCAAAGGTTTCCACCTTGTCCATGATGAACTTGGGTGTCGCCGCCGGGATGGGGAAGGCCTTGCGGATGTAGTTCTGGCTCAAGGGGTGGATGACAAACGCAAAGCGGCGGATGTTGCGGAACTTGCCGGTGGGGTGCAGCAGGCGCGGGCGGATGTCGAGTTCGTTGAGGATTTCGTCGAAATCGTCGTCCGACACTTCTTCGGGTGATTTCTCCAGCGCCGCCAGAATCATGGCCTCCAGCGTGTTGATGCCAACCACCTTGTCAAACAACTTGGGCGAGACATCCACCACCAGGTTGACTTTGCACTTGGTGAAGAAGGCCAGGCGCTCGTCATCGACCGCCGAGGTGATGAGGGTCTTGCCTTCCAGGTTGGCCATGGTGCCTACGGCATGCAGTTCGTGGTAGGTGCCCACTATCACATGGGACTTGGTCACCGCGGCGGAAATACGGTTGTTCTTGAAGGCCGTCAGCGACCGCTCCAGCACCTCGCCGGGCCGACCGGACAGCATCAGCTCGCTGCCCTTGGCAAACAGTTCCAACTGCTCCAGCGAACTCAGCATGGCAGGTGCACCGGTCTGAAACAGGGCATCGGCAAAACTCAGGTTCTTGGTGTAGTCCGACAGGGCCACCGCCATGTCGTAGTTGCGCATGCCCGAGAGGAAAAGCACCAGGTTATTGTTGAAGTAGTTGCCAAGCTCCTTTTGCACATGGCGCACTGCACGCACCTGCAGCAGGCGGCGCAGGGTGGCGCCGGTGGTGACCGGCACCCGGGTCACCACATTCATCAGGCGCTGCGTCTCCTTGTTGACCACCGTGCGCAGCCCCACCTGGAAGTGGTCGCCAATTTCACCCAGGCCCACCGCGTCAACGCTGTTTTGCTGGCGGCGCAACAACTCCCACGCTTTGGTGGTGTCGTCATCGGCACCGAGGCGGCGCACGGAAAAGTCCTGGCCGAGAAAATGGGTCTTGAATTCAAAGTCCTGCTTGGACGAACCCAGGGTGACGGTAACTACTTTCTTCATTGCAAATGCTCCTGCAAATATTTCATTCTGGTTGTGCCAACACTGAAACGCTGCCTAACAGCGTATCGTTCACACGGTCTTTTTGCTGCGCCGTTTGGGGGTGGGTTTGGTTTCGGGCGCGGCGGCTTTTGGCAGCGCCAGCCGGATCAGGTCTTCGCATTCCTCCTGCGACATGTAGCGCGGCACCGGATAACCCGTGTGCGCTTCCCGGCAGGCCGCCTTGGCCAGGGCAGGAATGTCGGACTCTTTGAGCGCCGCCAGCGTGGTGGGAATGCCGAGATCGGCATTGAGCTGGTCCACGGCGTCGAGAAATTTCTGCGCCAGCACGTCGCTGTCTTCGTCTTCGGCGCCGACCTTCGCCCGTACTGCCAGCAGCGCCAGGCGCTCGGTAATGGCTGGGGCCGAGAACTTGAGCACCAACGGCAGCATGATGGCATTGGCCAGGCCGTGCGGCGTGTGGTAGAGCCCGCCAAACTGGTGCGCAATGGCATGCACATAGCCCACGTTGGCGCGCGTAAAGGCAAAACCCGCGTAGGTGGAGGCCAGCGCCATTTTCTCGCGCGCTGCGAGGTTCTTGCCATCGGTGTAGCAGGTGCGCAAATTCTCGAAGATCAGACCCACAGCGGACAACGCCATGCCGTCGGAATAGGGCGTGGTCCAGTTGCCGACAAAAGCTTCGATGGCGTGGGTCAGCGCATCGATGCCGGTGGCCGCAGTGATGTGCGGGGGCAGGCCGGTCATCAGGGTGGGGTCGAGTGCGGCCATCTTGGGCACCATGCGCGGGTCGACGATGACCAGTTTGCGGTGCTTTTCGGGGTCGGAAATCACCGCGGCCACCGTCACCTCAGACCCGGTGCCGGCAGTGGTGGGCACAGCGTAAATCTTGACCGGCGCGCGCAAGCCCTTGAAGTAGCCTGCCAACTGGCGCAGCGGCTTGTTGTTGGCGACTGCCACGGCGATGGCCTTGGAGGCATCCATGCTGGAGCCGCCGCCAAAAGCCACGATGGCATCGCACCCGTTGGCGCGGTAGAAGTCAATCCCTTTTTCGATCAGCGGAATAGGTGCGTCGGGGGTGATTTCGTCAAACACCACAAACTCGGCTCCACCGGCGGTCAGCGCGTCGGTCAGGTCATTGAGCAACCCCAGTTTGGAGATGATGCTGTCGGTGACGATCAGGATCTTGCTGTGTCCCATACCGGCCACAGACTGTCCGAGGCGGCCGCTGGAGCCTGGGCCGACCAGTAGCGTCGGTTGGGGAATGGGGATGAAACGGGTCACCAGACCGGCACCGCGCATAAGCGTGCCAAGTCCGCTGGCAACCAGAGCGTTGCGCGTGGATTCGGATATCAAAGGGGTCTCCTCAACTGTGGGGGTGCTTGGACCGTAGTATGCCCGGGTGCGCAGGTTTTGGGCACCTACGGCCCCACGGATAAACCCTGACGCGCGGGTGCTTTCTAGCCGCCGACCGACAGCGCGGCCAGTGCTGCCAGAGCGGCGGTTTCGGCGCGCAGCACCCGCGCGCCGAGTTGGGTCGCCGCAAAGCCGCAAGCAAACGCGGAGTTTTCTTCACTGCTGCTGAAACCACCTTCAGGACCGGAAAGAAATGTGACGCTTGCGACTTCGTCCTGCACCATGCGTTGGTGCAAGGTCAGAGCGGTCTCGCGCAGCGACAGCAACCAGCGTCCGGCGGGTTCAGCTTTGTCCAGTGTGGCCAGCCAACTGGCCAGGCTGTGCACCGGGCGGACGCGCGGCACCTGATTGCCGCCGCATTGCTCGCAGGCAGCAATCGCAATGCTTTGCCAGTGCGACACCTTTTTCTCGGCCCGCTCGCCCGCCAGACGCAACACGCTGCGTTCGGTCATCAGCGGCTGAATGCTCACCACCCCAAGTTCGGTGGCCTTTTCGACCAGCCAATCCATGCGGTCGTTGGCGGGCATGCCCACCGCCAGATGAACCCGGCGTGCCATCTCGCGTTCGACCGCTTGGTGCTGGCCCACCAGCACTTCAACATCGCTGCGCCCCATGCGCGTGATGGTGGCGTCAAATTCACCACCGGTCGCCGCCTCAGACCAGCCCCCATTGAACAACGTGATGCTGTCGCCTGGCTGCAGGCGCAACACCTGCACATGCCGCGCAGCGCCCGCAGGCAACTCCAGCGTGGCGCCGGTGGCCAGAATTGCGGGACAAAAAAAGCGCGGCATGATGCGATTTGCTATCAATATGGAAGCTGCCTACGCATACTGGACGGGCGCTAGAGGCACTTCTTTCATATGCGCCCGAAGCTGAAAGCGGTTGGCGCAGCGAACCCTTCCAGTTGTTCGATCAAGCGCAACAGGGGCTGGAGCTCACGGTAACGCTGGCAGGTGGCCACCATATAAGCCACCAAGCGTGGTGTTTCGGCCAGGAAGTGTGGTCCACAGCCTTCCAGCGTGCGTCGCGCAAAATCGCCGGCCAGCATCAAGTGGCGCTGCAGGCCCAGCCACTCGACACTGCGGTAAAACGCACCAAAGTCGTGGTCCACCGGCAGGCCCGCCTTGCGTGCCCGTTCCCAGTAGCGGACCGTCACATCCAGACAGAAATCTTCTTCCCATTGCACGAAGGGTGCGCGCGTCAGGCAGGCGATGTCGTAGCCCACCGGCCCCAGCAACGTGCGCTCGGGTTTCGGCGCTACCAGAGGAAAGGGGAGACCGTCCGGGCTGAAAGCGTGGTGCACAGGCACCAGGGGGCAGGCCAGATGTTGGGCCAACAAGGCGGCAAATGCACCGTCAAGCACCTTGCGATCGCTGCTGACGAGGACGCGCTGTCGGTGCCCGGCGATGTACCACTGCGGGAAAAGTGCCAGCTCAGCCTCAACCATCGCTGCGTCGTATCGCGGTGCTTCGCCGGTCAGGGGCACTTGCTGCCATTGCACCAGGGCATCCACCATCTGCAAGTAGTGGTCCAGGGGCGGTGGACCCTTCGGGTCGATGGCTTGCAGCAAGGTGCGCTCTGCAGCGCTTGTGGATACGGTGGGTGGCGTGAGGCTCATGGATAATCCATTCTACAAAGCCCGCCTCTGTTGCGGGTTGTCGACAACCACCTTCCCTCGCGATGGAGTCTGCCGTTTCATCCCTCATGCCATATCTGCGCACGCCCACGGCTTTTTGCCCAGCCCTTGGCTTGCTGCTGGCCATGGGATGTACGCCGCTCATAGCCCAGACCCATGCGGGTGGTTTGGCCCTCAAGCCCAGCAGCAGCTTGCAGGAACAAATGCCGCCCAAGCAGGGCGTTCCGGTCTTTCTGCAGGGCAACCGCATGTCGGGCAGCCCGGATCTGGAGACGGTGATCGAGGGCAACGCTGAACTGCGCAAGTCCGACACGGTCATCCGCGCGGACCGGCTGGAGTACGACCAGTCGCGCGATTTGGCCAAGGCAACCGGGAATGTGCGCATCAACCGCTCAGGCAATGTCTACGAAGGTCCTTTGCTGGAACTCAAGGTGGAGGCCTTCGAGGGTTTCTTTAACGAGCCGCGTTACCGCTTTTTGCAAAACGAGGCCCACGGGCAGGCCGACCGCGCCGAATTTCTGGACAAGACACGTACCGTGGTGCATAACGCCAGCTACACCACCTGTCGGCGACGTCCCGGGCCGGACTGGATGCCGGACTGGATTTTGCGTGCGACAAACATCAGCATGGACACCGAAGAAGATGTGGGTGTCGCTACCGGCGCGGTGTTGAGTTTCAAGGGCGTGCCCATACTGCCGGTGCCGGCCATCAGCTTTCCGCTCTCGGACAGGCGCAAGTCGGGGCTGCTGCCGCCCACGATCGGGGTTGACAATTACAACGGTGTCGAGGTGGCGCTGCCCTACTACTGGAACATTGCGCCCAACCGGGATGCCACGCTGACGCCTACCCTCATGACAGACCGCGGCGTGGACCTGGGCGTGGAGTTCCGTTATCTGGAGCCACGCTACAACGGCATCGTGCGCGGTGCCTATATGCCGGCAGACCGCCTGCGCGCGGCGGACCGGTGGGGGCTGGCTTACACCCATGCCGGTAACGTGGCTACGGGCGTGTCTGCGATTGGTGATGTTGGACTATCCGTCAATGTCAATCGGGTCAGTGACGACAACTACTGGCGCGATTTCACTCGCACCAGTCCGTCGCTCACGCAGCGCCTGTTGCCCAACGATGTCAACCTTTCCTGGAGCCGTGGTGCCCTCTCCACGGGAATGCGGGTACTGCGGTGGCAGACCCTGCAGGACGTCACCGCGCCCATTGTTCCGCCCTACGACCGCGCACCGCAATTCAGTGCCCGCTATGCACAGACCAACGTGCTGGGGCTGGACTGGTCGCTCGATGGCGATCTCACGCAGTTCGAGGCGGATCGCGAGCGCACGCTGCAACCCAACGCACAGCGCGGCCTGGCAGTGGTGCAACTCAGCCGCCCCTGGTTGGCACCGGCCGACTTTATCACCCCCAAGCTGCAACTGCATGCGAGTGGCTACCAGTTTGATGCAGCGCTCGCAGGTAGCGCCCGGTCCGACAGCCGGGTGGTTCCCAGTATCAGCCTGGACAGCGGTCTGGTGTTTGAGCGCGATACCGTGTTCGCTGGGCGAAATCTGGTGCAGACGCTGGAGCCACGGGCGTTTTACGTCTACACGCCTTACCGTGACCAAAGCCTGCTGCCCAATTACGATACCGCCCGCAACGACTTCAACTTCGCAACGATCTACACAGAGAATTCCTTTGTCGGGCACGACAAGATCTCTGATAACAACCTGCTGACCCTGGGGTTGACCACGCGATTCCTTGACGCCGATAGCGGCGCCCAGCTGGCGCGTTTCGGGGTGGCTCAGCGGTTGCGCTTTGAGGAGCAGCAAGTGACGCTGGCACCGGGCATTGCGACCGAGGCAGCGGGCGTGAGCGACATCCTGCTCGGGGCTTCGGTGGACCTGCAGCGGCAATGGATGCTCGACGCCACCGTGCAGTACAACGCCAAGACCGATCGGTCGGTGCGCTCGACCATAGGCGGGCGCTACAGCCCGGGGAACTACCGTGTTTTCAACGCAGCCTACCGTTTTCAGCGCGATCTGAGCGAGCAGCTCGATGTCAGCTGGCAGTGGCCGCTGAACGATCTGTGGGGCGATCGCGGCCGTGACCTGGGCGCAGGGCGTGGGCAGGGCGAGGGCCGCTATTACGGAGTGGGGCGGCTCAACTACAGCGTGAGCGAGCGTCGCCTGGTCGACTCAGTGCTGGGGGTCGAGTACGATGCGGGCTGTTGGCTGGCACGGGCGGTGCTGGAGCGCGTCCAAACCAGTGAGTCGACGGCGACGCAACGCTTTATGTTCCAGTTGGAGTTTGTCGGCTTTACGCGGCTGGGCTTGGGGTTTAGTCCACAACGAACATTGACGCAAAATATTTCACGCTACCAGAACCTGCGGGAATCCAGCGAATCGTGGAGCCGCTTTAGCAATTACGATTGAGCCATTATGAAATTTCGAATGTGGGCACCCGCCCTGGCCTGCCTTGGCCTGAATT
This sequence comes from Rhodoferax sp., assembly GCA_020048895.1. Lineage (GTDB taxonomy): Bacteria > Pseudomonadota > Gammaproteobacteria > Burkholderiales > Burkholderiaceae_C > Allorhodoferax. The sequence goes on along the minus strand of JAIFLV010000121.1, from coordinate 37,964 downwards.
GCATTACCCCGGTGTTGGCCCAGTCGGCACGACCGGCCGATCACATCGTTGCTGTGGTCAACTCCGAGCCGATCACCAACAGCGAGGTCAATGCCGAGGTGCAGCGCGTCACCCAGCAGTTGAACCAACAGCGCCAGCCCGTTCCCACTACGGCAACGCTGCGCACTCAGGTGCTCGATCGTCTCATCAATGACAAAGCCCAATTGCACCAGGCGCGCGAGACCGGCATTCGCATCGACGATGCGGCGGTGGACCAGGCGGAGCAGACGGTGGCGCAGCAGAACCAGATTGATGTTGCCGAACTGCGGCGTCGCGTGACCAAAGAAGGGCTCAATCCGCAGCGCTTTCGGGCCCAGTTGCGGGACCAGTTGACGCTGTCGCGATTGCACGAGCGCGAGGTGGAGTCGCGAATTCGAGTTTCCGATGCTGACGTCGAGCGCACCATGGCAGAGCGATTGGCCGAAAACGCGGATCCCTTTGCGCAGGACATTAACCTGGCACAGATACTGGTGGCGGTGTCAGAAAAAGCCAGTGCCGAGCAAGCGGCGGGTATTTACGTCAAAGCCAAAGCAGTACTTGATCGGATTCGTGCGGGTGAAGGTTTTGACAAGTTGCTGCTCGAAGTGTCCGCGTCGGATCGCACCAATGGCGGACAGTTGGGTCTGCGTCGCGCTGACCGCTATCCACCTGCATTCGTCAATGCAACGCAGAGTCTGGGTGTCGGCGAGGTATCTGACATTGTGCGCACCGGTGCCGGGTTCCACATATTGAAGGTGATTGAAAAGCGGGCACCCACGGTCTATACCCAGTCGGTGGCGCAAAGCCGTGCGCGGCACATTCTGCTGCGTCCTTCTGCCCAGGTGACGCCGGCGCAAGCCAATGAGCGCTTGGTGGACTACAAGCGACGCATCGAGACGGGGGCCGCCACCTTCCAGGCAGTCGCGATGCAGTACTCCCAGGATGGCAGTGCAGCCCAAGGTGGCGATCTGGGCTGGGCCACACCGGGGATGTTTGTGCCTGAGTTTGAAGAGGTGATGAACCGACTCGCGGAAGGACAGATCAGCAACCCGGTCACCAGCCGCTTTGGAGTGCACCTGATTCAGATGGTCGAACGCCGCCGTGTGGACCTGAGTCCGAAGGAGGTGCGCGAAATCGTACGCAACCAGTTGCGGGACATGCGTTACGAGGAGGCCTTTGCCACCTGGGCACGGGAGGTGCGTGAGCGCGCCTTTGTCGAGTTGCGCGATTCGCCTTAATGAGGCACATTGCGCGCAAGCGCTTCGGGCAGCATTTTCTGACGGATGGGGGCATCATCGATGCCATCGTGCGCGAGATCGATCCCAGGGCGGGTGAGCGCATGGTGGAAATTGGCCCGGGACTGGCGGCGCTGACGCAGCCCCTGGTGGAACGCCTGGGTCACTTGACGGTGATTGAGCTGGACCGCGATCTGGCACAGCGCCTGCGGTCGCATACACAGCTCACGGTGATCGAATCTGATGTGCTGAAAGTAGACTTTAGGCTTATTGACTGTGCGCAGGCAGCTATAAAAGAAGGAGCAGATAGGTCGAGTGAAACGGCTCGTCCCAGGCTCCGCGTGGTCGGCAATCTGCCGTACAACATTTCAACGCCGATTCTTTTTCACTTGCTCGGCCAGGTCGATGCCATCGAAGACCAGCATTTCATGCTCCAGAAGGAAGTGATCGACCGCATGGTGGCCCGGCCCGCCACCTCAGACTTTGGTCGTCTGAGTGTGATGCTGCAGTGGCGCTACGCCATGGACAACGTGCTGTTCGTGCCACCTGAGAGCTTTGATCCTCCCCCTCGGGTCGACAGTGCCGTGGTGCGCATGGTGCCGCTGGACACGCCACCCGATGTGAATGTGGCGCTCCTGAGCGAACTGGTTCAGGTGGCTTTCAGCCAGCGCCGCAAACTGCTGCGCCATACGCTCGGGCGATGGCTGGATGAAAAGAAGTTCAGTGGAACGTTCGACGTACAACGTCGGGGTGAAGAAGTCCCCGTCGCCGAATACGTCGCGCTGGCACGGCAACTCAAGGGCTATGACTAACGCTCTCTCGCACAGGAATAAGCACATTCGTCGTCGGCGGGACCGCAATTCTCCGCCGGGCCGCCCCCTGTCGTTTTCCCTCTGCGAGGTTCAAACGAGGGAGAATTAGCCCCCTCTGGGGGGCAGCGACCCGCGCAGCGGCGGAGCGTGGGGGCTCAAGCCGCGGCTAGCCAGTAACCTGCGTTGAATGGGCTGCTCATGCGCAGCGCCAGTGGGGACACATCGAGTAACTTGTCGGTCGGCATTTTCTCGCCGCTTTCGGTCATGAGGTCGCCGACCACTTGCGCTTCGGTACCTGTCGATGTGCTGTTTGCCTCGTTCGCCCGTTCTGCTTGGCTGGTAGATGCAGAACGGGCTACAGAAAAGAATAGAAGCATCGGAACGGTATCTTCCGGTCTCCCCAATAGTCGGCGGTGTCGCGGAAGATGTCGAGCAACTGCTCGCGAGCTTCCTTGTCGAACTTGGCGTTGGCCGGAATGTGCTCGAGTACAGCGATGAATCCAGGTTGTGGTCCGGATTTGTGCACCGGGTCGGTCAGGCTGTCGTACAGCGCATCAAAGTTCTTGCCGACATGGGCAGGCAGCATGAACTGCTGGCCAATCATGTCGAGCACGTCCTGTTTGCTTTGCGCATTGGCCAAATTGGCATACAGGAAGTGGTGGCCCAAACCTTGGGCAGCTTCCTGAAGATCTGGCACCCTGAAGGCGCGTATCGATTGAACGATATTGTTTCTAACGGTTCGAAGTGGCATATCCATCCCCGATTCACTTTCTTAAGGTTCAAAAATCCACATTACGGAACGATCTTGCGAAAACTCGCATAGTGATCGGCCGTATAAAAACAGGCATCTGGCTTCGTGGCTGACCCACCGCACACAATGCGGCGAGCTCCGCGGTTCCTGGCTCCCGGCGTCTTGACGGTGTACTCGCGGTAATAGCCGCGCTTTTGGGCCGGCAGTAGCCGCTCCCGGTTGCCGAACACCACACCATCCTTCTCATACGGGAAAGGACCACCCTGGTGTATCCGCTGGTAGGTCTCTCGTCCATGCGTCGGCAAACTGCTCAAAGCAATACTGGCACCTGAATCCAGCGCAGCCCCTTCACGGGCTTGCACACCTGACCAAACTCCTGCGAGCAACAAGCCAGTAAGTGCTAACTTAATAATGCCACTGCGCATCTAGCGATCTCCCAGTCGCCACGGGTAAACCCGAGCAATCAAGGGGCGTAGTGTGGCGCATTCGGCACAAAAAAGCAAGGGCTTGCTTAAAAAATAAGCAAAATCTCGGTCTCGTCAGTGTTTGATAGTGGGCACCAACTTTCTCGGAAAGTGTTACCGAGTGGAGTTTGCATCCGCCACAGTCAACGCAGTCATGTTCACGATGCGGCGAACTGTGGTGCTGGCGGTGAGCACGTGTACCGGTTTGGCGGCACCCAGAAGTACCGGGCCGATCGCGATGTTGCCTCCAGCAGCGGTCTTGAGCAGGTTGTAAGCGATGTTGGCGGCGTCGATGTTGGGCAGTACCAACAGGTTGGCGGCGCCATGCAGTGTGCTGTGGGGCATGAGTTTGTGGCGCGCGGCGCCATCGAGCGCCAGATCGCCGTGCATTTCACCGTCGACCTCCAGCCAGGGCGCCTGCTGTTGCAGCAAAGCCAGGGTCTGGCGCATTTTGAGTGCGCTGGGCTCATTGCTGGTGCCGAAATTGGAATGACTGAGCAGGGCTGCCTTGGGTATAAAGCCAAAACGACGCATCTCTTGAGCGGCCATGATGGTGATTTTGGCCAACTCGCGCGCACTGGGGTCGTAGTTAACATGGGTATCGACAAGAAAAATCTGGCGCCCCGGCAGCATCAAGCCATTCATACAGGCGTAGATGGGCACATCCTGATCCGATTCGGCCAGCTGGCGCTTTCCGACCACTTGATCTATATAGTGCAAGTGCAGCGGTGTGGTTCCCCAGGTTCCGCAAATCATGCCATCGACATCACCTTTGTGCAGCAGCATTGCACCAATCAGGGTCAGGCGCCGTCGCATCTCGATCTTGGCGACTTGCACCGTCACGCCTTTGCGCTCGGTCATCCGATGGTAGGTTTGCCAGAAGTCGCGATAGCGGTGGTCGTGTTCGACGTTGACAACGTTGTAATCGCGGTTCTCTTCAAGCCGCAATCCGAATTCCTGAATACGCTCTGCAATGACGCCCGGGCGACCAATCAGGGTAGGCAGGGCCAACCGCTCGTCCACCACAATCTGCGCTGCCCGCAGCACCCGCTCGTCTTCACCTTCGGCGTACGCCACGCGCTTCTTCAAAGCTTTCTTGGCCGCTGCGAAGATGGGCTTCATGGTGGTGCCCGATGCATACACAAAACTCTGCAGCTTGTCGCGGTAGGCATCCATGTCTGCGATCGGGCGCAAGGCAACTCCACTGTCCGCTGCAGCCTTGGCCACCGCCGGCGCAATCTTCATCATCAAGCGCGGATCGAAGGGCTTCGGTATCAGGTACTCAGGACCGAAGGCAAGTTGCTCTCCCACGTAGGCGGCAGCTACCACTTCACTTTGTTCGGCCTGCGCCAGCTCGGCAATGGCGTGCACCGCTGCAATTTCCATCTCCAGCGTGATGGTGGAAGCCCCGGCATCCAGCGCACCACGGAAGATGTACGGAAAGCACAAGACGTTGTTGACCTGGTTGGGATAGTCCGTGCGTCCGGTGGCCATGACAGCGTCGTCCCGCACTTTCTTGACTTCTTCCGGTAGTATTTCCGGTGTCGGGTTGGCCAACGCAAAAATGAGCGGCCTGGCAGCCATGCTGGCTACCATGTCGGGCTTGAGCACGCCCCCTGCCGACAGCCCGAGAAAGATATCGGCGCCCACAATAGCTTCGCGCAGCGTACGTGCGCCTGTGTTCTGGGCAAACACCGCTTTGTCGTCATCCATCAGTTCCGTGCGACCCTGGTACACCACGCCTGCCAGATCGGTGGCGGTAATGTTTTCCCGCGGGATGCCCAGTTTGACCAGCAAACCCAGACATGCCAACGCGGCGGCGCCGGCGCCTGAAGTCACCAGTTTGACCGCCTTGGGATCCTTTCCGACGACCTTCAGCCCGTTGAGAACGGCCGCTCCCACCACAATGGCGGTGCCGTGCTGGTCGTCATGGAAGACCGGTATCTTCATGCGGTCGCGCAATTTACGCTCCACATAAAAGCAGTCGGGTGCCTTGATATCTTCCAGATTGATGCCGCCGAATGTTGGCTCCAGCGAAGCAATGATCTCCACCAGCTTGTCCAGATCGTGCTTTTCATTGATCTCGATGTCAAACACGTCGATGCCCGCGAATTTCTTGAACAGTACGCCCTTGCCTTCCATCACGGGCTTGGCTGCGAGCGGGCCGATGTCGCCCAGGCCCAGCACGGCTGTTCCATTAGTGATCACGGCCACCAGGTTGCCACGGCTGGTGTATCTGAAGGCGTTGTTGGGGTCCTTGACGATCTCTTCACACGGTGCCGCTACGCCAGGTGAATACGCCAAGGCAAGATCGTGCTGATTGACAAGTTGCTTGGTGGCTGTGACAGCGATTTTTCCGGGAATCGGAAACTCGTGGTATTCGAGTGCAGCCGTGCGAAGCTGGGCCTGTTTTTCAGCGGAACTTGAGACTGGCCCTTTGGGTGTCAGCGCTTTGGGATCAGTCATGGAACGTCCTCATTGTCTCGAGGTCAGCGCCCATGCGCTAGGCCCGCGGCGTGGTGGTGGGCTATGGATTGTAGTGTGCGTTGGAGTCAGACCTGAGGGCCCAGAAATCGACGCTCCCAAGCGCTCACCTCGTTGAGGTAGTTGTCATATTCCACCGATTTGGCGGCACAAAATCCGGTGACAAATGCGTCACCCAACAACCTGCGGGCGGCAATGCTGTTGGCCATCTTGTGGTGGGCTGGCAGGAAGCTGCGCGCCAGCGTATGGCCCTGGTCGTTGCTGTTGGTGCCGGGCGGCAATGCCACTGTCGGTACAAGCTGCTCGTCCATGCCGGCTAGCCCTGCGACGAGTGAAGCTGCCAGCACGAGATAGGGGTTGGCGTCGGCGCCAGCAATGCGGTTTTCTACACGGCGGGCCGCAGGACCACTGTGGGGAATTCGCAGCCCCGTGGTGCGGTTGTCATAACCCCATTCCAGGTTGACCGGAGCCTGGCTGTTGGAGACGTAACGCCGATAGGAATTTACATAGGGCGCGAACAGCAGCATCATGTCCGGCACGTAGGTTTGCAGGCCCCCGATAAAGTGTCCGAATGCGGCCGACTCATTGCCCTCGTCCGTGCTGAAAATGTTGCGTCCACTGGCATCGACCACGCTTTGGTGCAGGTGCATGGAACTGCCCTGGTCCAGCGCGATCGGCTTGGCCATGAACACTGCGTTGAGTCCGTGCTGAATGGCAATCTCTTTCGCGGCGTACTTGAACAAAAAAGCCTGGTCAGCGACCTGCACCGGATCGCCATGCAGCAGGTTGATTTCGTATTGCGTGGTCCCCACCTCATGAATCCACGTGTCCGCCTGGACTCCCAAACCTTCCAGAGCGTCACGCAGCGCATTCCAGAACGGTGCCAGCTCATTGAGCATATTCATGCTGAACGCCGACTGACCCACCTCGCGTCGCCCGCCGCGCGCATTGGGGGCCGAAAAGGCGATGGTGGGGTCCGGATTGGGCGCGGTCAGGTAAAACTCGATCTCGGGCGCCACGACGGGTTGCAAACCCTGGGCGGCATATCGCGCCACCACCGACTTGAGCAACGAACGCGCTGCAAACGGGCATGGCTGCCCGTCAAGTTCCACACAGTCGTGAATCGCAAAAGCCCGTGGAACGCTCGACCATGGCGACACCTTGAGTGTGTTGTAGTCGGGCACCAGGCGTACATCAGGATCCGAGTCCGGGAAGATCGGGTCGTAGGAGTAGTCACCCGTTATGCATTGCATGGGAATCGCCTGGGCGATGCGCAATTCGCCGCCACTCGCAAAATTGCGCGCTGGCATCAGCTTGCCACGCGGGTAGCCTGCCATATCGGGGAAGATGCACTCGACGTCACGAATTCCGTGCTCATCAAAGAAGGCTTGTAGCGCGGGACCAGGTGTGTAAGGCATTCAAGGACACTTTCAGTGGGTTCGTCGGGTTTCTTCCGATTGCGACTCCTCCAGAAGCCAAGCGCGAAAGGCTTGCACCGCTGGCCGACCCGAGGTGGCCTCCGGAGTGACGAAGTAATAGGCAAAGTGCTGACCTACGGCGATATTGAAAGGTGACACCAATCGGCCCTGCGCAATCGCATTGGCTACGAGTGGTCGGGACGCAAGTGCGACGCCAAGCCCGTCCAGCGCGGCGACATACACCAGCCCCGAGTCACTAAAGTGGGGGCCAGTTGTCGGGTCTACGCCGCTCACGTCGGCCATGCGCAGCCACTCTTCCCAACGGGGGCCGGCGCGCTCATTGGCCATGGCATCATCATGCAGCAGCACCTGAAAGCGCATGTCCGCAGGCGTGCGCAGCGGCGGGTCCGTGGTCAGCAACTTGGGGCTGCACACCGCAATGTAATCAGAGCCAAACATCCGATCGACATGGAACCCCGGGTAGGCACCGGTGCCAAAACGAATTACCACCAGAGAGTCTTCCTCGCGCAAATCCACGGCGTCAAAAGCAAACGAGGCAGCTGCAGAATCGCTGTCAATGGCATTTAAGGATCGAACGACCTGCAAGTTCAGTGCAGGCTCCTGCAGCGCAAAGCGCCGCAGCCGGGGCACCAACCAGCGGGTGGCGAAGGAAGGCGGGAGCACCACTACCAAACGTCCGGCATTGGCATGGGTTCGGGACTTTTCCACAGCAGCTGCAAAACACTCGAGCCCCTCGCGCACCTTTGGCAGCATCGCCGAGCCTTGTGGCGTCAACTCCAGCGCGCGCGTCAGCCGACGAAACAGCGCCAGCCCCAGGAAGTCTTCGAGCAACTTGATTTGGTGGCTGACAGCCGTTGGCGTGACCGATAGCTCGGCAGCAGCATTCTTGAAACTCAGGTGGCGAGCGGCTGCTTCGAACGCACGCAATGCGTTAAGTGGAGGCAGACGGTACGTCATGGATGAAATATTTGAATGTGTTGGGTGAGAATTGATCGTTTGCTGCGCTGCAACGCGGGGACTATCGTAGCACTGTGCTCTCCAGAAGAGCGTTCAAGTCACCGTAAAGAAAGTAGTGCATCATGGAACTCAGCAGAAACGACATTCAGGCGTGCATCCAGTTGGCCAGGCGCCAACGCAGCGACGCCCTCGGGCAAATTATGGAAGCTGGTTGGCACCAAATGACGGGTTCAGTGAAACCTTTGTTCGTACTCATGACCTGCGTTGCTGGGGTCTTGTCGCTGTTGCTGGGTTGGAGCATCTTTACCGGTAACGCGGTCAGTCTGGCACAAGTCAGTGCCAGCTTGCTTGCGCTGGCGATTGGCGTTTTGTGTCTCTGGTTGGTGCGGCAAACGCTGCTCGGGCGCGATTTCCAGATTCTCTAACGTGATGACTCAATCAAAATTGCGCGGAAGTCGTTGACATTTGTCTGAGTGGGGCCGGTGATCAAGGCATCGCCCAGCGCCCCGAAGAACCGGTGGCCGTCGTTGCTGGCAAGCAGCTCCTGGGGGGTCAATCCAAGCGACCACGCGCGCTCTAGCGAGTCCGGCCGCAGAATCGCCCCAGCCACTTCTTCCTGACCGTCCACCCCATCGGTATCTCCCGCCAAGGCGTGAATCTGGGCGTGGCCGTTCAATGCCAGACCCAGCGCGAGCAGAAATTCCACGTTGCGACCACCGCGCCCCTGCCCCCGCACGGTGACGGTCGTTTCGCCGCCCGATAGCAGTACGCACGGGGGCGTAAAGGGCTGGTGTCGTTGCGCGACCTGCAACGCTACCCCAGCAAGTACCTTACCCACATCGCGAGCCTCACCTTCAATCGCGTCACTCAGGATGTGGGCCGACCACCCGGCGTTCCATGCCACCTCCGCAGCGGCTTCCAGTGCCATCTGGGGCGTTGCAATCATCCGCACTTCGCTGCGCATCAGGCGATGGTCACCCGGCTTGATTGACTCGCCTGCGCCACTTTCCAATGTCTCCAGTACCGATGTCGGGAGATCAATGCCATAGCGTCGGGCGATGGTCAGCGCATCGGCGCAGGTGCTGGTGTCTGCGACCGTGGGGCCGGATGCGATATTGAACGGCGCATCGCCAGGCACATCCGAAATCAGCAGGGTCAGTACCCGTGCCGGGTAGCAGGCTGCCGCCAGGCGCCCACCCTTGATGGCGGAGAGGTGCCGACGCACGCAATTCATTTCACTGATGGTGGCGCCAGACTTCAGCAACGCCCGTGCGACGGTCTGCTTGTCTTGCAGTGTCACACCGGCCAGCGGAAGTGGCCACAGCGCCGAGCCTCCGCCGGAAATCAGGCACAGCACCAGGTCCTTTTCGGTAAGCCCTTGCACCAGCGCCAGCGTACGTTGGGCTGCTGCAAGCCCTGCTGCATCAGGCACCGGGTGTGCGGCTTCCACGATTTCAATTTGTTCGCAGGGAATTGCGTGGCCATATCGGGTGACCACCAGCCCTGTCATGGGTCCGCCCCAGTGCGCTTCCACCACGCGGGCCATCTCCGCCGAAGCCTTGCCAGCGCCCACGACGATCAGGCGACCGCCCTGGAGTGAATCCGGACTCGGCAAATGGGCGGGAAGGCAGCGCGCTGGTTGGGCACTGGCGATGGCCGCGTCGAACATGCTGCGCAACAGCACTTGCGGATTGACGTTTGGGTGTGAAGTAGGCACCGCGGCCGCGCGTTACAAGGTGTTGCGGCCCGTCAGACCGGCTGCGGTGGTGGTCGCAGGAATGTATTCACAGCCCACCCCGCCGCGAGAACCGATGCGGTCCAGGTGGTGCCGTAACCCCGCGCGTGCGGCACCTTCGAAGTGCTCCAGAATGGGCACCTCACAAAAGATCAGGGATAGGTTGGCTGCGAACCGGGGCATGCAACAAACTATAGCGCAGCCAGGGCTGTCAGGGACGGCGCGATGCGTTCGCATAATCTGGCGACAATGGAGACGCTATGGAAAAGACGCGCATAGACAAGTGGTTGTGGGCAGCCCGATTCTTCAAAACCCGGTCGCTGGCGACACAGGAAGTTGATCGTGGACGCGTGCAGATCAACCAGCAGGACGTGAAACCTGCGAAAGATGTGAAGGTTGGGGATGTGGTGCGCTTGCTGCAAGGAAAGGTGGCGCGCACGGTCGTCGTGCAAGCCATTAGCGAACAGCGCGGCTCTGCCCCCATTGCACAACTCCTGTATGCCGAAACACCGGAAAGCCTGCAACAGCGCGCCTTGATCGCAGAGCGCAATCGTTTGGCGCCAGAACCAGCGCATAGCATGGAGCATGGGCGCCCTACCAAGCGCGACCGACGCCAATTGCAAAATGACTGGGACCAACGCTGGAGCGCGTCGTTTCCTTCAGACGAGTAGCTACGGGGGTAAGCTCAAAGCATGAAAACGCAGCATTTGGAGTGGTGGGGTCGGCTTTTCAGGCTTGCCGGTGTACTCGCATTGGCGATCGTTCCCGCACTTGCGACTGCATTTGAAGACACCATGACCGAGCGCGTGCGCGCGTGCACCACTTGCCATGGCGAGCAAGGCAAGGCCGGGCCCGATGGCTACTACCCCCGTCTCGCCGGCAAGCCGGCGGACTATCTCTACAACCAGTTGCGCAACTTCTCGCAGGAGAGACGGCATTACCCACTCATGCGAAGCTTGCTATCGACGCTGGACGATGCCTATCTGCGTGAGATTGCGCTGCACTTCGCCCGTCAGTCGGCCCCGTACCCGGCGCCGATACTGGTGAATGCCAGCGCAGAAATACTGGAGCGCGGCAAGGCGTTGGCAACCCAGGGCGATGCACAGCAGGGGTTGCCGGCATGTGCCCGCTGCCACGGCCAGAGTCTGACCGGTGTGCTGCCGCAAACACCCGGTTTACTGGGCCTGCCGCGCGACTACATCAATGCCCAACTCGGGGGCTGGCGTACCGGTCAGCGCCGTGCACAGACGCCTGACTGCATGGCCCAGGTCGCCAAGCGCCTGAGCGCCGCCGATGTGCACGCTGTTTCGCAATGGCTGGGAAGCCAGACACCACCTTCGCCGTATGCCCCTGCGCTGTCAGCTATACAGGGACCGCCATTGGCGGCGGAGTTTGACTGCCACGCCCCTGCGGTGGCGCAACCGCTGCAGGCGAAAGCCACACTGGCAGTGCAGGACCCGGCGTTGGTACAGCGCGGAGCCTATCTCGCCCGCATTGGCAACTGTGCCTTGTGTCACACCGCGACCAACGGTGCCTCATACGCTGGCGGCAAGGCCATCGCCACACCCTTTGGCGCTATCTACACCAGTAACCTCACTCCTGATGTGCAGACAGGTCTGGGGCAATGGTCGGCAGATGATTTCTGGCACGCCCTGCACGATGGTTATTCCAGAGACGGGCGCCGCCTGTACCCGGCCTTTCCCTACACCAGCTACACCCGGGTGACGCGCGAAGACTCCGACGCTCTTTTTGCCTATCTGCGCACCGTGGCGCCGGTCCACCAGACCCATCGAGTACACGCATTGCGCTGGCCGTACAGCGAACAATGGGCGCTACGGATATGGCAGAAGTTATTTTTTGTACCAGCCGACGCCGAAGTGGCACCGCAGACCGCCCATGGGCCGCCCCAGACTGCGCAATGGAAACGTGGCGAATACCTGGTCAATGGCCTGGGTCACTGTGGCGCCTGTCACACGCCGCGTAACCGTTTTGGCGGCGAGACCGCGGTGCTGTTGGGCGGGGCACATATTCCTGGGCAGGCGGCCTATGCGCCGTCGCTGCGCGATCCGCAGGAAGCTGGTCTGTCCCAATGGAGCAGCAAGGACATTGTGGCCTTGCTGCAAACCGGTGTTGCGCCCAAGGGCAGCACCAGCGGCTTGATGTCCGAGGTGGTGCGGCACAGCACCCAGTACCTCACTGCAGCCGATGCCCAGGCCATGGCGGAGTACCTGCGCTCGCTACCCGCCCAGGTTGCTGCCCCGGCGTTGTCGCGTCACCAGGCAAGCGCCGCAGAGGCATCCGTCCAACAGGGAGGCAAGCTCTACCAGCAGCACTGCGCCCAGTGCCATGGTGCACAAGGCCAGGGACAACCTGGCGCTTACCCGGCACTTGCGGGCAGCCGGTTTGTAACGGCAACCCAAACCGTCAACCTGGTACAGATCGTGCGTCAAGGAGGCTTCACACCGAGCACCGCTGCGAACCCACGCCCTTTTGGCATGCCGCCATTTCAGTTGCTGCTCAACGACCGGGAACTCGCCAGTGTGCTCACCTTTATCCGCTCGTCCTGGGGTAACCGTGCCGCTGCGGTTACAGAGTTCGACGTAGGGAAAAGGTCATAAATGGCTGCAAAGCTTACCAATAAAGCGTAGACAGCTATTGAAATAGTAGCAAATCAAGTTTGACCGACAAACCACCCAATGCCGCAGAACGCTCCACCACCAGCGCCACGCGGTGGACCGCGGCGATGCGCTGGACGATGGACCACCCGAGTCCGCTGCCCGGCTCCGCGTTGCCTGTGACGCGAAAGAATCGCTCCCCAAGCCTGGCTAGGTCGGCATCGGAAAGTCCCGGCCCACTGTCCTGAACTTCCAGCGTGGCATGCCCCTGTGCGGCACGAACGCTTACCTGGATAGCTGCATCTGGCGGGCTGTAGCGCACCGCGTTGTCCACCAGATTGCGAATCAGGATCGACATCAGCGCTTCGTTTCCCTGCACGTGACAGGGGGTTGGACCGTTGAACTCCAGCACCTGCCTTTTCGCTATGGCAGGTGCAGCGGCTTCTGCTACGACCTGGCGCGCCAGGGCCGTCAGGTCCAGCCGAACCATTGGCGGTGCCGCAGCGGCGTCCAGTCGGGACAAGGTGAGCAACTGCTCCACCAGGTGAATCGCACGGTCGCAGCCCAACAGGGTGTTGCGCAGGGCATTGCGGCGTGCGCCATCTTCGGTCTCACCGAGTGCCACCTGGGCTTGTGTTCGAATGGCAGCGATGGGCGTGCGCAACTCGTGCGAGGCGTCTGCTGTAAAGCGCCGCTCTGATTCGAGCAATCCCCCAATGCGCTCGAACAACCCGTTGAGTGCCTGCACCATCGGGGCCATTTCGCTGGGCACATCTTCCATCTCGAGTGCCTGTAAGGCGTCGGGGCGGCGCTGAGCCAGCGTACTTCCCAGTTGGTGCAATGGGCGCAGACTGCGCCGTACCGCCCACCACAGCACCAGCGCCAGCAGTGGCAGAGCCACCACCATCGGGTACAGAGTTCCGCGCAAGACCGCTGACAGGATGCTGAGGCGGGAATCGATTTCTTCGCCTACGTAAACCTGCACGTCGTTCTCGGCACCATAAGTGGCAAAGACACGCCACTGGGATCCACCGATCTGAACGTTCGCAAAACCCGTCTTGAAGTTGTCCCCCGGCTCGAGAAGCGGCTCAATCGGTGCATTCGCCGAGCGCACCATCAGGCGTCCCTCGTGAAACACCTGAAAAGCCACCTTGGGCGCGTAGCGGTGCAGCGAGGGTGCGTCCACGCTGTCGGCATCGTCATCCAGTTCCTGCGCTTGCTGCACTACCAGTACGGCTGCAGCCTGCGCCAGGTGACCATCGAGCAATTCGTCCAGTTCGTGTCGTACATCACGCCACGTCAGCAAAGCCGTTGCCAGCCATACGATGACCACGGTGCCCAGCACCAACGAGAGCAAGTGGCCTTGCAGGGAGCGCTGCGGGCGGCTCATGGAGCGGGTGTGTCACGTTGCAGCATATAGCCCACGCCGCGTACCGTGTGGATCAGCCCTGGCCTAAGCTTGCGGCGCAGATTGTGAATATGCACTTCAATCGCGTTGCTCTCGACCTCCTGGCCCCAGCTGTACAACTGTTGTTCCAGTTGTTCGCGTGAGAGAACGCGCCCTGCGGCCAGCATCAGGGCATGCAGCAGGTCAAACTCGCGGGTGGAGAGCGTGACAGGGCTGCCGGCCTGGGTCACGCTGCGCGCTGCCGGGTCGAGCTCGATGTCCTGCGCGTTCAGGTTTTCCTGCGGTTTGCCGTGGGCACGGCGTACCAGTGCCCGCAGGCGTGCCGCCAGTTCGTTGAGGTCGACGGGTTTGACCACATAGTCGTCGGCACCGGAGTCGAGACCGCGGATGCGGTCCGGCACCGTATCGCGTGCCGTCAACACCAGCACCGGTGTCGTGACCCGTGCCGCCCGTATGGAAGCGAGGACCGCCATGCCGTCCTTGCGCGGCAGGCCCAGGTCCAGCACCGCAGCGGCATAGGCTTGCGCACGCATTTCGCGCTCTGCCGCCTCACCGTCACGCACCCAATCGACCTGAAAGCCCAACTGTCTCAAGCCGGCGCGCAGGCCGTCACCGAGCAGGGGGTCGTCTTCAGCAAGCAGAATGCGCATGGAACTATTGTCTTACAGCGCAACGCTTTGCCACTGCAACCACCAGAAGCCGCCCACCGCCACCAGCATCACCGCACCCAGACTCCACCAGGCGCTGCGGATAGCGTCTTGCGGGGTGCCGCTCTTGCGGCCGGTGACCATGGCGCGGGCCAGGTTCTCGTGGTGCATACGGCTTGAAAGCACAACGCCCACCACATGAACGGCGATCACCGCCAGCATGGCATTGGCAACCCCTTCGTGGATTTCGGAGACCCATTCGCCGGCCATTTCGTTGTAGCCGGCCCAGCCGGTGACGCCAATCGCTACGGTCAACAACAGCACCGCCAGAATCGACAACGCCCCCACCGGGTTGTGACCCGTATGGTGCGCGGGTTGCCCGCGCAGGAGGTCGCGCAGGTAGCGCAGGACACCGCCCGGACCCTGCACGAATTCGGCAAAGCGCGCGTAACGTGTACCCATCACGCCCCACAGCAGGCGAAAACCCACCAGCCCGACCATGGTGTAGCCCAGCGTCACGTGCACCAGCCGCCAGACCTCGCTCTCCGAAGTCAGGTAGGCGCCGGCAAAGCACAGTACCATCAGCCAGTGAAAGACACGAACTGGTGCATCCCATACCAGTACCGGTTGCTTAACGGGGGGTGCGGATGTTGCGTTCATCAAAGTCTCCTTTTTCGGCAGTGGTGTGGCAGGCAGCGCAATTGGCGGCGCTCTTGACTGCCGGCAGCTTCCAGGTCGCGGCCGACACCTCGCTGTGCTTGCGTACAAACCAGACGGTGCGGGTGATGCGGTCCTGTGGCGGCTCTTCACTGACGCGTTTGTAGGTGCCGGCGTGTGAATTGATCCAGGCCGTCAGCTCCTTCTGCGTGGCTGCGTCGAGTGATGCATCGGTGCCAAAGTGCTGGGGCAGGTTGCCCATGATGCGGCCCCAGGACGCAGCTGGCATCAGCGTGGGCGGGAACGCCACGTGGCAGGACGAACATTCCTGCTGGTATTTGGGCAGCAGTGCGACTGCCCTGCCATTGCCGGCGGCCGCGGCGGCAGAGGCTAGCCCCATCGCGGTGGCCAAAACCAGCAGCCAGCGTGGGGCGAAAGTAAATGGAGTGTGCTTCATGGTGGATCAGTACAAAGGGATGAAGGCAATGGGAGGGGCAGCTCAGGGCTTCTGTGTGAGCAACCAGCTCAACACGTCGGCCTTTTCCGCAGCGGTGCATTCACGACCCACCACATCGTTGCAATTGCGACGAAACCATTTCTCGGTTTTTGCGGCGTCGGTAAATCGCTCGGCATTGGCAGCCGGTGCAAGCGCCGTGATCGATTTGCCTGTTGCCGCGTGTTTGCCAGCTGCCGTCGGTACCGCGCCATGGCAGGTGGAGCAACTCCATTCCTTGCCGTGGGTGGTAGTGAAGAACTGCTGCCCACGTGCGGCAACGGCGGCAACACCCGCTTGCGCGGTATACCCCTGCAGAAGTTCGCTGGGAGTGGCAGCCTGGACTGAAGCGGTGCACAGGGAGACGAGCACGGCCGCGGCCAATGTCAGACGGCTGGCGAAACTGCGTGGAGCTGTAGAAGTAAAGGTGGGGGTTTGCATAGTGGTGTGCCGGAATGAAACTGGTGCCAATGGTGTCCCAGTGTCCTTAGGGAATTCTTAAGGCTTGCTGCGCCGGGCGCGGGTAAGATGGCGCGCTATGCCCTATAACGACCTCGCCGACGACCCCGAAGATTCCGAGTTCACTGCGCAGGAACGTGCAGCAGCTGCGGCCCGCAGCACCTGGGTGAGTGTGGGCGTGAATATTGTGCTCACGGCCACGCAGATCACCGTGGGCATTTTTGCCAAGTCGCAGGGGCTGATTGCGGACGGCATTCATTCGCTCTCCGACCTGGTGGCGGATTTTGTGGTGTTATTTGCCGGTCACCACAGCAAAAAGGACGCGGACGAAGACCACCCCTACGGTCACCAGCGGTTTGAGACCGCAGCCTCGCTGGTGCTGGGCCTGCTGCTGCTGGCCGTCGGTGTGGGCATGCTGTGGTCGGCGTTTCGCAAACTGGAAACGCCCGAGGCCGTCCCACAGGTGCACATCGTGGCGCTGTGGGTGGCTGGGGCCGCACTGGTCGCCAAAGAGCTGTTGTTTCGCTACATGCTCACCGTGGCCAAGCGGGTCAAATCCAGCATGTTGGTCGCCAACGCCTGGCATGCCCGCTCCGACGCTGCATCGTCGTTGGTGGTGACCGTCGGCATCATCGGCAACCTGGCGGGTTACCCCATACTGGACCCCATTGCTGCACTGATCGTCGGCTTTATGGTGACCAAAATGGGGTGGGAATTTTCGTGGACCGCCATGCATGACCTGATGGACCGGGCTGTGGATGAGCAGGAAGTTGCGGCCATTCGCGAAACCCTGTCTCAAACACCCGGAGTCAGCGGGGTGCATGACATCCGCACGCGCAAGATGGGCGACATGATTGTGGTGGATGCCCACCTCGAGGTGGACGCCAACATCAGCGTCGAAGCCGGCCACGACATTGCGGTGGTGGCGCGCCAGCGGGTACTGCAGCGCCATCGGGTGCTCAATTTGATGACCCATGTGGACCCGTGGCATCGCCCGGACCTGGATCATGCCAAGCCGACGCACTCTTCCTCCCATTGAGGTGTATCGTTCGGGGGGGATGTATCTGGCAAGAAAGACGTGAGAATAGCCAGGTGACGTTGAGGAGAAGATATGAACAATTTCAAGATTTCGACGCGCATGGCGCTGTTGATCGGTGTGATGTCGATCATGCTGGTGGCGTTGGGTGTCATCGGATTGTTTGGCATATCCCAGTCCAACCATGCGTTGCACTCGGTGTATGTCGACCGTGCCCTGCCGCTTGAAACACTCTCGGAGGTACAGCGCATCTACCTGCGCAGCCGGCAACTCATTTCCGACTCGCTGCTGGATCCGACGGTGGAGACCTACAACAGAAAAAGCAACGAAATTGAAGCCAACGTGGTGCTCATCAACAAGCTGTGGGCCGGCTACGCTGCCAGTGAGCTAACCCCCCAGGAAGCCCAAATGGCGCAGGCTTTTGTCGCTGCGGGAGAAGTGTTTGTGCAGCAGGGTCTCAAACCCGCTACGGTGGCACTGCGCGCCAACGATTGGGCCGAGGCCTCCCGGGTGAGTGTGGAGATAGTCAATCCGCTATACCTCAAATTGCAAGGAGCGCTCAAGCCCCTGATCAACCTGCAAACGGCCGAGGCCAAACGCGAGTTCGATAATGCCGACGCGCAGTATCAGGCGATTCGCAACGGTGTCATTGCCAGCATCGTGGTGGCAGTGGGTCTCGCGGTGGTGTTTGGTTTTTTCCTGATTCGTAGTATCGGTGCTGCCATGTCCGAAGCTGTGGAGGTGACCCACGCGATTGCCGATGGAGACCTGACCCGGTCCATCGTTGTGCAGGGGCAAGATGAAGTGGCGCAATTGATGGTCGGGTTGTCGGCCATGCGGGAGTCGCTATCGCGGGTTGTCTCCAATGTGCGCCAGGGCTCTGAGGGTGTCGCGACCGCCAGTGCCGAAATTGCACAGGGCAACAACGACCTGTCCGCCCGCACCGAGAGCCAGGCCAACGCGCTGCAGCAAACCGCCGCCAGCATGGAAGAACTCGACTCCGCCGTCAAGCAAAACGCCGAATCGGCCCGCACTGCCAACCAACTCGCCATGAGTGCTTCCACCGTGGCCGTGCGCGGTGGTGAAGTCGTGAGCCAGGTGGTGGAGACGATGAGGGGCATCAATGAGTCCAGCCGCAAAATAGCCGACATCATCAGCGTCATTGACGGAATTGCTTTTCAGACCAATATCCTGGCCCTCAACGCGGCAGTGGAAGCCGCCCGTGCCGGCGAACAGGGGCGCGGCTTTGCGGTGGTGGCCAGCGAAGTGCGGTCGCTCGCCGGGCGCAGTGCGGAGGCGGCCAAGGAGATCAAGAGTCTGATTGGTGCCAGTGTGGAGCGGGTCGAACAGGGCACAGCGCTGGTGGACCAGGCCGGCGAGACCATGACCGAAGTGGTGAACAGCATCCGGCGCGTCACCGATATCATGGGCAGTATCAGTGCTGCCAGTAACGAGCAGGCTGCCGGTGTAGCGCAGGTAGGCGAGGCCGTGGGTCAGATGGACCAGACCACGCAGCAAAACGCTGCCCTGGTCGAGCAGATGGCGGCAGCGGCCTCCAGCCTGAAGAGCCAGGCGCAAGAGCTGGTGGGAACCGTGGCGGTGTTTCGATTGTCTAAAAGCTGAGCTGTGCAATTTGAGCAGTTGACTTCGTCAGACTGAACCCGTCTGCTGCCCGGGCGGCTCAAGGTGCCGATCGCAGCACACGGACCATTTCCGCCAGGCTGGACCGCAGCAGCAGGTCGAGACGGTGAAGGTCGGCAAATCGTGCCGCGACCTCTGCACCCCGTCCCTGTGATTGCATCGTCAGTAACTCCGTTGCGAGCGCGATGAGTTGGACGCGGGCTGCCAGCAGTGACTGGAAACTCGGGTGCCTGCCGTAGCGACTCTGCCCCTGCACCTGCAACCAGCGCTCAAACCGATCCGGCTGCAGGGGCGCGGGCGCTGGTAGTTCGACTGGGTCGCGCAGGTGCCGCGCCAGCGCTGTGCTCCAGGCCTTGTGCTCGATACCTGCGTACAGCAGTGGCAGGTCGACCGCGTCGATAGCGCAGAGGTCTCTCCACGAGGAATCCACCTGCCACGCTGCCGCCCAGACCGGGAACTGCTCGGCAGGCATCGGGCGCGCAATGCCGTAGCCCTGACCCAGTTCGCAGCCCA
Organism: Rhodoferax sp.; assembly: GCA_020048895.1. GTDB lineage: Bacteria > Pseudomonadota > Gammaproteobacteria > Burkholderiales > Burkholderiaceae_C > Allorhodoferax. The sequence continues at coordinate 18,600 of JAIFLV010000121.1, read as the reverse complement.
GGCGCAGCAACATCGCGCCATGCTCCAGAGTCTCGACCCCTTCGGCAATGGCCTCACGGTTGAACGCAAAGGCCAGGCGCAGCACGCCATCGAGGATGGACAGATCGTTGGGGTCTTCGAGCATGTCGCGCACAAAGGTCTGGTCGATCTTGAGCAGCGCCACCGGTAAACGCTTGAGGTAGGTCAGCGATGAGTAGCCGGTGCCGAAGTCATCGAGCGCAAAACGGATGCCGAGGGTCTGGCACGCATCCATCACCTGGGATACCAAGGCCAGATCTTCCAGCGCGCTGGTCTCCAGCACTTCAAGCTCCAGCCAGTGTGTGGCGACGCCAGGGTGGCGTGCCAGCAGGTCGCGCAATCTGTCGATGAAATTGACTTGCTGTAACTGGCGCGCCCCGATGTTGACGCTGACCGGCACTTGCAGTCCTTGCGCCTGCCATATTTCCATCTGTCGCAATGCGGTGTCGAGCACCCACTCACCGACCGCGACCGCCAGTGGGTGGTCTTCAATAGCGGGCAAGAACTGGTCCGGGGCGAGCAGGCCCTGCTCGGGATGCTGCCAGCGGATCAATGCCTCCGCACCGATCACGGTGCCGCGGCGCATGTTGACCTTGGGTTGGTAGTACAGCACAAACTCATGGTCCTGCAAGGCCTGCCGAATACGTTCCACACTCTGGTGGTGGCCGCGGATGCTGCTGTCCTGCGCCGCATCAAACAGGTGGTATCGATTTTTGCCAGCCAGCTTGGCCTGGTACATCGACTGGTCCGCCTGGCGCAGCAGTTGCTCGGCATCGACCTCCGGCTGCGGAAAAAAAGTGACCCCGACGCTGGCGGAGACCTGTAGTTCAATGCCATCAATGGGTACCGGAAGCGATGCCGCGGTGAGCAAGCGCATCAGCAGGGGCAGACAGGATTGCGTGTCTGTCAGGTCAATGAGAACCGCAACGAACTCGTCACCCCCCATGCGTGCCAGCGTATCGCCTTCGCGCAGCGAGTCTTTCATGCGGTTGGCCAGTGCCATCAGGAGCTGGTCGCCAACGTAGTGGCCATGGCGGTCGTTGATACCCTTGAAGCCGTCCAGATCCAGATATGCCACCGCGAGCATTTCAGCACGGCGTGTTGCTTGTGCCATGGCCTGCTGCAAGCGGTCGGCCAGCAGCACCCGGTTGGGCAAACCCGTCAGTGCATCGAAGTGGGCAATGTGCTCCAACTGACTCTGATGGGCTTTCTGCGCGGTAATGTCTGCGAACAGGCCCACGTAATGTTGGGTAGTGCCGTGCTGGTCGCGCACAGCACTGATGGTCAGCATCTCGGCATAGACTTCGCCGTTCTTGCGGCGATTCCAGATTTCACCGTACCAGTGGCCCTTGTGCAGCAGATCGCGCCACATGGCAGCGTAGAAATCGCCGTCCTGTCGGCCACTCTTGAGCAGGCTGGGGTTCTGACCGATGGCTTCCTCGCGCGTGAAGCCGGTAATTTCGGAAAAGGTCTGGTTGGTATCGATGATGGTGCCGTCGCTGTCGGTAATGACAATGCCTTCGCGTGCGTGCGAGAAGACACTTGCGGCGAGTTGCAGCTTTTCCTGTGCTTGCATGCGCTCGCTGATGTCCCGAAACACCGACTGAACCGCAGACTGGCCATCGAAATCGATCGTGGTGCCCTGAATTTCGACGGGCAGCACGGTGCCGTCGAGCCGCATCAGGTGTTGTTCGACCAGCGGCGCAGGCAACCCATCGACCTGATTCTTGCGGATGCGTTCCAGTGCCAGTTCCCGGGAATCCGGATGCACAAAATCAAGGATCGCCGTACCCAGCAAATCGTCAGCAGACTGGCCCCCCATCAATCGCACGGCCGCCGGGTTGGCGTACACCACATTGCCCTGTACATGGACAACGATGCCATCCTGACTGGATTCGATCAGCGTGCGAAAGCGTGTCTCGCTGTTCTTCAGCACGCCCAGCGCATGGTTGAAGCCTCCGATCAGGGTGCCCACCTCGTCATTGCGTCGGATGGGCAGGGTCGCCAGACGCTGCTGGCCTGCGGTCATGGCTTGCAGTGCCTGCACGGCCTGTTGCATGGGTGCGAGTTGGCGTCGCAGCACCCACCATGTCAGCGTTGCGATCAGCACCAGGGTCAACATGGTTGCCATGAGCAGTCTGCGCTGCAGTTCCTCCAGCGGTGCAAAGGCTTCGGTCACCGGCAGTATGACTGCCACATACCAGTCAGCCACCGGTACGCTTTGTGCCGATACCAGCACGTCGACGCCCTTGGGGTTGACGAAAACATCGGTGCCGCGATAACCGTCAAGAAAACGGTCCAACTGGGGGCTCACCCCGGGGGGAGGCAGTATCTCCATGATTCGGCTTGTGTCGGTGGCGGAGATGATCAGGCGGTGGCGCGGGGCCACCAACAAATAGCCTCCCGTCTTGCCGTAGTGGTTGCTCGATATGCGACTCAAAAAATTCTGCTGGCTCAAGTTGGTCACTCCAACGATGCTTGCCACCACCAAGCCACCGGCGTTGCGAATCGGCGTAGCGACGGAGACCACCGGGAAGCCCCGTGTCTTGCTGAGCATGGGCTTGCTGATCGCGCTGCGGCCCTCTTTCAGGGCGGTCATGACATGGTCCCGTTCCATGTAATTCTGGCCATTTCGCGCGGCAGACAGCGGAAGCGATGCAATGGTCGTTCCCTTGGCGTCGGTTACAAAAAAACCGCCATTGAACAGAAGCGGAAGGATGTGCCTGGACTCGAGAAACTGCTGCAGGGCTGCGGCGTTGCCCAGCAGCTTATCGTCGACTCTGGCCGCTATTCCCTCAAGCGCCGTAATTCGGTCTACCAGTTCCTGATTGATGTCTGTCGCCACCAGCGATACGGTAGCAAACTGCTGGTCACCGAGTGCGTCGCGCATGTCCGAGCGCAGGTTCTGGCTGACATGGGCAAACAGCGCGCCCAGGCCAAGCAGCAGTGCGCCCATCACCACCAGCATGATGCGGGTCTGAAAGGATTGGAGCGGACGCGGGGATCTCATCACGGATGTCGCCCCTCCCGGCGTGCATGCATGAAACGCAAAGTATCGCACTTTGGCAAGTGGATACCAAGAGCTTGTGGCGCAAAAGACCTGCGCTGGGTCAAGGACCTGTTGGTCTTGTTTGCAATCCTGCATTGCAAGAGTAAGCTCAAGTAAAACAATTACTCCTTGGGAAGGGGTTCCTGCGTATGCCACTGCCTCCTGCCGCCGACACCGCATCAGCGTTGCAAGCGCTGTTGGCAGCCATCGTGGAGTCGTCCGGTGATGCCATCATTTCGCGCGATTTGCAGGGTATCGTGGCGAGCTGGAATCCGGCTGCTGAACGCATATTCGGCTACACCGCGGCGGAGATGATGGGTCACTCCATTGACATACTGATCCCGCCGGAGCGCCACGTGGATGTGGCGCTGATTCCGGACCGCATTCGCCAGGGTCAGCCGATTTGTGACTTCGAAACCGTGCGGCTGCGCAAGGACGGCACCCGCATCCTGGTGTCGTTGACGGTGTCACCAATTCGAGACGCTGCGGGCGAGATCGTGGCGGTGTCGAGCATCGTGCGCGACATCACGGTGCAACGGCGCACCGAGCAAGCCCTGCACGAGAGCGAGGAGCGCTGGAAGTTCGCGCTCGAAGGTTCGGGCGAAGGTGTGTGGGACTGGAATATCCAGACCGGCGAAGCCAACTTTTCACCGCGGTGGAAGCAGATGCTGGGGTATGCCGACCATGAGCTTGCCAACACATTGCACACCTGGGAGCAACTGGTGTGTAGCGAAGACCTGCCGCAGGCGCAAGCCACCATACAGGCGTATCTGGCTGGCGACACCCCAGGATTCGCCACCGAGTTCCGGATGCGCAGTAAAGCCGGGCTGTGGCTCTGGATTCTGTCACGCGGCATGATTGTCAGCCGCACGCCTGAAGGGAAGCCTCTGCGCATGATCGGTACCCATGCCGACATCACCGAACGCAAGGAGGCCGAGCTGCAGACCCGCTTCATGGCCTACCACGACCGTTTGACCGGGTTGCCCAATCGCACCCTGTTTTTTGACCGCCTCTCACATGCCATTTCGCATGCGAGACGCAACAGAAAGAAGGTGGCACTGCTGTTTGGCGACCTGGATGGATTCAAGCATGTCAACGACCAGCACGGCCACGACGCAGGCGACATCGTCCTCAAGCACGTCGCGGCGCGCCTGGTGTCGTGTGTACGGGCAGTTGACACGGTTGCCCGGGTCGGCGGAGATGAATTCGTGGTCATTCTGGGCGGCTTGGAGCACATGGCGGAAGCCACCGCAGTGGCGTCCAAACTGATTGCATCGGTCGTACAGCCGATCGAGCTGACCGACGCCGCGTCGGTGCGCGTGGGCCTGAGCATCGGCGTAAGCCTGTACCCCAACCACGGCACGGAAATGGACACCCTGCTGGCCGCTGCCGATGCTGCCATGTACCAGAGCAAGGCCGCCGGCAAGGGCCAACTCCGCGTGTTCGACAACTCCGCGAGCGGTGCCGTCGCCAGTGATGATTGGGCCGGTCTGGACGATGCGCATTTCATCGGTATTGCGGTCATTGACCAGCAGCACCGGCGACTGGCAACCCTGATCAACCAGCTCAATCTGGCGGTACGCGACAAGGCGGACGAAGCCATCGTGCAGGAGCTGTTCCAGGAACTGGCCGCCTACACCGCCGAGCACTTTGCCACGGAACACGAGCTGATGGAGCGCTACCACTACCCGGGCCAGGCACCGCATGACGCCATCCACGGCCGCCTGCTGGCAGACACCCTGCACTTTCGCTCACGGTTGAACAAAGGCGGTGATCTGTTTGTGCTGCAGTCACTCAAGGACTGGCTGATGCACCACATCCAGACCGAAGACCGGGCGCTGGGCGAGTTTCTCAAGACCCGCATGTGAGTAAGCGCAGCCCGGTGTGCACGCATGGGTCCGCCGAACCATCGAAATTGCTCACGTTTTGATAGCTGGCTAGGGACGCTGCGCGGGCGTAAGAGGGCAAAGAGGCGTGTATTCAACGTCTTGCATACGGGTATCTGAAAACCGATGTGAAACTTATAGCGGCTCACACTTGCCAATTCGGCATGGTATGCGTCGCACTGCAGATCCTATACTTCAAGAGATGCAGCTACTCACAGACCTCTTTACGACCGATTACGGCCTGGTGGCGCTGGGTTTCACCCTGGCTTCCCTGGCGCTGGCAATCGGGATGCGCGTTTTTTTTCTGAAGAAGATGCGAGAGAGCGAAGAGTCTGACTAGTAGTCCGCTATCGAACAATGGGCGGTGTAAATCCACGGATTCAGCCAATGTGTGGCTATTTCAATTCGTTGAGCTTGCGGTACAGAGAACGGGCACTGATGCCCAGGTGCGCTGCCAAGTCCGCCCGGCTGCCTTCGTAGTTGTCAACCAGCGTGGCGAATGCCTCACGCTGGGCGTCCTTCAGCTTGGATGCGCCAAGCTTATTATGCGGCGCAGCGATCGGTTCAGACAGCTGCGAAGAATGTACAGCCCCTTTGGAGACGGGCAGTCGCACACTGAAAAACAAGGCATGCTCCAGTTGCTGAACCCCCAATGTATCACCATCACACAGCAGGGAGGTGCGTTCCAACAGGTTACGCAGTTCACGCACGTTGCCTGGAAAGTCCTGTTGTTGCAGCAGGCGCTGGGCGGCAGCGGTCAATGTCAGATTGCGCATGGGGTTCATACGTTGCAACAAAGCCGCACTCAGCAGCCCGATGTCCTGTCGGCGCTCACGCAATGCTGGCAAATGAATCGGAAAAGTGCTCAAGCGGTAGTACAGGTCTTCCCTGAAAGAGCCTTCGAACACCATCTGAGCGAGGTCTCTATGGGTGGCGGAGACAATACGGATATCCGCATGGCGCAGCTCCGTGCTGCCCACCCGACGGTAGGTTCCGGATTCAAGCAGCCGCAACAGCTTTACCTGAATGGACAGGGGAATGTCCCCCACCTCATCCAGAAAAAGCGTGCCTCCGCTAGCGGCTTCCACCAGTCCGCTTCGGGCAACATTGGCCCCGGTGAAGGCGCCACGCTCATGACCAAACAGCTCCGATTCAAAGAGGTTCTCCGGCAAGCTGGCACAGTCCACCGCAACAAGTGGCCTGTGGGCGCGCGTGCTTGATGCATGCACAGCTTGCGCCACTAACTCCTTCCCAGTGCCAGACTCTCCCAGCAACAGCACGGTTGCCATGGAAGGCGCCACACGCGCTACCAGAGCGAGCATCTCCTGGAACGCGGGTGAACGGCCGATCAGCCCGCGCGCTGCGGGTTGTCCCAGCGCCACTCGGATGGGCTCCATCTTTTCTACGTAATAGGTCTGTTTGCCCGCCGTGTTGGAGATGGGCGCCAACTCGATATTGATGTATTCCTCTCCCTTGGTAGTGTGATGCAAATGCATGACACGCTCTCGCTGTCCGGACGCACGAGCCTGGGCTAACGGACACGACTCTCCAGCTTGATCGCAGGGCACGTTGAAGTGATGAGACACCTCATAGCAAGTGCGTCCGACCACACTTTGTGCCTGGCTGAATTGCTGACGGTACGCAGCGTTGGCCGCCAGGATGCGATACCGAGAATCAAACAGGATGTGGGGTTCGCTGAGTCCCTCCAAAAAGGACATCAGCTCTGGCAGTGGTTTCACGAGGAACCTTTTTTCCGTGGTCGCTTATGTATGCCAAATATGGCAAAACATGCCAATTATGACACCTCTGTAATTGACGCACGAGCGGAAGCACCGGTCAGTGCTCTCTCCAAGTCATTGAATTTATTGAATTATTTCTTTATGTGGTCCATGGCACGGTTCTTGACTGTAATTACTTGCATAAGCAATGACTGCCATGAACTTATCCGATCGAACGCTTCTGAGAAACCTGGTGCTGGTGCTGGTTCTCAAACTCGCCATTTTGCTGGCGCTCTGGTCGGTGTTCTTCCGGCATCAGCATGTGGCAGTCGATGACGTCGGCGTTGCGGTGCTGTTGTTGCAGCCCGCATCCGCTTCGACACAAGGAACAAATCAATGATCTCGGAACAACTGGTGGACCTGTCACGGCTGCAGTTTGCCGCCACGGCGCTGTACCACTTTCTCTTTGTGCCGCTCACCATCGGTATGGTGTGGATGTTGGTCATCATGGAGAGCGTCTATGTGATGACCGGCAACGACGTGTGGAAAGACATGACGCGCTTCTGGGGCAAGCTCTTTGGCATCAATTTCGCGCTCGGGGTTACCACCGGCATCACACTGGAGTTCCAGTTCGGTACCAACTGGGCCTACTACTCGCATTACGTGGGTGACATCTTTGGTGCGCCTCTGGCCATAGAAGGGCTTATGGCGTTCTTTCTGGAGTCCACCATGATCGGTCTTTTCTTCTTTGGTTGGGACAGGCTTAGCAAGCCCCAGCATTTGCTAGTAACCTTGCTCATGGCGGTGGGTACCAACTTGTCGGCCCTATGGATATTGATAGCGAATGGCTGGATGCAAAATCCAGTGGGTGCGGAGTTCAGCTACCAGACCATGCGCATGGAAATGACCGATTTCTGGGCCGTGGTTTTTAACCCCGACGCGCAGGTCAAGTTTGTGCACACCGTGTCTGCTGGGTACACCACCGGCGCCATGTTTGTTCTGTCGATTTCGAGCTGGTACCTGCTCAAAAGGCGAGATGTCGAATTTGCCAAGCGCAGCTTTCGCGTGGCTGCAGCCTTTGGCCTGGCTTCAGCATTAAGTGTCATTGTGCTGGGTGACGAGTCAGGCTACACCGTAGGCGAGGCGCAGCAGACCAAGATGGCTGCGATCGAAGCCATGTGGGAGACCAAGCCCGCGCCGGCCGGTTTGACGCTGGTGGCCAGCATCAATGAGGCCGAGCAGAAGAACAACTGGGAAGTCGAGATTCCTTGGGTTATGGGCCTGATAGGTACGCGCTCGCTCACCAAGGAAATTCCCGGTATCCACGAGATTAAGGCCAAGAACCGCGAACGTGTTCTTCGCGGCATCGTCGCCGTGAATGCACTGGAGGTCTTGCGCGCCAACCGCGAAGATGGTGTGGCCAAACGGGTTTTCGAGGAGCACAAGGCTGACCTGGGCTTTGGCCTGCTGCTTAAAAAATATGTGGTCGATGTCAACGCTGCCACGCCCGACATTATCGAGCGCGCTGTCAATGACACCGTGCCACGTGTGACACCCATGTTTTGGGCCTTCCGACTGATGGTCGGATTGGGCTTTGCCATGCTGCTGCTGTTTGGCCTGGCATTCTGGAGCACATTGAAGTCGGCCTGTATGGACAAACCCTGGCTGTTGAAGGCAGCGCTGTGGACGCTGCCGGCACCCTGGATTGCCTGCGAACTGGGTTGGTTTGTCGCCGAATACGGCCGCCAACCCTGGACGATTTACGGTGTGCTGCCCACGCACCTGAGCGTCTCCACCCTGAGTGTCAACAGCCTGTATGGATCGTTGGTTGGTTTCATCGTCTTCTACACGGTATTGCTGGTGGTGGAGATGTTCCTGATGGTCAAGTTCGCACGAATGGGCCCCGGCAGCCTGGGGACCGGCCGCTATGCCAACGAGCCTCAAGCTCACGCTTAACAGGATGCTTTATGTTTGACTATTCAACTCTTAAGATCATCTGGTGGCTGTTGGTCGGCGTGCTGCTCATCGGCTTCGCCATCATGGATGGGCACGACATGGGCGTGGGCACCCTGCTGCCCTTCGTCGGACGCAATGACCTGGAACGCCGCGTCGTCATCAATACCGTGGGGCCACACTGGGATGGCAACCAGGTGTGGTTCATTACCGGCGGCGGTGCTATTTTTGCCGCTTGGCCCCTGGTCTATGCCACGGCGTTCAGCGGCTTCTACTGGGCCATGCTGGTGGTGCTGTGGGCGCTATTCTTCCGTCCGGTGGGCTTTGACTACCGCAGCAAGATCCACAACGCCACCTGGCGCAGCACCTGGGACTGGGGCCTGTTCATCGGCGGTACAGTGCCACCGTTGATTTTTGGTGTTGCCTTTGGCAACCTGCTGCAGGGCGTGCCCTTTCAGTTCGACGCGTACATGGTGTCTACTTACTCGGGTAGTTTCTGGCAACTGCTCAATCCATTTGCCTTGCTCGCCGGTGTGGTCAGCAGTGCAATGATCACGTTGCAAGGCGGCACCTACCTGGCGCACCGCACCGAAGGCATCATCCAGGAGCGCACCATCCGTGCCGCCACCGGTGCGGCGATGGTGATGGTGCTGGCCTTTACGGGCGCAGGCTTATGGCTGCAAGGCATTGACGGTTACCGTATCAGCTCGCTCATCAGCCCCAATAGTCTGCCCGACCCCCTGACCAAGACTGTGGTACGCGAGGCTGGTGCCTGGATGGCCAACTACAGCCAGCAGCCGCTGCTGTGGTTGCTGCCGGCGCTGGGTATTGGCTGCGCGCTGCTAAGCGCTGTGCTGATGCGCTTGCGCTTCACACTGAGCGCTTTTGTGGCTTCGTCTCTGGCCGTGCTGGGGGTGATTGGCACGGCGGGCGCGTCGATGTTTCCCTTCGTCATGCCGTCGAGTTCCATGCCTTCGGCCAGTCTGACGGTGTGGGACAGCGTTTCCAGCCACCTGACGCTGAGCATCATGTTCTGGAGCACGATGATTTTCATGCCGCTGATTGTGTTCTACACCAGTTGGGCATACGGCGTTATGCGGGGTAAGGTGACGGCAGCCTACATACAGGAACACGAGCATGCGGCTTACTGAGTTTTTCAATCAAGTGATATGAACACTTTTCAAAGGATTTCACATGTGGTACTTTTCCTGGGTCCTCGGCGTCGGCTTTGCAGTGCTGCTAGCCATTCTGAATGCGATGTGGGGTGAAAACGAGCAAGCGCGCACGCATGTACACCACCATAAAGATGAGTAACGCATGTTGCTAACTCCCAACCACGTAGACAGGAACCTAAGCACGCATGGACAGGTACCGGTGGGCATGCATCTGCCAAGTCTGTTCGTGGCATTGATCATCATGCTGACGGGCAGCATCTATCCCTTCATCATGGCGCGTGCCGACGGAACAGCCCATCACGCTTTGGCGCTATCGATATTTTGGGCCATGAGTGCTGGCCTTGTCAGGGGTGTTGGATTCGTACCCCGCGCGCGGGTCTGGCGTCTGCTCTTCTCTGGCTGGTCCTGTTTTGCGGCGCTTTTGATGGCAGTTTTGCTTTGGTGGGACCACTGAGATGACTATGGACAGCCTGTCACCCGATTCCTTATGTGACGCAACTGACCGGTGTCACTCAGCCGCTGTGCTGTACTCCGCCCTATCGGCCCCGGTACGCCTGCGCATTCTCGAAAGTTTGTGTCGTTCGGAAAAGAATGTCGGTGAGTTGATTGATGAGATAAACATTCGACAGCCCAATATGTCGAACCATCTAAAAATCCTCTATGGGGCTGGCTTGTTGGAGAGGCATCGCCAAAGCAACCAGATTTACTACCATGTCATTGACGCTGGCACGCTGGTCAAGATATTGTCACTGTCGCGGATGCTGGTGGAAAATTCAGACTTGACGGAGTTCCCATTGACAACTGGAGCAACACCAGCATACAGCGAAGTATGTCCATGCCATGTATGAAGAAACCAGGCAAACCCGTGTCACGCGTTGGAAGAGACGTTGCAACCATGACACGATCCTTGTAAGCCGCAACGGCGTGCCCAAAAGCTGCCCATGGAATCGTTTTGCGGTTGATACTTCGCCGCTGGCGAAATGCTGGCCGCCTGCTGGCCTGCCGAGAAGCTGAGCCATGAGCGCAGTACGGAATATATCGATCATTGGAGCTGGCTTTGGCGCACTGTCCGCTGTGCGAGAGATCCGCAAGCACGACCGCCACATCGCCATCACACTCATTGCGCCCAAGGCTGAACTGCACTACCTTCCTGGAATTATTTGGATCCCCAGCGGCTTGCGTACCCGTGAACAACTGGTCGTCCCGCTCGAGAACTTCTTCCGCCGCATGAACGTCCAGCATGTTGCCGCCGACGTGACCGGTCTAAGCGAGGCAGGTCGGGTCGTTGTCACTACCGCCGGTGAGGTTCGCAACGATGCCCTCGTAATTGCGTCGGGCGGGCGCTTCATCAAGAAGTTACCGGGCATCGAGCATGCCATCACCCCTTGCGAGGGCATTGCTGCAGCGGAAAGAATTCGTGACCGCCTTATGGGCATGTATGGTGGAACCATTGCCGTGGGCTTTGCTGGTAACCCCGATGAGCCCAGTGCCGTGCGGGGTGGGCCGATGTTCGAGTTCTTGTTTGGTATCGACGAACAACTCAGGCGTGAGGGCAGGCGCGACCGGTTTGAGATCGTATTTTTCAACCCGTCCAGGGAACCTGGCAACCGCTTGGGCGCTAAGGCAGTGCAGCACCTGCTGCGGGAAATGGAGCGACGTGGCATCACAACACACCTGGGTCACAAATTGAAGCGCTTTGAAGTCGATAAGGTGGTGACCGACGGCGGTGAATTCCGGGCGGACCTGCTGCTCTTTATGCCCGGAATGACCGGTAACCACTGGTTTGATCAGACCACGCTGGCGCGCTCTCCAGGTGGCTTGCTCAAAGCCGATGCGCAGTGCCGGGTGGAAGGCGAAAACGACGTCTATGTGGTGGGAGACTCAGGTAGCTTTCCCGGCCCCGACTGGATGCCCAAGCAAGCCCATATGGCCGACCTGCAGGCTGCCGCGGCTGCGCACAATCTGCTGGCAAGCCTGCGCGGCGAGACACCCCAGGCGACCTTTGCGGTGGAACTCGTCTGCATCATTGATGCCATAGACCACGGCACGCTGGTTTTTCGTAACGCGCGCCGCCAAATCATCCTGCCATCAAGCCGCCTGTTCCATTGGGCCAAGCGCTGGTTTGAGGGCGCCTACCTCAGAAACTACCGATGAACCCCACCACTGCACTCTCCCCTTACGAAAAACTGGGTGGAGAAGCTGCCATTCACACCCTGGTGCAGCGCTTTTACGCACTGATGGATGAACTGCCCGAGGCCTACACCGTGCGCCAGTTGCACCCCGAAAGTCTTGTCGGCAGCGCAAACAGCCTGTTTGAGTTCTTGTCGGGTTGGTTCGGCGGCCCTGCACTCTACATTGCCAAGAAAGGGCACCCGCGCTTGCGCATGCGCCACGCACCCTATGCCGTCGGCCAGGTAGTACGTGATGAATGGATGTTGTGCATGACCCAGGCGCTCACCGAACAGGTGGTCGACGTCGAGTTACGACAGCAACTGATCCACAACTTCGCCCAAATGGCCAACCACTTGATCAATACCAAGGACAGCACCAACTGCCCGGTCTGAGCCACGCTGCGCGGTTACCCACCCTTTTATGTTGCTTACCAGCGCCATCGTCCTGACCAGCGCGTTGGTGCTGCGCCGCGCTGCACACGCGCTGATTTTGCGCGGTCTGCGCGCACCCCGATTGGCGCACCATCGCACGCCGGCCGATGTAGGGCTCAGCGCGCAATCGGTACGCTTGCCCACAGCAGACAACAAGACACTGTTTGCCTGGTTTGTATCTGCATCGGTCCCGGTGCCAGCCCCGACCGTGCTCGTCATGCATGGCTGGGGTGCCAACGCTAGTTTGATGTTGCCCGCGCTGGCGCCACTGCACGCCGCGGGCTTTTCTGTAATGCTGATGGATGCCCGTTGTCACGGTCAAAGTGACGATGCGCCATTTACCTCGCTGCCTCGTTTTGCCGAGGATATCGAGGCGGGAATGGATTGGCTGCAACGCCAACCCGCGGTAGACAGCAAACGTATTGCGATCATGGGCCATTCGGTGGGGGCCGGTGCCGCGCTGCTTTGCGCCACACGACGAAACGATGTTCGCGCTGTCATCAGCTTGAGCGCGTTTGCGCACCCGCGCGAAGTCATGCGCACCTTTCTAGCCGAAGCGCACATTCCCTACCCGGTTGTGGGCTGGTACGTCATGCGCCATGTGCAAGTGGTGATCGGTGCACGCTTTGATGACATAGCACCGCTGACCAGCATCGCCCGGTTGCGTTGCCGCGTGCTGCTGGTGCACGGCAGCGAAGACGAACTTGTGCCAGTTGCCAATGTTAAACGTCTATTGGCGGCTGGTTCTGCAGATCGGGTGCAGTGCCTATGCGTCAAAGGTGGGCATGACCCCAGCGCCGCCCTGACGGTGCACTTACCGGAACTGCTCGATTTCTTGCATCGAGCAGGTTTATAGATCAGGGGTCGTAGCGAAAATGGGAAAGCATCAGGACGTTATCAATGGGAAAGAACTTCGCCCTATCTAACTTTGCAATAACGTGCACTATGGAGATGTTCGGTTCATCCGCCACTGGAAAGGGAGGCTCGACCAGCCCCAGGCTAAAGCACTTGGTGCTCCTAGTATGATAGCTGGCCACGCTTGCTGCAAGCGCGCTACAGGCCAAAAAGGCTTGCAACTTCAACGGGTGCCAGGGGCTACGTTGCCAAATATCGTTTGTGCCTCTATGCGAAATGTGTGTCAAATTGACGTACAATATGCGATCTGGAGATTGCCCAATGACCACTGCTACCACTGCCACCGAATCCGCCCGTATCAACCTGCGCACCAGCCCCGAAGCCAAGGCGCTGATTGAACGGGCTGCGGCCATCATGGGGTCCACGGTGTCGAGCTTCATGCTGCAAAACGCATATGAGGCGGCACGCCGTATCGTGGCCGACAAAGACACCCTCATGCTGTCTCAACAGGCCTTTGAAGCCTTTGTGGCCACTTGCGAAAACCCGGCCGAACCGACCGAAGCGCTGCGAAAACTGATGGCTTTGCGCTGAATGGCGCTGCGCATTGAAAGGCTCGGTGCCCAGCACCAAAGGCGCCCGTTTGACTGCGGCAATGCCGATCTCAACCAGTTTCTGAGCCAGCAGGCCGGACAACTTGCACGCAAGAACTTTTGCAAAACCTATGTCGCGGTGGCAGGCGATGGCGTTGCCGTGCTGGGATTTGTGTCTGTCAGCGTCGGCCAGGCCCAAACGGCCCAGCTTCCCGCACAACCCAGGTTACCCCATTACCCGGTGCCCATTTTGCGCATTGGCCGCTTGGGTGTAGACCGCTCGCAGCAAGGGAAGGGCATCGGGCGGTACCTGACTGCCTTTGCCTTGCGGCTGGCGCTGGAGTTTTCGCAACAGGCCGGGTTGTATGCCGTGGTAGTCGACGCCAAGGATGACAAAGCGCGGGCGTTTTATGCAACTCTGGGCTTTACCGCAACGCTGGATGATCCCCTGTGCCTGTATTTGCCGGTGGCGACGTTACAAAAATCGCTCACCTTTTAATAGCTGCTCCCGCTTGCTGCAAGCGCGCTACAGGCCAAAAAGGCTTGCAGTTTCAGCGCGTGCCGGGGGATACGTTGCCAAAGACCGTTTGCGCTTCGCGCGGCAGGCAGCGCCAGTAATTGGGCTGTGCGCTCACCGTGCCGCCCAGCGCTGCCGCGGCATGCCAGCCCCAACGCGGGTTGTAGAGAAAGCCGCGCGCCAGGCCAATCAGGTCGGCGTCACCCGCCTGCAGAATGTCCTCAGCCTGCTGGGCTTGCGTGATCAGACCGACCGCAATGGTGGCCATGGCAGAGGCTTGCCGCACGGTGCGGGCAAAGGGCACCTGGTAATTGGGGCCAATCGCAATTTTCTGCTGCGGTGACAGTCCGCCAGACGATACATGGATAAAGTCGCACCCCAATGCCTTGAGCTTCTGGGCAAAGACGGCACTTTGTTCCACATCCCAGCCTCCATCAACCCAGTCACTGGCCGATATGCGAATGCCCAGCACGCCCTGGTAGGCACTGCGCATCGCGGCAAACACCTCCAGCGGGTAGCGCATGCGGTTGTCCAGGCTGCCGCCATAGGCGTCGCTGCGCTCATTTGAAAGGGGCGACAGAAACTCGTGCAGCAAGTAGCCATGCGCGGCGTGCAGCTCGATGGCGTCCACCCCGGCGCGCTCGGCACGAATGGCAGCGGCCACAAACGCGTCACGCACCAAGTCCAGCTGCACCTGCGTCATCTCGGCTGGCTCGCGCTCGTGGGGGGCGTACCGCAGTGCCGACGGCCCCATCGTCTCCCAGCCACCGGCATCCAGGGGCAGCAGTTGGCCGCCATCCCAGGGCAGTGCGCCAGACGCCTTGCGCCCGGCGTGGGCGAGCTGCAGGCAGACGGCAGTGGTGGGTGCCAGTTGCCGTGCACGCTGCAAGGTGTCGGTCAGCGCCTGTTCGGTGCGGTCGTCCCACAGGCCCAGGCACTTCGGTGATATGCGTCCCTCTGGCACGACCGCTGTCGCTTCGATGGTGAACATGGCCGCACCGCTGTTGAACAGGTTGCCCCAGTGCATCAGATGCCAATCGGAGGCTGCCCCCTCGTTGGCGGCGTACTGGCACATGGGCGCCACCACGATGCGGTTGGCCAGGCGCAGGCCGCCACGGGGCGAGGGCAAGTCAAACGGGGAAAACAGTAGGCTCACGGGGAACGCTCCCTATTTCGCGGCTTCTGCCTTTTTGGCAGCACCCGCAAAGTCGCCGGCGTATACGTTGAGCAGCTTGGCGGGCTCCAGGTACTTGCGCAGCGCCGCATTCACATCGGCCACGGTGAGCTTGGCAATGCGCTCGTCCGACTGGGCACTGAACAGCATGGAGCGACCCAGACGCCCATGGTTGAGTTGCAGCCAGGCCAGGGCAGCGTCTTGCGCGCGGGTGGTCTTGCGTTGCTGGTCAATGCTCTTCTTGGCATCCGCCAGTTCGGCCTCGGTGATGCCTGCCGTGACCAGCCGTTCGAGTTCTTCCTTGACCGCCGCCTGAACCTTCTCGCGGTTCTGCGGTGCGAAGATCGCGTACAGCGTAATTTGCCCATTGGGCTCGAACCCGGAGGCCTGCATCTGGCTACCCGCACCGTAGCTCATGCCGTCCTTCTGGCGCAGGCGTTCCATCAAGCGTGACTGCGTGCCACCGCCCAAAATCTCATTGACGACCAGCAGCGCGTCATGGTCCGGCGCGTTGTCCTGCAGCGCCAGCGGCAGTCCGGCAATCAAGATGGCATTGGCCTTGTCGGGTGTCTCAAACAAACGGCTGTCTGGCTTGGGGGCGCTCGCCGGGCGCGGAACGCGGGTAAACGCCTGTTTGCTGTTCCAGTCACCCAAAATGCTGCGGGCAGCGGCTTCCATCTCCTTGGCATCGAAATCGCCCACCAGCGAGAAGTGGCCGGCCTTGGCGCCCACTACGTCGTTGTAAAACTTCTTCACCTCAGGCAACTTGGCGGCTTTGTAGTCCTCGATGCGCTCGTCAAAGGTGGGCGCATAGCGGATATCGCCTCGTTTGTACGGGTTGAGTGCGCGCGACAAGGCTTGCGAGGCAATCGCATTGGGCTCACTGCGTTGGGCATTGGTGAAGGTAATCGCCTGCTCACGCAGTTGTTCAAATTCAGCGGCCGGGAAGGTTGGGGCGCGCAGCACGTCGCGCACCAGTGCCATGAGTGCTGGTAGGCTGCCACGTACCGTCTCAAACCGCAGGTTCAGCGTCTGCCCCTGGCTGGAAATGCTGAGCTTGGTTTTCAGGGCGTCGAGCTCGGTGGTGATGTCGGTGCGGCTGCGTTTGCCAGCGCCGCGCAGCAGCATATTGGCGGCCATATCAAGCTTGGTAGCCTGCCCAAACAGGCTCTTTTCGTCACCAAACTCCAGCATGATTTCACCCGCCACGGCTTCGGCGCGCGTCTTTTTGGGGATCAGCACGACTTTGACGCCGTTCGCAAGACTTTGGCGCGTGGTGCGTTTTTCAATGGCTGCTGGAGTGATGTCAAACACCTCCCCTTCGGCCACAGCGGCTTTGCCCTTGTAGTCGGCCACCAATAGCGCCAGATCCGGGGTTTTGGGGATGACCGTGCGGTCAATCGTCTTGGTCGGGACGAACTGTCCCAACGTCCGGTTGGACTCTTTCAGGTAGTTTTCTGCCACCCGCTGCACATCGGCCACGGTGAGCGCTTCCACGCGGTCGCGGGTCAGGAAAAACAGGCGCCAATCGCCCTTGGAAATGGATTCGGACAGCGCGATCGCCAGGCTTTGCGACTTGTTGATGGTGCTGTCAATGTCGCTCAGCATCGACGCCTTGGCACGCTTGAGTTCGTCGGCGGTGATGGGCTGCTTCTTTACATTCTCCAACTGCTCGAGCATGAGTTTGCGCGCCTCTGCCATGGACTGGGTCTTGGACAACTCGGCCCAGAAAATCATGTAGCCAGGCTCGGCAAAGTCCAGCGTCCACACCGAGGTTTGAGACGCTTTCTTGCGCTCTACCAGGGACTTGTGCAATCGGCCAGCAGGGGGTGTCGCCAAAATCTCGCCCAGCGCGGCCAGAGCGACCGAGTCCGGGTGCGCGCCCGCTGCGGTGGGGTAGAGCGCAGCCAGCAAATAGGTATCTGCCACCCGGTTGACCGTCACTTCACGCGCGCCATCACGTGGAGGGTCCAGCGTATAGGTGGGCTCGATCACGCGGGTGGGTTTGGGAATGGGCCCGAAGGATTTTTCAATGAGCGCCAGCGTTTTCACGGGGTCAAACTTGCCCGTCACCGTGAGCACGGCGTTGTCGGGCTGGTAATACTTGCGGTAGAACGCCTGCAGGTTCTCGATCTTCACGTTTTCCACATCCGAGCGCGCGCCGATGGTGCTCTTGCCGTAGTTGTGCCAGTCAAAGCTGGTCGCAATCAGCCGCGTGTACAGCACCATATGCGGGTTGTTTTCGCCACGTTCCATTTCGTTTCGCACCACGCTGAACTCTTTTTCCAGATCAGAGCGTGCAATGAAGCTGTTGACCATGCGGTCGGCTTCCATGGTCAGCACCCACTGCAGGTTTTCGTCTGACGCGGGGAAGGTCTGGAAATAGTTGGTGCGGTCAGTGAAAGTGGTGCCGTTGAAATCCATACCGCGCTTGCCCAGCTCGGTCATGATGTTGCCCTGGGTCGGCGTGCCCTTGAACACCAGGTGCTCCAGCAGGTGGGCCATACCGGTTTCGCCATAGTTCTCGTGCCGGTTGCCCACCAGGTAGGTGATGTTGACGGTGGTGGTGGGTTTGGAGGTGTCGGGTGCCAACAGCACGCGCAGTCCGTTGGCCAGGCGGTACTCGGTGATGCCCTCTACCGTGGTGACCTTGGTGGTCTGAGTTACTGCTGCATTGGCGCCCGCTGGAGACGCGGTCGAATTAGCCGATGTAGCCGGCGCGGTTGGTGCCTGTGCCTGAACCGCCGCGGCATAGCCGCCAGCGGCCATCAGCCACAACAGTGAAGAAGCGATGTGTCGCATGTGTTGTCCCTGAAATAAGTCGCAAAGGGGCGATGGTAGCGCCAAAACCTTTGTATCAATGACAGTCTGGCGCGGCGCTGTGTATCATTCCCGCTTGCCCCTTCAACCACCCAGGAGACACGCACCATGTCACTTATGGATTTCATCAAGAAACAGTTCATAGACATCATCCAGTGGACCGAGGAGGGCGATGGCACACTGGCCTGGCGCTTCCCCATGGCCGAGATGGAAATCCAGAACGGTGCTTCGCTGACGGTGCG
>JAIFLV010000184.1 GCA_020048895.1 Rhodoferax sp. | reverse complement strand
AGGTTGCACGCACAAGTGCAACGGTAGGGGAAAAAGTTGATTGTGTCCAGCAATTTCTGCACTGCCCTATGGGTTCACCGAATCATTACCAAACTCTGGGTAGCTGATGCCCTGGCGATATTGGCAGAAAGCCTATCCCCACTACCGCATGAAATAAACGAGTTGGACTGGAAAGCCAGTCTCTCCGCCCACAAGGATCGTTTGGCAGAGCACCTGATGGCCATGGCCAATCAGCCCAACGGCGGAGTCCTGGTGTTTGGCATCAACAACGACGGCGTAGTAGCGGGCGTCTCCAGTAGCGAAGTGGAGCAAACCATCGGCACACTGGCCAATCTGGGACGCGGTGCCATCGAGCCACCGTTGGCACTCGACCACGCGGTGGTAGACCATTCGCCAGGCATTGCAGTTTTGCTGGTCAAGATCCCGAATCCGCCATCAAACCCGCGCAGCGCCGCGGCAAGTCGGTAGAAGAGACTTGGATTCGATCCGGTGGCACCACCCGCAAAGCGTCACGCCAGGAGATCGGGGCCTTGATGATGAACAGCGCACCGATGCGATGGGAAGACTTACGCGCGTCCACCCTGCTGAAACTCCACGAAGTTGTTGAGCTGCTGGACCTGCAGGCCATTGCACGCCTGCTGGAGCGGCCACTGCCCGACAACGATGATGACCTCGCCCGATGGCTGGTCGAAGAAGGCCTTACGACCTTGGAGGGCCGAGGGCACTACATCACCAACTTCGGTGCTATTGCCGCCGCTCGCCAGCTCAAAGACTTTCCCAACCTGGCCAGAAAAGCCATCCGAGTGGTGATATACCGTGGCACCAACAAAGTAGACACGATTGAAGAGCTCAGCGGCCAACGCGGCTACGCTGTGGGCTTTGAGGGTCTGATTACCTACCTGGGCAAAATGCTGCCCCACTCGGAAGTTATCAAGCAGTCCCTGCGCACCGAGGTGAGCGTTTACCCAGAGATAGCGCTGCGCGAACTTATCGCCAACGCCCTCATCCACCAGGACTTTCATATCAGTGGGACAGGCCCCATGGTGGATGTGTACAGCGACCGCATTGCCATCACCAACCCCGGCACCTTGCTGCCGGGCAAGCGGCCGGACAGACTGATTGGCGCCACACCGGAATCGCGCAACGAAAAGCTCGCCTACTCGTTTCGCCGCTTTCGCATTTGCGAGGAACGGGGCACGGGCTTTCAGAAAGTGGTGCAGGCCATCGAGCTCTTTGGCATGCCGCCCCTGCGCATCACGCCTGAACAAACCACCTTCAGCGTCACCCTGAGCGCGCCGCGCAAGTTTGCCGACATGGAAACCCCCGAGCGCATTGAAGCCTGCTACCAACACGCGGTGCTGCAATACCTGTCCAGCCAAACTCTGACCAACACCACGCTGCGCGAGCGTTTCAAGCTGCACGACAAACAGCGCAATGCCATCACCAATCTGATCGGCGAAGCTGTAGCTGCCGGGCGCCTCAAGCGCAAAGATGCCAGCAGTGGTAACAAGTTCGCTGAATACGTTCCCTATTGGTCCTGAGTTCCCGAAAAAGGGCTATGCCACGTCTTGCACCAACGCCTCGGCCAGATGGGCTTGGGTAGATTGGCTGGCGGACAGGCGCTGGCGCAGGTCGGCGCACAGGGGGCGCAGTTGGGCTACGCGGGTGACAATGCGGGATTGTTCGGCGAGGGGTGGCACGGGAATAAGGAATTGACCGAGCTTGGCAATGCTCAAGCCTTCGCGGGACACGCCGACCTGAACATCCATGACCGCTTGCTGTACATGCCGCGAAACCAGCACCTTGTGCAGAAAGGCGTTCAATGCTGGCAACACGGTGCGAACAATGGTGACGTGCTGGCTAACGTTGGCTTCATCGAAATCACTTGGCACTACAGCACAACGCCCAATCGAGGCCCCTGTGATGTTGAACAACAAGTCATTGGCCACAACCACTGTACCCGACATTTTTGCGTGGGTCTCTGGTTTGATAAAGGCTACGCCGTGCAAACGCAGCCCGTCGTCCCAGACGTTTTGCGAGCGCAAGAATTTCACGCCTGACGGAACATAGACTTCCCTGCCACCAAGTGGCGTACTACCCGCACCAATTTTCTGTAGCAACGAGTTCAGGCGCACCCACTCCCACCCCTGCGGCAACGCAAACGGTTGTTCATCCTCCGCAATCGGCGGCAGGGGTTTGTCGCGTTTGATCTTGCCCTCGGCGATGAGCTTGTCTTTTTCGGCACGGCGGATTTTCTTGAGGAGTTCGCTGGCGGGTTCGTCTTGCGGGTCTTGGGGGACGAGCAGGCCGCGCACGGCGAGTTGGAGGATGGTTTGCTCCAGGGCGTCTACGGCATCGGGGCGGTCTAGCAGCAGATCGAAGTGGGTGGCGATGCGGTGCCAGTTGTCGGCCAGTTGCACGGGCGTCTCGCTGTCGGTGAGCGTGGCCAGCAGGGTGCTGACGAGCTGGGCGTGTTGCGTGGCTTCGAGTTGGCCTTTGGCTTCGAGGGCGTCGCACAGGCGCATGAGTTCTTCGACGCGGGTGACTATGCGGGATTGTTCGGCGAGGGGTGGGAGCGCCAACAACGCATTGAGCAAGATACGCTGATTCAAATTGGTCATCGTTGTGCCAACCGACTCACCTTGCAAATGCTCCCGGAACCGGGCATCGCTGAAGATCAGTCCTAAATAGTCGCGATCGCAGAGCGAGTGCAACCGCACAAAGAAGCTACCGGTCCCGCAAAGCCAACCGTGCTCACGATCCGTGACGTATGCGTAGCGCCCGACTTCGCCACGACGTGCAAGCACCATATCGCCTGCGCTGAGTGCATACGCGGATAGGCGCTCTACGTCGGCTGGCTTGAGAGTCACCCGTGGGTCATGAACGATTCGCCCGCCGACCATATGCGATGGATTAATTAATGGAACGCCATCGCGAACGTAGTCCTCTTGATGAATCATTGAGCCGAAAGGCCCAGTGCAGAGTTCAAGGAAATAGTCATCGCAGCGTGCCCACTCCCACCCCTGCGGCAACCCAAACGGCCTCTCCTCCTCCGCAATCCCCGCCAACGGCTTATCGCGTTTGATCTTGCCCGCCGCAATCAACCGGTCTTTCTCCACCCGAATCTTCCTCAGCAGTTCGCTCGCCGGTTCATCGCTGGGGTCTTGGGGTACCAGCTTGCCTTGCACCGCCAGCGTCAAAATCAGCTCGCGCAGACGCGCCACGCCGCCAGGTGCTGTGGCCAATAGGTTCAAATTTGATAGCAGCATGCGCACATTCCACGGGGCTTGGGGCCTATTTCTCTTGATCTTCGGAATCAGGCCTAGGGTCGAACACCGCCGCAATGTCCATGGCGCTGTGCAAAATCCGTTCGATACGAACCCGGTTTGCGCCGGGCATGAAGAAGATGACATACCGTCCATGGGCACAGCTACGCAACCCTGCGACAAGCTCGGGGCGAGTAACGTAGACCATGGGTGCGGCGGCAATCTTCTGGCATTGAGCGCGCAAGCCCTGCACGAAGCGCTGCGCGTTGGCGGGACTGTCCTGGGCGATGTAATCGCCAATCGTCTCCATGTCGGCGAGAGCCAAGGGGGCAAATTCGAGTTGCATCAGGCTTTGGCGATCGGGTTGCCGGTACCGGGCAGCGATGCGTATTTGGCTTCAAGGCGGTCAAAAACCTCATCTGCCGGGATGCCGGGCCCGCTTGCCGCACCGGCCTGAATGGCAGCACGCAACTCTTGCACCTTCAGCGCCTGGGCTTGCTCCTGGTCTTCTAACAAGCGAAGGCCGGCACGCACGACCTCGCTGACGTTGTTGAAGCGACCAGAATTCACTTGCTGTTTGACGAAGGACTCGAAGTAGGGGCTTAACGCGACACTGGTGGGCATAGTGGGGACTCCAATTTATGAAAATAACTAATGGTATCTATTAATATTTCAAGTTATCGATGTTTCCGATCAGTACGATGCCGGGACTGACCAGCAGCTCTTGCACAAAGGGGTTTCCTCCGGCGTGCTTGCTGGCCCATTCGGCAGCGCTCATGACCTTGGGGTTAATGTCGCGGCCCAGCTGGGTCTGGGCGGCGTAGGTGGCTTCCACCACTTGGGCGAAGCTGGCGCTGCCCACCACGAGCAAGTCCACATCGCTGCCAGCATGCGCGCTGCCGCTGGCCATGGAACCGAACACCAGGGCCAGCTCCACCTGATCACCCAAGGGTTGCAGGGCCTGGCGCAGCACGTCGGCCAGACCGGTGGTTTTGCGCACCAGGGCTTGCAGCTCCGCAAATACGGGGTGATCTTGGTTGGCCTGAAAGTGGACTTGGTTGCCGACCCGTTCGCTGCGCAGCAGGCCCACATGGCACAGTGCGTCCAGCTCTTTTTTCAGGGTGCCGGGGGCGGCCTGCGTCTGGCGGGCCAGCTCGCGCAGGTGCATCTTCTGCTCAGGCTGCATGAGCAGCAGGGCGAGCACGTTGCGGCGGTACTGGTTAGGAAACAGTAGCTCAGAAAGGGAAAGAGTTGTTTTCAAAATAGAAACGATTGTTTTGTATTTGAAAACGAATTATGCAGAAAATGCTTGCTTTTGGCTACGGGCTGACACGCCAAACCGCCGTGGGTGGTGGCAAATTTTTCAAATTTGATAGCAGCGTACGCACATTCCACGGGGGCTAGAGGCCATATTTTCTCTCAAGGCGCGCAAAAACCAGCTCTGCATCTAAGCCGGGGCCGCTGTTGGTGCCCGCTTGAATCGTCGCGCGAAATGCGGTCAATGGTTCAAGCAATTTCGTTGCAAGCTCAAGCTCACCATTGAGGGCCAGTACTTCGACTTCTTGTAGCAAGGCACTCACAAATGCAGGGTCGCGTTGCACCCGCTCCATGATGCTATCTCGGGCGTCTCGGGTCAGCGTCACGCCCGTACCTCCGCCAGCAACTCCGGGTGGCGGTCCAGCACTTTGAGCAGCTTCACCAGCGCCAGCGGGGGCTTGGTTTTGCCGGTTTCGTAGCGCGAGAAGGCGTTAACGCCGCCTCCAAAGATTTCTGCGGCTTCGCGCTGGTCCAGGTCGAGCTTTTTGCGGATGTCGGTGATGAAGCTGGGGGGAACAAACGCGGCGTTGACCTGGCGCTGAAAAGCGCCCATTTCTTTCATCACGCGTTCCGTTTCAGCACCGTCGTGGATCGACTCGGCGCACGCCGGGCAAAAGTCCCCGGTGACGGCGGGGATGACGGTGCTGACGCCTTTGTAGGTGTACGTTTCGTCACGGGTGTCGTGGATCAGTTCAGCAGCGCCGCAGCTTGGGCATTTCATGTCATAGCTCCTTGAAAGAGACGATCAACAAATCATCCACCACCGTCAGCTTCAGGTACACGTCGCCCAGTGGCGTAGCCGCGCGGTAAACATCCTGCCAAACGGTGTGGTCGGCATGCGTTGTCATGCTTTTATAAAAGTCTGACGACTGCAATGCTGCAACCACGGCCAACATGCCGGGGTAGTCAAAGCCCAATGCCGCTGCACCAATGCGTGCGGTGCGTGTGACTTGAAATCGACCGGCCTCCAGCAAGGCTTTTACAACCTGCAGCTTGCAATGCGGTGTTGATTTTTCCATGATTATTAACCTACTTGGTTATTCTTGCAACTCGCCCAGCGATTTCGCCAAGATATCCCTCAGCTCATCCCGCCATCCCGCAGCCCCTGCGCCTCACCTTGCAGCCGCGCATAGTCGGCCAGCAGTTGCTCGGGGTCATGGCTCACGGTGTCCACTGCGTGGGGGTTCTTCTGGTCCAGGTTGTAGCCTGCGGCCTTGATCTGGTCCAGATTCACACGCCATGCGCGCTCGTTCTCAACGCGTGATGCAAAGCCATCCGCCTCAGTGCCCCACCAGGCTTTCTCGGCGTCGAACTCTTCGATGCGGATGGGCTTGGTCTTGTTGTAGTTCTTCACGCCCGCTGGGTACCGGTGCTCGTAGTACCAGATGTGTTGAGTGGGCGTGCCTTTGGTGAAGAACAGCAGGTTGGTCTTGATGCCGGTGTAGGGCGCGAACACGCCGTTGGGCAGGCGCACGATGGTGTGCAGGTTGCACTCATTCAACAGCTGCTCTTTGATGCGCGTCTTCACGCCTTCGCCAAACAGCGTGCCGTCGGGCAGCACCAGCGCGGCGCGGCCGTTCACTTTGAGGATGTGTTTGATGAGCACCAGAAACAAGTCCGCCGTTTCTTTGGTGCGCACATCAGCGGGGAAGCCTTGCTCAATGCCCGGCTCTTCCACGCCGCCAAAGGGCGGGGGAAGCCTTGCTCAATGCCCGGCTCTTCCACGCCGCCAAAGGGCGGGTTGGTGAGCACCACGTCCACGCGGTCGGCCTGCGTCACCTCGCGCAACGGGCGTGCCAGAGTGTTGCCGTGGGTGATGAGGCTGGGTACCTCGATGCCGTGCAGCATGAGGTTGGTGACGCACAGCATGTGGGGCAACTGCTTTTTCTCGACGCCGGTGATGCTGGTTTGCAGCACGGCTTCTTGCTCGGTGTTTTGCACCTGTTTGCGCAGGTGCTCGATGGCGCAGACCAGAAAGCCGCCGGTGCCGGTGGCCGGGTCCAGCACCTTCTCGCCCAGCTGGGGGCTGACCATGTCCACCATGAATTGGGTGACGGCGCGGGGCGTGTAGAACTCGCCCGCGTTGCCAGCGCTTTGCAGGTCTTTGAGGATTTTTTCGTACAGGTCGTTGAACTGGTGGCGCTCGCTCTGGCGGTTGAAGTCGATGGC
>JAIFLV010000007.1 GCA_020048895.1 Rhodoferax sp. | reverse complement strand
CCCCAGATCGGCAAAGACGTCTATGAAGTCCTGAGCCTGCGTGGCAGCCTGCACGCCCGCAACACGCTCGGCGGCACGGCCCCAGCCCAGGTGCGTGCGCAGCTGGAGCGACACAAGGCGAGGTTGCTCCTCGTTAAATAGCTGCCAACGCCCGCCAATAGGGCGCTGCAGTGCTTTTTCGCTTGTAACGCTACCGGCTGAATTGATCCTCAACGCCAAAGCCATCCCACCAGGAACTCCGAGGCAAGAGCAATAAACAGCAGCCGCCCGACCAGCCCGTCGAAGCAATCAACAGCGGATCTCAATAGCTGCCTGCGGACGCACACAAAGGCAAGCAGATAGAGTTGAAATTCAACCATACAATGGCTGAATTTCATCCATTTGAATGCCAATATGCATCCCAGACATATCACCCCGATGCTCGCCGACGCCTTGGCAGACACACCCGTTGTGGTGCTCAACGGTGCCCGCCAAAGCGGTAAAAGTACGTTGGTACAGGCGCTGTCGAGCGTAGACACCACACCGCGCCGCTATCTCACATTGGATGATGTGGCCGTACTCCATGCCGCCAAATCGGATCCGGCGGGGTTTATCAATGGTTTGCAAGGCCCGGTAACGCTCGACGAGGTGCAACGTGCACCGGAGCTCTTTTTGCCGATCAAGGCGGCAGTAGACCGACAGCGTCTGCCGGGTCAATTTTTGCTTACCGGCTCGGCCGATGTGATGCTGCTGCCCGGCATGGCTGACTCACTTGCTGGTCGCATGGAGGTGCTTTCGCTGTGGCCGCTTTCTTGCGCTGAACTCTTGGACAACCCGGCAGTCAACCGCGCTGATGCCCTGTTTCACGGCGATTGGAAAGCGTTGCGCATTGCGCCATGCGAACGTTCCACTTTGGTATCACATTTGCTTACCGGCGGGTTTCCCGATGCGGTGACGCGCACCAGCGAAACACGGCGTGCAGCCTGGTTTGATGCCTACGTACAGGCCATTTTGCAACGTGATGTGCGTGATCTGGCCAACCTTGAGCAACTCACAGAAATCCCCAACTTGTTGCAATTGCTGGCCACGCGTAGTGCCACATTGCTCAATTTTGCAGAGCTTTCGCGTACAGCTGGCATTGCACAAAGCACGCTCAAGCGCTACTTTGCATTGCTGGAGATGCTGTTCCTGGTGGTCCGGCTGCCATCGTGGGAGCGCAATCCCGGCAAGCGCCTGGTCAAGGCACCAAAGGTGTTTTTACCCGACAGCGGCCTGCTCTGCCATTTGATGGGAGCCACGGCAAAAGGGCTTACCGACAAGCCTGGCCTGCCCGGCAGTGCCGTGGAGACCCTGGTGCTGGCCGAGTTGCTCAAACATGTGGCGTTTTCCGGTCGACGTCTCAGTTTGTGGCACTACCGCACCCAAACCCACGTGGAGGTTGATTTCATTTTGGAAAACCGCTTAGGCCAGATCACGGGGATCGAAGTCAAAGCCAGCGCCACCGTGAATGGCAAAGACTTCAAGGGTCTGCGCCATTTGCAAGAGACCGAGGGTGCGATCTTTCAGCACGGTATTGTTTTGTATGGCGGGCGCGAGGTGGTTCCATTCGGCGACAAGTTGTGGGCGGTTCCATTGTCGTTTTGGTGGGCTGAGTAGTGGCAGGCCAATAATGCGACGCAACCCAGCTTGAAACCGTGGTGTACGCTTGCATCCTCACAGGAGGCAGATCGTGCGCCCACCCCTCATTCGAATCGGCTGCTGGTTGCTGGCCAGCGTGGCTTTGCAGGCCCATGCGTTGCAGATTGTCAGTGTCACCCCCCAAGGCGAAGTGGCGCGCGTGCGGCAAGTCGTGGCCAAACTGGACGATAGTGCTGTCAACTTTGGCGACCCCAAGGCACCTGCGCCGCTCACCCTGAGTTGCACCGATGCGCAGGCTAGCAAAGGCATCAGCCGCTGGTTGAATGACCGCACCTGGGTGTTTGACTTTGAGAACGACTTGCCGCCGGGTGTGGCCTGCACCTTGCAGCGCGTGTTGGGATTCAAATCGGCCAAAGGGGCAGATCTGACGGGCGTAAGCAGCTACCAATTCAATAGCGGGGGGCCGTTTGTGCAGAGCGTGCAACCCTATCCCGACAGCCGCATTGATGAAGACCAGTTTTTCGTGCTGCGGCTCAATGGGCCCGCCACGCCTGAGAGCGTGCAGGCCAACCTGTGGTGCGCGGTGGACGGCCTGGGCGAACGCGTGGCGGTGCGACGCATCGAAGGAGCGCAGCGCGCCGCCCTGCTCAAGGCACAGGGCTCGGCAGAGCCGGGCCGCAAGGACGGGTTGGACGTGGTGACCGTTGCCTGCAACCGCACCCTCACCGCATCGGCCAAAGTGCAACTGGTCTATGGCAAGGGAGTAAGCGCGCCAGCCGCCCCCGGCACGGCGCAAGGCATCGCCAACCAGCAGGAGCAGCGCTTTGGTTTCCAGGTGCGCGAGCCCTTCACAGCCACCTTCAGTTGCGAGCGTGAAAACGCGCAAAGTGCCTGTCTGCCGATTCGCCCGCTGCACCTGCGCTTCAACGCACCAGTGGCAGCCAAACTGCTGGCGGGCATTCGCCTGGTGTCGGGCAAAGACAGCCTCAAACCGGTGCTCGACACCGATGACTCCGACGCCACCGACGAGGACCATGTGCTGCAGGGTGTGCGCTTCAAGGGCCCGTTGCCCGAGCAGGCCACTTTCACACTTGAATTGCCGAAGGCTTTTGTGGATGCGTCAGGCCGGAATCTGCGCAATGCTGACAATTTCCCGCTCAAGGTATCCACTGGCGCGATGCCACCGCTGGCCAAGTTTGCCGCAGCGCCCTTTGGCATCGTCGAGCGTTTTGCCGAACCCAGCGGGGTGGCGCTGTTGCCGGTGACGCTGCGCAATGTGGAGCATGCCCTGGCCACACACAGCCTGCAGCCGGGCACGGTGAGCACTTTGCAGGCGGGCACGGATGCCGAGATCATCCGCTGGTTTCTCAAAGTGCAGCGCTACGACAACTTCACCGTGTCGCGCCGCGTGGCCGCGCGTGACCTCAAGGGCCCCTTGCCCAAATCGGTCAATGCAACCGACCGCAACGAGCTGCAGTCGCGCATGGTGTCGCTGTTGCAGGGCCAGCCCCAGGTGCAAACGCTCACATTGCCGCAGCCAAACACACGTTTGCCCGACGGGCCGCCCCAAGGGCAAACAGCCCCCTCGGGGGGCAGCGCAGTACGCGCAGCGACAAGCGTGGGGGCCCACAATTCTCCCCGACCGTTTGAAGTCGTGGGTATCCCGCTGCCGGCGGGTTTTCATGTGGTGGAGATTACGTCAGCGGCATTGGGGACCTCTCTGCTGGACCCACGGCATGGTCCGGGTCGTAGCATGGTGGTGCGCACCTCGGCGCTGGTGACCAACTTGGCGGTGCACTTCAAGCTCGGCCGTGAAAATTCTCTCGCCTGGGTGACAACGCTGGACAAGGGCACACCCGTACCCAACGCACAGGTCCGTGTATCAGACTGCAACGGCAAACCGGTCGGCACCGCTGCAACCAACGCACAGGGCATCGCCAGCTTGACCGGAATCTCGCCGCGTGCGCCCACCTGCACAGGCGAAGGAACCTATTCCCAGGCCTACTTTGTGAGCGCCCGCGCACCCCAGCCGGGGTTGGACGGCAAGGGCACGATAGACGACATGGCATTTACCTGGAGCGACTGGAACCGTGGCATCGAGCCCTGGCGCTTCAACCTGCCCACCGACAACGACCCGCAGGCCGACACGCGGGCACACACCATTCTGGACAGAACGCTGCTGCGCGCTGGTGAAACGGTGTCGATGAAGCATATTCTGCGCAGCGAGACCAGCCGGGGCTTTGGCCTGAGCAACACCTTGCCCGCGACCCTGATGGTGACCCACGTGGGCAGCGGCCAGCAGTTCAGCCAGCCGCTGGCCTGGCGCAAGACCGCCACCGGTGGCCAAAGTGCCGAGAGCACGTTCACCATCGCGCCGGCGGCCAAACTCGGCCTGTACCAGATCGATCTGCGGGGCACGGGCACCGAGCGCAGCTTCAGCACAGGCACGTTCCGGGTGGAAGAATTCCGGCTACCTTTGCTGGAGGGCCGTATTGGCCCGAAGGAAAAAAAGGCACTGGTCAACTCGCAAACGGTACCGGTCGATGTGCAGGTGAACTATGTTGCAGGCGGCGCAGCCGCGCATCTGCCGGTGCGCGTATCGGCGCTAGTACGCGGCAAGATGCTTCAATACCCTGACTTCTCCGAATTCAGTTTTCGCAGCCGCCGCAGCAGCCGCGAGAACCGACCGGGTAGTGAAGAAGAGGTGGACGCCACGGCCGATGCCCGCGTGGTGGCCGACAAACTGCCACTCACCCTGGACAGCACCGGCACCGGTAAAGTGACCCTGCCCAAACTACCCACCAGTGCGCAGCCACAAGACCTGGTGCTGGAGGCCACCTATGCCGACCCCAATGGCGAGCTGCAGACCTTGCGCAGCACGCAAACGCTGTGGCCTGCGGCCGTAGTCGCAGGCATCAAGACCGAGGGCTGGGTGAGCTTGTCGGGGGGCAGTAGCCAGAAGGTACGCTTCCAGGCATTGGCGCTGGACCTGGCGGGCAAACCCCAGGCCGATGCGGCGCTGGAGGTGAAAGCCACGGCCCGCATCGTCACCACCACGCGCAAGCGCATGGTGGGGGGCTTCTACACCTACGACAACAAGACCACTGTGAAGGAACTTGGCAGCGTGTGCAGCGGCAAGAGTGACAGCCGTGGTTTGTTGCTGTGTGAAACAAGTCTGGCACAAGCGGGGGAAGTGGAACTGGTGGTCACCGCCAAAGATACGCAGGGCAACGGCATCCAGGCCGCCGCGTCGGTGTATGTCACCAAGCAGGGGGAGTTGTGGTTTGGTGGCGAGAACCACGACCGCATCGATCTGCTGCCAGAGAAGAAGACCTACCAGCCAGGCGAGACCGCCAAGTTCCAGGTCCGCATGCCGTTTCGTTTTGCCACCGCATTGGTGGCGGTGGAGCGCGAGGGTGTGATGGAGACAGAAGTGGTGCAGCTCAATGGACAGGATCCGACCATTTCGCTCAAGATCAAGGATAGTTGGGGGCCTAACGTGTACGTGAGTGTGCTGGCGCTGCGCGGCCGGTTGCGCGAGGTGCCGTGGTACAGCTTTTTCACCTGGGGCTACAAGGCGCCACGGGAATGGTGGACCAGTTTCTGGTTTGAAGGCCGGGAATACGTGGCGCCCACCGCTTTGGTGGACTTGAGCAAACCGGCCTTTCGGCTGGGTGTTGCGGAAATTCGGGTGGGCACCCAGGCGCACCAGCTCGATGTGCGCGTGAAGGCGGACAAGGAGAGCTACCCGGTGCGCGGCCAGGCGAAGGTCAGCATCACCGTCAAGCTGCCCAATGGACAACCAGCGGCCAACGCCGAAGTAGCGCTGGCGGCGGTTGACCAGGCACTGCTGGAACTGATGCCCAACACCAGCTGGGATCTGCTCGATGCCATGCTGCAGCGGCGCTCGTGGGGTGTGGAGACTTCCACCGCGCAAATGGAAATCATTGGCAGGCGCCACTATGGGCGCAAGGCCGTGCCCGCGGGCGGAGGCGGCGGCAAGAGCGGAGCACGCGAATTGCTCGACACCTTGCTGCTGTGGAACCCGGCGATCAAACTCGATGCCAATGGCCAGGCCAGTGTGGTGGTGCCGTTGAATGACACGTTGACCACCTTCAAGATAGTGGCCATTGCCGATGCCTCCGCCGGCTTGTTTGGCACCGGGTCCACCAGCGTTCGCGCCACGCAAGACTTGCAAATCATCAGCGGCTTGCCGCCGCTGGTGCGCGAAGATGACCAGTTCCGCGCCCAGGTTACGCTGCGCAACACGACCAAACAGGCCATGAAGGTGGAGGTGTCGCCACGCGCGACCTTGCTGGATTTGAAGACCCAGTCTGTGGACATTCCCGCGGGCGAGGCACGCGAAGTGACATGGATGGTCACTGCACCAGCGCAACTCGCGCAGATACGCTCCGAGGCCATTCTGTGGGAGATCGAAGCCAGAGACACCCAAAGCGGTGCGCGTGACTTGCTCAAGGCACGCCAGCGTATCGTCCCCGCCGTGCCGCTGACCGTGCAACAGGCCACGCTGGTGCAGCTCGACGGTCCGTTCAACATCGACGTTGCCCCGCCCGCTGACGCCATCGCCGGCAGGGGCGGCGTGAAGATGTCGCTGCAACCCAGGCTCGCCGACGGGCTACCCGGCGTTCAGGAATGGTTTGCGAACTACCCCTTCAGTTGCCTGGAACAAAAGACCAGCAAAGCCATTGGTTTGCGTGATATCAAATTGTGGCAAGCGGTGCAGGCCCAGCTGCCCAGCTACCTCGACGCGGATGGCCTGGCGCACTACTTCCCGCCGCGTGCGGGCGACGCCAACCGGGGCAGCGACACGCTCAGCGCCTACCTGCTCAGTGCCAGCCATGAAGCGGCCAGCCTCAACCCGGCCTTTGGCCTGAGCGACGACGTACGTGCGTCCCTGGAGCGCGGCCTGATCGCCTTTGTGGAGGGACGCATTCAGCGCGATTTTTGGAGCCCCAGAAACGGCAAAGGTGGCGATCTGGATGTGCGCAAACTCTCCGCTCTGGAAGCCCTGTCACGTTACGGCAAGGCGCAGGCCCGCATGCTGGGCTCCATCACCCTTGCGCCCAACCAGTGGCCTACGCACGCCGTGATTGACTGGCTCAACATCTTGAAGCGTGTTCCCGACGTGCCCGAGCGCGACAAGCGCCTGGCAGAAGCACAACAGGTTTTGCGCGCTCGCACCAGCTACCAGGGCAGCGCATTGGTGTTCAGCACCGAGCGTGATGATGCGTGGTGGTGGCTCATGCAGGGCGGCGACAGCAACAGCGCACGCCTGGTGCTTGCCGTACTGGACGACCCCGCCTGGAAGGATGACATGGGGCGCCTGGCCAAAGGCCTGCTTGGGCGCCAGCAGCGCGGTGCCTGGAATACCACCACCGCCAACCTGTGGGGGGCACTGGCGGTGGAGAAGTTCTCCAGCAAGTTTGAAGCGGTCAAAGTGGCCGGCACCACCAAGGCAACGCTTGGTTCGCGCAGCGCTGGTGCCGACTGGGGCAAGGGCGAACGCACGAACAGTATGTTTCTGCCCTGGAGCCCGGCGACGCCCAAAGAGACTCTGGGTGTGGCCCACCAGGGTAGCGGAAAGCCCTGGCTGACACTGCAATCGCAAGCGGCCGTCGCGTTGAAGGAACCGTTCTTTGCCGGTTACCAGATCAGGAAGACCGTGCAAGCCATCGAGCAAGCCAACAAGGACCTGCCCGCTGGCAGCTACACGCGCGGTGACGTGCTGCGCATCTCGCTCGAAGTCAACGCCAGTGCGGATATGACCTGGGCCGTCATTACCGACCCGCTCCCTGGCGGTGCATTGATTCTGGGCAGCGGCCTGGGGCGCGATAGCGAAATCGCCACCCAGGGAGAGAAGCGCGAGGGCCCAGGCTGGGCCGCTTACGAGGAGCGCAGCTTCGAGTCCTACCGCAGTTACTACCCATTTTTTCCCAAAGGCGTGTCGCGCATGGAGTACACGATTCGGCTCAACAACGTCGGAACGTTTGCCGTGCCGCCCTCCCGTGTGGAAGCCATGTACGCACCCGAGATGTTCGGCGAAGCACCCAATGCCCGCGTGACGGTGGTTGCACCAAAGTGACTCACCCGAGGTCCGGTCGTCGCAAACCTGAGTCCCAAGGATTACACTTTGCCGGTATGCAACTGATATCAGTCTTCGTTGACCTGTTGCCCGACCGCAGAGACGGCGTCACGAGAGCCGTGAATCCGGCATGCTGAAGTATTTGCCGCTGATTGCCTGGGTTCCCGGCAGTGATGCCCTCTACATCGGGTTTTACGACCCGCTGCTAGTGGCGTTGTCGATCGGTATTGCGATTTTTGCATCCTACGCAGGTCTGCTGGTATCGCACCAGGTAACGAGCGCATCGCTCACTCGCACCCGCAATATTTGGGTGGTGGTAGGCGGTTTGTGTCTGGGCATCGGGATCTGGGCCATGCACTTTATTGGCATGCTTGCCTTTAGCCTGCCATGCGCGAGCAGCTATGACCCCACCGGCACCTTTCTATCCACCATACCTGCGGTGCTGGCCAGCGCGCTGGCGATCAGCATCATCGGAAAAAAAGACCTCGGATTCTCGCGCCTGGCCGTCGGCGGCCTGCTGATTGGATCTGCCATTGGCGTCATGCACTACGCTGGCATGGCGGCGATGCGGCTGGAAGGCCAGATCCGGTACAACACCTGGCTGTTCCTGCTGTCGCTCCTGGTGGCTGTCGTGCTCGCGATCGCTGCCCTGTGGATCAACTTTCGCCTGCAGGCGCTGGACGCACGCTGGCGCAAATGGTCCACCTGGATCAGCGCCTGCGTCATGGGTACGGCGGTGTCAGGCATGCATTACACCGCCATGGCCGCTACCTACTTTGTCCGCGAAGTCGGTGAGACGCCCGTTGCGGCCGGTGTGACACCCACCATCCTGGCCTCGATTGTGTTGATAGCCACCTGTTCCATCGTTGTCGTCACGATTGTTGCTACCTCCCTCGATCGATCGCGCTGGAGTTCCCTGGGTATGCCCTATCGCCTGGTTGGCGCGCTGCTGCTGGTGTGGACCACCATCGCCTGGCTGAGCTCGGGTTACTACTACGACCAGCGTGGAACCGACCTCTACCTGAAGGAACTGCAACTGGCGGACCAACAGGCGCGGGACACGGCCGAGAGCCTTGACGAGCGACTGGAAATGCTCAAGGCCATTTCCCGATTGGGAGCCTCGAATGACGATATCGCACAAGCGCTGCGCAACAGCAAAGTGCCGCCAGGCAGCAGACCGCCGCTGGAGCATTTAAACCAGTACTTGCAGCGGATGCGGCAAAATCTCGCCGTAGACGAGATCTACGTGCTCGATGCCAAGGGTACCTGCATCGCCGCGAGCAACGCCGCGTCACCAGGGAGTTTTGTTGGTCAGAATTTCGGTGATCGTGACTATTTCCTGCTCTCGCGTGCCGGTCGGCAAGGACGCCAATACGCAATGGGACGTGTGAGCAAAGTCGCCGGTCTGTACTACGCAACGCCGGTGCTGCAGAGTGGCGAGTTTCTCGGTGCAGTCGTCGTCAAACGCGATGTTGAACAGCTGCGTTACCTGGTCAACAAGTCCCATGCATTTGTTGCTGACACCAACGGGGTGGTCATCCTGGCGTCCGACAAGCATCTCGAGTTTCTCGCATTGGACACCCGGGTCAGCGACAGGCTGACGTCGACGCAACGGCAGATGCGCTACGGGCGCAGCAATTTTGAGCCACTGCTTTTCGCACCTGCGGGTAGTGCGCAGTTCCCTGCTGCGCTGCGGCTCGCCGACACGCCAAGCCTGGTGGTGCAGGGGACCAAAGAGTTGCCCGAGGATGCTGTCGCCGTCCACGTCATTCGACCCTTGCAGGACCTGGTGCGCTACCAGGCGGAACGCGGCTGGCTTTTTGCATTGATCGCAGTGTCGGGCAACATGTTCGTGCTGGCCGCAGTCGGTATCGTGTTTTACTTGCGCGAGTTGCGGCGCACCGATGACAATTTGCGCATCGCCGCGACCGCTTTTGAGTCACAGCAAGGGATGATGGTGACCAATGCCGAACATATCATCCTGCGCGTAAACAAGGCCTTTACGCAGATTACCGGCTTCAGCGCAGCAGAAGTTCTGGGTAAAACGCCTCACATGCTGCAATCGGGCCGACATGATCGAACCTTTTACGCCGGTATGGATGCCACCCTGCATGGCGTGGGTGTCTGGCAAGGTGAGGTCTGGAACCGGCGCAAAAATGGCGACATATTTCCCGAGTGGCTCACGATCAGTGCGGTGAAGGACATTGCCGGACAGGTGACCCACTATGTGGCAGCCTTTCTGGACATCACCCACCACAAATCGGCGCAGGATCAGATCAACAACCTGGCGTTTTACGACCCCCTGACCAGTCTGCCCAATCGCAGGCTCATGATGGACCGCCTCGACAAGGCGCTTGGCACGGTCTCGCGGCACCAGCGCAACAGTGCTTTGTTGTACGTGGATCTGGACAACTTCAAAACCCTCAACGACACGCTGGGCCACACCCTGGGGGACCTGCTTCTGAAGCAGGTGGCGCAGCGCCTGAGCGCCTGTGTGCGTGAGAGTGACACGATCGCACGGGTCGGTAGCGACGAGTTTGTGGTGATGCTGGAAGACTTGAGCGCCAATGTCAGGGAAGCGGCGGTGCAGGCCGAGTCTGTGAGCGAGAAGATTCTCCTGTCGCTAGCCAGCGACTATCGCCTGGAGTTCCATGATTACCGGAGTTCATCGAGCATAGGCATTACCTTATTCGGCGGTAGTGATGACGAAAAGCTGGAAGAGCCTTTGAAACGTGCGGAATTGGCCATGTTTCAGGCGAAGACGGCAGGTCGCAACACCATGCGATTCTTTGACCCCCAGATGCAGGCCGAGGTCATGCATCGTGCGGAGCTTGAGTCCGACTTGCGGATGGCTGTGCAAGACAGCCAGCTGTTGCTCTACTTCCAGGCGCAAGTCATTGGCGACGGTCGCGTCACCGGTGTTGAGGCCTTGGTGCGCTGGCAGCACCCGGTGCGGGGGCTGGTGTCGCCGGCAGAATTCATACCGCTAGCCGAGGACACCGGTCTGATTCTTCCCATCGGGCAATGGGTATTGAGTGAAGCCTGCAGCGTGCTGGCCGATTGGGCAGGGCATGCAGATCTGGGCCACCTGACGATTGCCGTCAACGTGAGCGCGCGCCAGTTTCGTCACAAGGACTTTGTGAGCCAGGTGCTGGAGGTGCTGGATGCAACCGGCGCCAATCCCAAATGCCTCAAGCTCGAACTCACCGAGAGCCTGCTGGTGGAAGATGTTGAGGACGTCATTGCCAAGATGACTGCGCTCAAGGCTCGCGGGGTGGGATTCTCGCTGGATGATTTCGGTACCGGTTACTCCTCACTCTCATACCTCAAGCGCCTGCCGCTGGACCAATTGAAGATCGACCAAGGCTTCATCCGCAATGTGCTGACCGAGCCCAATGATGCCGCCATTGCAAAGATGGTCATTGCGCTGGCTGGCAGCCTGGGCTTGACGGTGATTGCCGAAGGTGTCGAACTTGAAGCGCAGCGCGACTTTCTGGCCCGCCAGGGCTGCCACGCCTACCAAGGTTATCTGTTTAGCCGTCCGCTGCCGCTGGCGGACTTTCTGGTTTACCTGAGGCGCTAACCCGTGGCAGGGTTGCAGCGCGTGGCGACCTCCACGTTCTCGTTTTTTGCTGCGTTATTCATAGCTGCTCACGCAATACCCGTAAGCGCTAGAACCACTTTTGATGCCGTAAAGGCTGCGCACCGTTCGTCGGACGTACAGGTCACTGATGCGCGTGGCGAGTTGTTGCACCGGTTGCGCACCGATACCACCGTGCGCCGTGGCGTCTGGGTTGCGCTGGCCGACATCTCGCCGGCGCTGCGCTCGGCGCTGGTACTTTCGGAAGACAAGCGGTTTTACGAGCACAGTGGTGTCGACTGGCAGGCGGTCTCAGCAGCGGCCTGGGCCAACCTCTGGAACAAGAAGACGCGCGGCGCTTCCACCATCACCATGCAGCTCGCCGGGTTGCTCGACGCCGATCTGCAGCGTGATGCGGGTGGAAGGACCGTCGTGCAGAAGTTTGGGCAGACGGTGTCGGCGCAGCGGCTGGAAAGCAGTTGGCGCAAGGACCAGATTCTGGAGGCCTACCTCAACCTGGTGCCTTTTCGCGGTGAGCTGGTGGGCATTGATGCGCTCAGCCGCACCCTGTTTGGCAAGGCCGCCCATGGGCTGGACTATCGGGAAGCCGCTGTCACCGCCGCCCTGGTGCGTGCACCCAATGCCGCAGCGCAGCGGGTCGCGCAACGCGCCTGCCACGTGCTGACCAGCGTGCAGGGCAACAGTGCAGACTGTGAGGCGCTCGACATGTTCACCAGCGCCGCCCTGCAACGGCGCGATTACCCAGCCAGCGAGGGCATAGCACCGCATGTGGCACGCCAGGTGGCGCTCCAGGCCAAGGGCGGCAGCGTGCGCACCACACTACACGCTCCGTTACAGCGCTTTGCCATGGAAACGCTGCAGCGCCACCTGCGCGAGCTCCGGCAGCGCAACGTGGAAGATGGTGCCGTGCTGGTTCTGGACAACGCCAGCGGTGCGGTGCTGGCCTGGGTGGGCTCATCGGGCGAACTCAGCCAGGCCGGTGAGGTGGATGGCGTGAGCGCCCTGCGCCAGCCCGGCTCGACCCTGAAGCCCTTTTTGTATGCGCAGGCCCTTGCCGAGCGACGCCTCACCGCAGCCTCTCTCATCGAAGACTCGGGCACCCAGATTCAGACCGCCGGCGGCCTGTACATCCCGCAGAACTACGACCACCAGTTCAAGGGCTGGGTGTCGGTGCGCACCGCACTCGGCGCGTCACTCAACGTGCCCGCAGTGCGCACACTGGTGATGGTGACGCCCGACGCATTTCACAAGCAGCTAAGAAAACTCGGGCTGCCTTTGCTGGAAACGGGCGACTACTTCGGCTACAGCCTGGCCCTGGGCAGTGCTGAAGTTTCGTTGCTGAATCTTGCCAATGCCTACCGCACACTGGCCAATGGCGGGCGCTGGAGTACCACCACGCTGCTGCCGCGCGGCAAGACGGCGTCGCAGGCGGCGCTCGATCCGGGCGCCGCGTTCATCGTGGGCGACATCCTGAGTGATGGCATGGCGCGCGCTCGCACCTTTGGCAGCGATAGCCTGTTGGCCACCCGTTTCTGGACCGCAGTGAAAACCGGTACCAGCAAGGACATGCGCGACAACTGGGCCGTGGGGTGGTCACAGCGTTACACGGTGGGCGTATGGGTTGGCAACGCCAGCGGCGCACCAATGTGGGACGTGAGCGGCACCTCCGGCGCGGCTCCAGTCTGGGCTTCGATCATGCAGTTCCTGCACAGTGCGGTACCCAGCGCAGCGCCGAGACCACCCGCGGGGGTCGTGGCAGCCACGGTCGAGTTTGCAGCGGCGACGCAGAGCCCAGCGTTGGCCGAGGCCCGTCGCACCGAGTGGTTTCTGGCGGGTACCCAACAGCCCTCGTTTGCTATGAATTCAGAAGCGCCTCACGCATACTCAGCGGGCGCTGCAACCCAAAAAGGCTCAAAGAAAAGCGCACAGCTGCATGCACGCATCGTGGCGCCTGCCGACCGCACCATCATCGCCCTGGACCCCGATATTCCGCCAAGCCGTCAGCGCCTGAGCCTGCAGGCCAACGGTACCAACCTGCGCTGGCGGGTGGATGCCAAGCTTCTCGCGAGCGGCAACTCCGCGCAATGGCAGCCGTGGCCGGGACGGCACACGATACAGATCACAGACCCTCAAGGCCATGTGCTCGACGCGGTGCGAGTCGAAGTACGGGGTGCTGGCGTGCGCACCGTTCCACCAAAACAGGCACGGGCCGTCACTTTTTGACCTGCATCAACTTAAGCGCGAAGCGCGTCCGCTCAGTCTCTGTGCAATGCAGGTGGGCAGGTAAGATGTTTCACATCACAGACTTCAAACGAAAGAACAACCACCATGAGTCAAGCCCTCAGCGCCACCATCCGTACCGTCGCCCTGGTGGGCCACGGCGCCAGCGGTAAAACCACCCTGGTCGAAAGCCTTCTGGCTGCCACCGGCGAAATCGCCGGTCGCGGCAGTGTAGAAAAAGGCAATACCGTTTGCGACTTTGATGCGCAGGAAAAAGACCTCGGCCACTCACTGCAAACGGCCGTGGTGAGCTTCAAGACCGGCAACGCCCGGGTGCACGTGATCGACACCCCCGGATACCCCGACTTTGCCGGCCAGTCCATCGCTGCCCTCGCGGGGGTCGACACTGCACTGATCGTGGTCAATGCGCAGTCTGGTATCGAACTCTCCACCGAGCGCATGTTCACCCTGGCCGGTGAGCGTGGCCTGTGCCGCATGATCGTCATCAACAAGATTGACGCCGACAACGTGGACCTGCCCATGCTGGTCAACCAGATCCGTGAGCGTTTTGGTAACCAGTGCCTGCTGCTCGACCTGCCTACCCACAACGGCGAGGACGTCGTGGAACTGCTGGGCCATGCCGACGGCGAGAGCGACTTTGCGTCCGTGGCTGCCGCGCACCGCAGCCTGATCGACCAGATCGTCGAGGAAGACGAAAA
Source organism: Rhodoferax sp. (assembly GCA_020048895.1). Lineage (GTDB taxonomy): Bacteria > Pseudomonadota > Gammaproteobacteria > Burkholderiales > Burkholderiaceae_C > Allorhodoferax. The sequence goes on along the minus strand of JAIFLV010000007.1, from coordinate 23,697 downwards.
CCTAATGGCGCGCTACCTGGAAGATGGCGTGGACCCGACTCTCGAAGAACTGCACGCGCCGTTTGAAGCGGCCCTGCGCTCGGGCCACCTGATTCCCATCCTGTTTGTGTCGGCCAAGACCGGCGCTGGCGTGCCCCAGTTGCTCGACGCGCTGGACAAGCTCGCACCCAACCCTGCCGAAGGCAACCCGCCACCCTTCTACCGGGGCGAGCCCAACGAAGAACCGCAGGCCTTCCAGGCGCAGCCGGACGACGCGTTGCATGTGCTGGCCCACGTGTTCAAGGTGGTGATGGACCCGTTCATCGGTAAGCTCGGCGTCTTCCGGGTACACCAGGGCACCATTCGCAAGGACGCACAGCTGTTTGTGGGCTCGGGCAAACGCCCGTTCAAGGTGGCACACCTGTACCGCTTGCAGGGCAAGGAATATGTGGAAGTGCCGAGTCTGGTGCCGGGTGACATTGGCGCTGTGGCCAAGGTGGACGACATTGATTTCGACGCGGTGCTGCACGACTCGCACGACGAAGACAACATCCACCTGAAACCCCTGCAGTTCCCGCTGCCCATGCAGGGGCTGGCGGTGCAGACGCGCAAGAAGAGCGATGAACACCGCCTGTTTGACGTTCTGCACAAGCTCGAACTCGAAGACCCCTGCTTCAAGGTGGAGCGCCACCCCAGCACCAACGAGACTGTGATTCGCGGCTTGGGTGAGATGCACCTGCGCGCCAAGCTCGCCCGCATGCTGCAGCAGTTCAAGCTGGAGCTGGACACCAGCCCGCCGCAGATCGCCTACCGCGAGACCATCACCCAGAACGCCGAAGGGCACTGCCGCCACAAGAAACAAAGCGGTGGCGCCGGCCAGTTTGGTGAAGTGATGCTACGTATCGAACCCATGGAACGGGGCGCCGGCTTTGAGTTTGTCGACGTGGTCAAGGGCGGCGCCATTCCCGGCGTGTTCATGGCGGCGGTGGAAAAAGGGGTGCGCCAGGCCTTGGCCGATGGCGTAGTCGCAGGCTTTCCGGTGCACGACCTGAAGGTGATCGTGTTTGATGGCAAGACACACGCCGTCGATGGCAAGGACATTGCGTTTACCCAGGCGGGCCGCAAGGCAACGATGGAAGCCATCCTCAAGGCCCACCCGATTGTGCTGGAACCTATGGTCAACATCGAAGTGGTCGCGCCCGAAGCGTCCATTGGCGACCTGACCGGCGATCTGGCCAGCAAGCGCGGCCACGTCACCGGCACCACACCGCGCCCCGCCGGCACGGTCGGCATTGCCGGGCAAATTCCGCTAGCTGAACTCGACGATTACCAGGGGCGCCTCAAATCACTGACCGCAGGCCAGGGTTCCTACAGCATCGAGTTTTCGCACTATGCCCCTGTGCCGGCACAACTGCAGGCCAAGCTGATGGCAGCGCACAAGACGATCGACCCTGACGAAGAGTGACCTTGGGCGGTAGCCCTACCGCTCCCATGCTGCGGCGCATTGCCCACCTGGACATGGACGCGTTTTACGCGTCGGTCGAGTTGCTGCGCTACCCCCAACTCAAGGGCTTGCCGGTGGTCATTGGCGGCGGGCGCGCCAGCATCACGCAGGCGCTCGAGCAGTTACGCCAGCAAGCTCAGGCCGATGCACCCGATAAGGAGTGGGACGCCGCAGCACAACGCGAAGCCCTGCGCCGCATTCCCGTGGACGCCTTTGCCAAACTTGCCAACTACACCGGGCGCGGCGTCGCCACCACCGCCACCTATGCGGCGCGCCAGTTTGGCGTGGGTTCGGCCATCGGGCTGATGAAGGCCGCCAAACTCTGCCCACAGGCTATTCTGCTGCCGGTGGATTTTGACGAATACCGAAAATATTCGCGCCAGTTCAAGGCCATCATCACCGAGATCGCACCGGTGATGGAAGACCGCGGCATTGACGAGGTGTACATCGATTTCACCGAGGTGCCCGGTGGCCAGCGCGAAGGTGGCCGTGTGCTGGCCCGCCTCATCCAGAAGAGCATTTATGACGCCACCGGCCTGACCTGCTCCGTGGGCGTGGCCCCCAATAAACTGCTGGCCAAGATGGCCAGCGAGTTCAACAAGCCCAAAGGCATCTCCATCGTGATGGAAGAAGACCTGGAAGACAAAATCTGGCCGCTGGCATGTCGCAAGATCAATGGCATTGGCCCCAAGGCCGACGCCAAGTTGCAAAGCCTGGGTATTCACACGATCGGGCAACTTGCGGCCCAGGATCTGCAGTGGCTGATCGACCACTTTGGCCAGCGCACGGGAGCGTGGATGTATGAGGCTGCCCATGGTCGCGATGACCGTGCCTTGGTACTGGAGAGCGAGCCGGTATCGATCAGCCGCGAGACCTCGTTTGAGCGCGATCTGCACGCCATTCACGACAAGGCGGAGCTGGGCGCCATCTTCACCAAGTTGTGCGAGCAGGTAGCGTCGGACCTTCAGCGCAAGGGTTATGTGGGCAAGACGATTGGCATCAAGATCAAGTACCAGGACTTTCAGGCCGTCACCCGCGACCTGACGCAAGACCACTACACCGACGATGCCAAGGACATTCGGCATGCCGCGGGCCTGTGCCTCAAGCGGGCGCCGCTGACAAAGCGCCTGCGCCTGCTGGGCGTGCGCGTGGGTGCACTGTTGAAGGCAGGCGAGACCCGGGATGCACAGTCCAATCCGGCTGCAGCGCCCGCCGATGTTGCGCAAGGCGCTATCAAAATTGAACTAGTGAACGGCGAGCTGTTCTGAACCCGGATCGGCCTGAAGGCGCCACAGCGAGGTCACTTCGCGGGACCGCGCCGCATGCAACGGGTCGGTGGCATCCTGCGCCTTGCCGTGCACCGGCACAGTGTCCAGACGTCCGACGACGCACAACCCGGCGGCATCAAAAGCAGCCAGCAGGAATTCGCGGCTGCGTAAACCCAGGTGTTCGGCCAGATCCGACAGGATCAACCAGCCCTCACCCCCGGGTTCGAGGTGCGCCGCCAGGCCGTTGAGGAAACCCAGCAGCATGGCGCTGCCTTCGTCGTACACGGCGCGCTCAATCGGCGACCCGGCACGCGCGGGCAGCCAGGGGGGGTTGCACACGATCAGGCCGGCCCGTCCCGATGGGAACAGATCGGTCTGCAGCAATTGCACGGGTGCATCTGCCCGCCCGCCCACACCCAGTCGGGTCAGATTCTCCAGCGCACACGCCAGGGCTCGCGGGTCCTGGTCGGTTCCCACCACATGCGCGACGCCACGGCGTGCCAGCACGGCCGAGAGCACGCCGGTGCCCACTCCGATATCAAACGCTTTCAACGGGGTCAGCGAAGCGCCTGGCACCTGCACCACCACTGGCAACGGCGCCTTGGCAACCAGCGCCACATACTCCCCGCGCACCGGCGAAAACACACCGTAGTACGGCTGAATGCGGTTGTCAGGTGCGGCACCCAGCGCTGGCACTTCCACGCCCTTCTTGCGCCATTCGTGGGCACTGATCAAGCCCAAAAGTTCGCGCAGCGACGCCACCGAAGCGCCCTCCTCCGGCACCGCTACGCCCCAGCCTTCGCTGCAGGCCACGCGTACATCCGGGCTGCGGCGCAGCGACAGGCCGTAGTCCGCATCAAACGACAGCAGCAGCATGCCCAGCACCCGCGCGCGCTGCGACTGGGCCTGGCGGTGCAGATGAAACTCTTTAGAAGCTTTTTCGGCTGCAGCGCCTGCAGATATTGCGTGAGCAGCTCCATTTTTTGTAGCATCTCGCAGCAAAGCGTCGGGTACCGTTGGCTGTGCGCGTGCGGCCTTGCGCGGCTTTCGTGGCTTGTCGATGCGCCGCGCCATTGCCTGCAGCATCTGCCGTGCATTCTGAAAGTCACCGCGCCATAACAGGGCCGTGCCCTCGCACGCCAATCGGTACGCGGTATCGGCGGTCATGGTGTCATCGGCCAGCACCACCTTTTTGGGTGGCGCAGCCCCCCGCTCGGAGCGCCAACGGGCACTGCACTGCTTGCCGGATTCGAGCCAGTGGATGGCGGGGTATTGTTGGGTCAAGCCTGTGCAGCCTGTGCCACTGCCTCAGCGAACCATGCGTTCAAACTTTTGCCGTGCGCTGCCGCCGCAACGGCTGCGCGCTCATGCAGTTCAGCAGGCAGGCGCACCATGAGTTTGCCGGAGTAGTTCCTGCGCGGCTCCACTCCGTCCTCTCGGCACATGTCGAGGAATACTTTGAGCGATGTTTCGCCCTCGCGCTGGAGCGTCTTCACATCGGCGGCATAAAAGTCCGCGCCACCGTTGAGATCAATGAACTCGCCCCGGAACTCATTGGTTTCCGGATCAAAAGCAATTAAGGCCTTATAGCCATTGATTTCCATCACATTTTTCATGGCTTGACTCCATGTGTTTCCAACCACTTACGAATACTCTCAACCGCCGCCTTGTCAGTATCGGGAGACGGATGAGGACGGTGAAACACTCTGCGATCTGCAAACAGCTTCACACCCACACGAGACCCCTCCCGCTCGGAAACATCGCCTCCCAGTGCCATGAAAAGGGCTTCGACATCACGCCATTTGACGCTGCCCGAAACGGGGCGCGTGAAGATCAACTCTAGCGTACGCTGGTGCTTGCGTTGCATTGCGTAATGATACTACTTTTCAGTGTCGCTTTTACAGGCAGGTGCTCTCAACACAGGCAGGTGCGATTCTTTCCCAACTACTGCCGGGCCATACGCGTGTTGGCAGGCAGTGCCTGCGGGTGGCTGGTGCGAAACGGGTTGATGTCCAGGCCACCGCGGCGGGTGTAGCGGGCATAGACCGTGAGTTTGAGTGGCTTGCAGCGCGTCCAGATGTCCATGAAGATGCGCTCGACACACTGCTCGTGAAACTCATTGTGGTTGCGAAAACTCACCAGGTATTGCAGCAATCCCTCCTGCTCAATCTGGGCACCGGTGTAGCTGATCTGCACACTGCCCCAGTCCGGCTGCCCGGTCACCAGGCAGTTGCTCTTGAGCAGGTTGCTCACCAGCACTTCGGTGACCGGTGGCGCGTCGGCGGTCGCCTTGAGCAGATCTGGCGCCGGGGTGTAGCGGGTGCACTCAACGTCGAGCCGGTCCAGATTGAGGCCATCGAGCTCGTAAATCGGCTCGCGGTCAAACAGGTCTGCAGCGATGAGGCGAACGCCCACCGAAGACTGCACCACACCGCCACGCCACACCGCTTCGCTGACGTCAGCACGCAGGCGCGACAGCACTTCGGACGCATCAGCAAAGTGGGTGTTGTTGAAACTATTGAGGTAGAGCTTGAAGGACTTGCTCTCGATGATATTGACCGACTCGCAGGGCACGGTGATGTGGGCCAACGCCACCTGAGGCTTGCCACGCAGGTTCAGCCAGCTGAGCTCAAATGCGGTCCAGAGATCGGCACCAAAGAAGGGGGCGGCACCGGACACACCGATTTCGCCGCGTTTGCCGGCACGGGGAATCGGGAACAACAGGGATGCGTCGTACTGGTCGATGTACGCAGAGGCCTTGCCCAGTTGCGACTGATCGGGCGTGTTCATGCCCGGGCATCCGAGGTGCGCAGATGCGCTAGCAGCGCCTCCAGGATTTTTCCCACAGGAATGGGCGGCAGATCGTGCCCCATGCCATCCACGCCAACCAAGTGCGCGCCATAGATGCGCCGTGCCGTGTCTTCGCCACACGCGTAGGGCACCAGCGGATCGGCCTTGCCGTGTACCACCAGAGTGGGCGAGTGGATGCGCGAGAGTTCCTCGGCGCGGGTGTGGTCGGTGGCGATGGCCAGCATCTGGCGCAAGGTGCCTTCGGGGTAGACGCTGCGCTGGATCCCCTTGAGGATGCGTTCGCGCATTTCTGCCTCGGCGGTCGGGTACGCCGGGCTGCCAATGGCTTTGAACAGGCGCACATAGTGGTCGAGCTGCGCTTCGACACTCTTGTTTTGCGGCCGCGAGAGCATGAGCGCCATGATGTGGCGTTTGGCGCTGGGCAGTCCGCGCGCACCGCTGCTGCTCATGATGCTGGTCAGGCTGAAAACGCGTTTGGTCGCGGCAATGGCCACGCGCTGCGCGATCATGCCGCCCATGCTGACCCCCACCACGTGGGCTCGCTCAATTTGCAGTGTGTCCAGCACACCCAGTGCATCGGCAGCCATATCGGCCAGACTGTAAGGGGCACGCATGGGCAGACCCAGACGCACCTGCATCATGGCCCACAGCATTTTCGGCTTGCCCAGGTGTCCCAGATGCGCGCTCAGGCCGACATCACGGTTGTCCATGCGCACCACCCGGTAGCCAGCGTCGACCAGGGCCTGCACCAGCTGCGGTGGCCAGGCGATGAGTTGCATGCCCAGCCCCATGATGAGGAGCACCACTGGTTTCTCCCTGGCGGCGGGGTCTCCCTCGGCCGAGTCTTCGACCTCGATGTCAATATTGTTTGCTCTTATTTTCATAGCTGGTTACGCAGGTTGCTCGGGCGCCAAGGCCCAAAGTTGCATAGAGAAGAAATGGTCAGACTGCCTTGCGCCGAAACACCAGCCGGTCTGGGGTTGACGCGGCTGCCGTCCAGGCATAGCCCTCCGAATCAAAAGCGCGCAACTGCTCGGGCTGCATCAACCGGTGCTGTGTGGCAAAGCGCGCCATCAGGCCACGCGCGCGTTTGGCGTTGAAGCTGATGATCTTGTACTGGCCACTGCGGTACTCTTGGAACACACATTCCACCGCCGGGGTTTTGAGCACCCGGGTGTCCACCGCCTTGAAATACTCCTGCGACGCGAGGTTGACCACCACAGGGCTCACATCCTGGCGCAGCCGTTTGTTGAGGTACTCCGAGATCTGGGTACCCCAAAATGCGTAGAGATCCTTGCCCTGTGGATTGGTGAGCTGCGTGCCCATTTCCAGACGGTAGGGCTGCATCAGGTCGAGCGGCCGCAACACGCCGTACAGCCCGCTGAGCACACACACGTGGTCCTGGGCCCAGGCCAGATCTTCTGCACTCAGGCTGCGTGCATCCAAACCACCGTACACATCGCCATCAAACGCCAGCGCAGCCTGGCGGGCATTCTTCACAGTGGCCCGGGTGGACCATGCGGCGTAGCGCGCCACGTTCAGCAGGGCGAGTTTGTCGCTCAAATCCATGAGTTCGGCGACTTGCTGGGGCGACTGCTGGCGTAGCAGGTCAATCAGCGTTTTGGAATGCTTGACAAACAGTGGTGCGGAGTGCGCGCACTCAGGAGTAGGTGTTTCGTAGTCGAGCGACTTGGCGGGCGAGAGTAAGAAGAGCATGGTGCATTATCGCTATCGCCCGTGGTCAGCAGATTGTTTGAACTGCACCACATTGCCCTCGGGGTCCCAGCCGTCCAGCACAACATTGCCCCGGATATGCCAAGCCGCATCCAGGGGTTTGAGGAAACCTCCTGTGGCCTTGGCTGCCGTGCGCACCGCCTCCAGATCCGGCACCAGAAAGGCAGGCTTGAAAGGGGTGTCTTCCCGCACCTGCGGGGGCTTTGAGATCTGGATATCGGCAGCATACTTTCTGGGAATCGCGTGAATCACCAATTCAATGCCGATACCGTGCAGCAAATCATGTGATGGCGTTTCTTCCGTGGCCGTCAAGCCCAGTGTGGCCCGGTAAAACGCCGACACGCGCTTCTTGTTCTTGGCGAAGATAACAAGACCGTGGCCGGTTTCAATTGCAGCTTCTGGCATGGGCGTGGCTCCTGAAGAGGGGATGGTGCAGAAAATATTGTGCCCGCAAACGCTCCAATGCGCACAGGGCATGCGTGAGAAGCTATCAAATACGTAGCGAAACAAGTCTTCCCAAGGACGCCCGGTAAAATCGCCCACTTACTGAACCTGACGCACCATGACTGAAAACGCCACCACACCGCCTGCACAACCAGGCCTGCAATCGCTCTCCAAATCGTTCGAGCCCGCCGCACTGGAGGCGCACTGGGGTCCTGAATGGGAGAAGCGCGGTTACGGCGTGGCCGGTTACCGTGGCTCGCAGGCACCCAAGGCTGGCGAACCCGCGTTTTCGATCCAGCTGCCGCCCCCCAACGTGACCGGCACGCTGCACATGGGCCACGCGTTCAACCAGACCATCATGGACAGCCTCACGCGCTACCACCGCATGCGTGGGTTCAACACCGCATGGATTCCTGGCACCGACCACGCGGGCATCGCCACCCAAATTGTGGTGGAGCGCCAGTTGCAGGACCAGAAAGTAAGCCGCCACGACTTGGGTCGTGAAGCTTTCACCAAGAAGGTGTGGGAGTGGAAAGCCAAGAGTGGAGACACCATCACCACCCAGATGCGCCGCATGGGCGACAGCGTGGACTGGAGCCGCGAGTACTTCACCATGGACGACAAGCTATCCAAGACGGTGACCGAAACCTTTGTGCAGCTTTACGAGCAAGGCCTGATCTACCGCGGCAAACGTCTGGTGAACTGGGACCCAGTGCTGATGAGTGCCGTGAGCGACCTGGAAGTGGAGAACGAAGAGCGCAACAGCTTCATGTGGCACATCGAATACCCGTTCAGTGATGGCCCGCAAACAGCCGCAGATGGGACGCCGATGCGCGGCATGCACATTGCTACCACCCGGCCCGAGACCATGCTGGCCGACGGTGCCCTGTGCGTACACCCTGAAGATGAACGTTACTTGCACCTGGTCGGGAAAATGGTGGACTTGCCCCTGTGCAACCGCAAGATTCCCATCATCGTGGACGACTTTGTCGACCGCACGTTTGGCAGCGGCTGCGTCAAGATTACCGGCGCGCACGACTTTAACGACTATGCCTGTTCGCAACGCCACGGTCTGCCGCTGATCACCATCTTCACCCTGGACGCGAAGATCAACGACAACGGCCCTGCCGCCTACCGTGGCCTGGACCGCTACGACTGCCGCAAGGCGGTGCTGAAAGACCTGGAGGAGCAGGGATTCCTGGAAAAAGCGGTACCGCACAAGAACATGGTTCCCGTGTGCGCCCGCACCGGTCAGATCATTGAGCCGATGCTCACGGACCAATGGTTTGTCTCCATGACAAAAGCACCTGAAAGCGGCACCAGCATTGCACAAGGCGCTATCGATGCAGTAGCAAGTGGCGGGGTACGCTTTGTTCCCGAAAACTGGGTCAACACCTACAACCAGTGGATGAACAACATCCAGGACTGGTGCATCAGCCGCCAGCTCTGGTGGGGCCACCAGATTCCGGCGTGGTACGACCAAGAGGGCAACGTCTGGGTAGCACGAGACGAAGCAGAAGCAAAGCAGAATTGGTTGCGCGAAACCGAGAATGACTTGCTCTCTGCACGCAACCTCAACCAGGCTTCTGAAGTTGCCCGTTTACAAAATTTGTTGGCTGTAGGTCCACAACTGCGCCGCGATGAGGACGTACTGGACACCTGGTATTCGTCTGCATTGGTACCTTTCTCGACGATGGGATGGGCGGGGGGCGACTTCGGCGGCGATCGGGCTGGGCACGCTCTTGCTCATACTCGCTGCGCTCGCCAAATCGCTGCGAACGCACCCAGCCCGCTCACCACCGAAGCCGCAGCCGAACGCAACGCGACGACCCCAAACCCGACAGCGCTGGGGGGATCCGGGACCGATCGCGGCGATTTGGCGAGCGAAGCGAGTATGAGCAAGGGCGGTTCCGGGTCGGCCCAGAGCGACGCCAACGCCAATAAAGACCCATTGAGCGATTACGACCTCTATCTTCCAAGTTCAGTTCTGGTGACCGGCTACGACATCATCTTCTTCTGGGTCGCCCGGATGATCATGATGACCAAGCACTTCACTGGGCGCGTTCCGTTCAGGCATGTCTACATCCATGGCCTGGTGAAAGACGCACAAGGCAAGAAGATGAGCAAGTCCGAAGGCAACGTGCTCGACCCGGTGGACCTGATTGACGGCATCGAACTCGGCCCACTGCTGGCCAAACGATCTGAGGGTTTGCGCAAACCCGAGACTGCACCCCAGGTTCGCAAGAACACCGAAAAAGAATTTCCCGAGGGCATTCCTGCCTACGGGGCTGACGCCCTGCGCTTTACCTTTGCGGCATTGGCTTCCCTTGGGCGCAGCATCAACTTCGATTCCAAACGCTGTGAGGGCTACCGCAACTTCTGCAACAAGCTCTGGAACGCGACCCGCTTTGTGCTGATGAACTGCGAAGGGCAAGACTGCGGGCTCGATGAACACCAAGCCGATGCGTGCGCCACAGGAGGCTATCTGGAATTCAGCGCAGCAGACCGCTGGATTGTGTCGCTGCTGCAGAAGGTCGAAGCCGAGGTGGCCCAGGGCTTTGAAGAATACCGCCTGGACAACGTCGCCAACACCATCTACGACTTTGTCTGGAATGAGTTCTGCGACTGGTACCTGGAAATTGCCAAGGTGCAAATCCAGACCGGCAACGACGCGCAGAAACGCGCCACCCGCCGTACCCTGATTCGTGCGCTGGAAACCATTCTGCGGCTAGCACACCCCGTCATTCCTTTCATCACTGAAGAACTGTGGCAGAAAGTTGCACCCGTCGCAGGTAGATCAGGCCCATCGATCAGCATTGCCGCTTATCCGGTGAGCCAGCCAGAGCGCATTGACGAAGCGGCCATCGCGCATGTTGCCAAGCTCAAACAACTGGTGGACGCTTGTCGTAACCTGCGCGGCGAGATGAATGTGTCACCCGCCACGCGCCTGCCCCTGTTTGTGGTGGCACAGACAGCAGCAGAAAAGGAGTTCCTGCAAACCGCAGCAGCCGTCCTGCAAGCGCTAGCCAAACTTAACGAAGTAAAGATTTTTGACGACGAAGCGGCCTGGCAAGCCGCCGCACAGGCTGCGCCCGTGGCCGTGGTTGGCGATGCCCGTGTTTGCCTGCACATGGAAATCGACGTGGCGGCCGAGAAGACACGTCTGGGCAAGGAAGTCGCGCGACTGGAAGATCAGATCACAAAGGCCAATGCCAAACTGGGCAATGAAGCCTTTGTCGCCAAAGCACCGGCCGCGGTGCTGGAGCAGGAGCGCAAGCGCGTTGCAGACTTTGGTGACACACTGGCCAAGGTGCGCCAACAGTTGACCCGCCTCGGGTGAGAACAAGCCTCAGACAAAGGTCTGGGGTTGGCGTTTTGCGCAGGTTAAGGAGGAGGCCGAAGGCCGGGGGACACGGAGCTAAATGCCTGCCCCAGACCTTTGGCGCTCGAGAATATCCCGTCTAACGTCGGCGCATGAAGTGAGTGTAGGTGTCGCCCAACGTTTGCTGGTCCAACAGCTCATTGCCGGTCTGCTTGGCAAAAGCCTGGAAGTCGCGCACCGAACCGGCGTCGGTTGCGAGCACCTTGAGCACCTGGCCGCTCACCATCTCGGAGAGTGCCTTTTTGGCACGCAGGATCGGCAGGGGGCAATTCAGGCCACTGGCATCAATTTCTTTGTCAATCTGCATCTGGATTCCTTTGCTTGCCGGGATTGTAGGCGCGCCGTACCCGGCAGCCACGACACCCACTGTCTCACGCGGCTTGAGGTTTGTGAAACTCTACAAACGAAGGCGTATGCCCCCGCGAGGTTAGCCAGTCGGCCAACGCGTAGCCGGTGCCGGCGGGCCAGCACTTCACCGCATCGGGCTTAAACAACCGATAGTCCACCAACTCGGGAGACAAGCGCACGTCACCGTGGCACTGCGCATGGTAGGCAATGATGATCTGGTTCATGCGCTGAAAGTCATATACACCGATGAGCGCAAGCGCGTCGGTGGACAGCGACGTTTCCTCCCGGATTTCGCGGCGTATGCCCTCCTGCGGCGTCTCGCCAGCCTCCATGAACCCGGTGATGAGTGCGTACATCTTGCCTGGCCAGGCCGCGTTGCGTGCCAGCAATATCTGCCCCTGATATTCGATGACGGCTGCAAGCACCGGCGTGGGGTTGTTCCAATGGGTGAAGTTGCACGCGGGGCAACGCAGCCGCTCCTTGTCCCCGCCATCTTCCATCTGGCTGATCATTTCCAGTGGTGTTGCGCACTGGGGACAGAACCGGAATGCGGTTGCCGTCATGCCGGAAATACACCGGTCGACAAATAGCGGTCACCGCGGTCGCACACCACGAACACAATCGTTGCATCGCGTTCCCTTTGGGCAATCTGCTGCGCGACCCAGCAAGCGCCAGCCGCGGAAATGCCGGCGAAAATGCCCTCCTCGCGCGCCAGACGGCGGCACATCTCTTCGGCATCAGACTGGCTCACATACACCAACTCGTCCACATTGGATGCATCGTAAATTTTGGGCAGGTACTCCTGCGGCCATTTGCGGATGCCCGGAATGCGCGAACCTTCCTGGGGTTGTGCACCAATCACACGGATACCTGCGTTCTTTTTCTTGAGAAATTTGGACACACCGGTAATGGTTCCAGTCGTTCCCATGGCGCTCACAAAGTGTGTCACACGACCCTTGGTGTCTTCCCATATCTCGGGGCCGGTCGTTTCATAATGGATGCGCGGGTTGTCGGCGTTGGCAAACTGGTCGAGCACGCGGCCCTTGCCGCTGGCCTGCATCTGCGTGGCCAGGTCGCGGGCGTACTCCATGCCCCCGCTCTTGGGCGTGAGAATGAGCTCTGCACCAAAAGCCTTCATGGTCTGCACACGCTCGATGGAAAGGTCCTCGGGCATGATCAACACCATGTGGTAACCCTTGATGGCCGCAGCCATGGCCAGCGCGATACCGGTGTTGCCCGATGTGGCTTCAATCAACGTATCACCCGGCTTGATGTCGCCGCGCTCCTGTGCGCGTTGAATCATCGACAACGCGGGCCGGTCCTTCACCGACCCGGCCGGGTTATTGCCCTCCAATTTACCCAGAACAACGGTGTTGCGAAGCGCGTTCTCGTGGGCACCAATGCGCTGCAAGGCGACCAATGGGGTTTTGCCAATCGTGTCTTCAATGGATGGATATTTCATCCCTTAAATGTGCCATAATTCGCGCCTTCCCTTCTCGTCGCCCGAGTGGTGGAATTGGTAGACGCGCTGGACTCAAAATCCAGTACCGAAAGGTGTGCCGGTTCGATTCCGGCCTCGGGCACCATAGCGTTCCGCTATGAAAAGAAGAGCATGTCTGCATTGTCTTTCTCCATTTCGGTTTCACGGGTTCCACGTTTATGAACGCCACATGCATGACTAACGCACTACACCGACTTCTTGTTGCCGCGATACTCATCACCGCTTTGGTGTCGCCTGTCCATTCGGCTCCTGTGCTTGATGAGACACCGCGTGTGGCGATCATCTCTGCCTTTGGCCAGGAACTCAATCTGCTGCTGACCAAGTTGTCCGAGAGTCAGGAGCATTCAGTCAATGGTGTTACTTTCACGACTGGCAAGCTCGAGGGAAAACGTGTGGTGCTCTTTGTGTGCGGGGTCAGCATGACCAATGCCGCCATGACCACCCAACTGGCACTGGACCGCTTCAATATCACCAACATCGTCGTCAGCGGAATAGCCGGCGGTGTCAATCCGGCGCTTCAGATTGGTGACGTTACCGTGGCTGAACAATGGGGGCAATATCTGGAACTACTGATGGCCAGAGAGTCCACGCCGGGGAAGTACGCGCCACCACCATGGTTGGATGTCGTGCAACTTCCAAATTTCGGCATGATGCATCCCCGTCCGGTCGGCGTTCGAAGGGCTGCAAACAAGGATCCGCAGACCAAATTCTGGTTTCAAAGCGATCCGATGATGCTGGCGGTTGCTCGGCGCATTCAGGAGACTGCGCTTGCCCGATGTGACTCCTCGAACCAATGTCTGGAACATCATCCCAGGGTGGTCGTTGGTGGAAACGGCGTATCTGGCGCGGCGTTTGTTGATAACGCGGCATTCAGGGAGTATGTATTCAACACATTTCATGCCAACGTGCTGGATATGGAGACAGCCGCAATTGCACATGTGGCCTATAGCAATGGGGTAGGGTTCATTGCATTTCGATCCCTGAGCGATCTTGCGGGAGGCGGTGCCGGGGCCAATGAGATCGGCCTCTTTATGAAGACTGCCGCGGACAACTCCGCCAAGGTATTACTGACTTTTTTTGCCGCCTGGAAATGACCCGTTCGCACGCAGTGGATTTGAACCCTGCGGCATTGTGGACTGGTGGCTGCAAGATCCCGGTTGGTCAACCCGCTCAGGTATGCGCGCGATTCGGAACTGCCTCAGACGATCTAACGTAATGCATGCCCGACCTGCGATAAGCCTGTTGATGGCATTCCAGCGTCGCGATGAGACCGTCAATCTTCTCAAGAAACTCATCCTTGGAAATGCACGGTGACTCTGTAAACATCTTTGCAGCAACCTGTGCAATGTAGGGCATGCCGGCTTGACGAGCCCAACTCCTCACCTCGCAGTACGCCAGCAGCGCAAGCCTGCCAAGCTCGCCATTCCTGCGTGCATAGTGAAGGTCGGCGAGCAGGTCGTCGAGCCCAAGTTGAATGTCGATTGAAATACCCATAAGTGACGCAGGTTAGGCAGACCTACTGACAGACTTCTGACAAAAGAATAGGTGTCCCTGTCTACCGTTTACACCGCAGCCGTGCTTGCTGAGTAGCGCACATATAGCCCCCTGGCATGGTATCTTAGCCCCAGCGGGAGATTTCGGCTTGCCAACGCGAGTATTTACCTACCACGAATCGCCCCATATAAAAACCAGGAGACACGTATGTCCAACGGCGCCAACGCCCTGATCCGCACGCTGGTCGATGCCGGCATCACCACCTGTTTTACCAACCCCGGCACATCGGAGATGCACTTTGTCGCAGCACTCGACACGGTGCCGCAAATGCGTGCTGTGCTGGCGTTATTCGAGGGGGTGGCCACAGGGGCCGCCGACGGCTATGGGCGCATGGCAGATAAACCGGCTGCCACGCTGCTGCATCTAGGCTGCGGGTTGGGCAATGGTCTGGCCAATCTGCACAATGCGCGCAAAGGGCGCGTGCCCATCCTGAACATCGTGGGCGACCACGCCACCCACCACGTCCAATACGACGCGCAGTTGCAGTCGGACATCGAAACCGTGGCGCGCAATGTGTCACCCTGGGTGAGAACGTCGAAGAACACACAGGACTTGTGCAAGGACGCTGCCGAGGCGATTGGCGCATGCCTGGGCCCGCCCGGGCAGGTTGCCACATTGATTCTGCCAGCAGACGTGTCATGGAGCGAAGGTGGCGTACCGGCAGTGCTACCTCCCGCCCCGACACCTGCTACAGCCGATGACGCTGCGGTAGCCGCCATTGCACGAGCCCTGCAGAGCAATGGCAAAAAGGCCTTCCTGCTGGGCGGTCGCGCCTTGCGTGCCCCGGCGCTGATGGCGGTGGCCCGCATTGCCGCACACACCGGCGCCAAGCTGTTTGCCGAAGTTTTCCCCACCCGCATCGAGCGCGGCGCCGGGCTGCCGCCGGTCGAGCGCATTGCCTACTTGGCTGAACTGGCCTCTGTGCAACTGGCCGGGCTGGATCACCTGATCCTGGTGGATGCCAAAGCGCCTGTGTCATTCTTTGCCTACCCTGGCAAGAAAAGTTACCTGGTACCCGATGGCTGCCAGTTGCACACGCTGGCAACCTACTCGCAGGATGTATTTGGCAGCCTGGAAAAGTTGTCCGGGGCTGTAGGTGCGCAGCAGACGACACCGGTGCTGCAGGCGGCGAAACGCCCGGGTCGACCGCGCGGAAAATTCACAGCGGACAAGGTCTGCAAGGCCATCGGGCAATTGATGCCAGACCATGCGATCATCGTCGATGAAGCGCAAACCTCGGGCATCATGCTGCCCATGTACACCGCCGGTGCTCCGGCACACGACGTGATCACGCTCACGGGTGGCGCCATCGGCCAGGGTCTGCCCAATGCGGTTGGCGCGGCATTAGCCTGCCCCGATCGCAAGGTGATCGCATTGGCAGGCGACGGCTCCGCGATGTACACCATTCAGGCGTTGTGGACCATGGCGCGGGAAAAGCTGGACGTGGTGTCTATCGTCTTCAACAACCGCTCCTACGCCATTCTGAACGTGGAGCTGCAGCGCGTGGGAGCGCTCGGTGCTGGCGACAAAGCCAAAGCGCAGCTGGATCTGAAAACACCGCCGCTTGATTTTGTGCGCATGGGAGAAAGCATGGGGGTGGCGTCCAGGCGCGCATCCACCACCGAGGAGTTTCTGACGGCGTTCGAACATGCATTGCGCACTCCGGGACCCCACCTCATCGAAGCGATCGTCCCGCCAACTCTGGCTGGGCTCAAACTGCGCGTGTTGCCGCATCTTCTGGAGTCGCTGGCCAATCTGCCACCAACGATCGCACGCGCCCTCAAACGCAAGATTGCACCCTGACACCAAAGGACACTGAGATGGGAAAAACCCTCGACATCGTTGCCGCAACCGCATCGGACTACCGGGCACGCGCTGAACGCCGCCTGCCGCGGTTTCTGTTTGACTACATCGATGGTGGTGCCAATGACGAGGTGACTCTGGCAGCCAACACGACAGACTTCAGCAAGATACGACTCAAGCAACGCGTGCTGCGCGATGTATCCCTTATCGATACGTCGACACGACTGGCTGCAGAACAGGTCCGCATGCCCATGGCGCTGGCGCCCATCGGACTGGCGGGCATGATGTCCCGCCGGGGGGAAGCGCAGGCAGTACGAGTTGCCAACAATGCAGGGATTCCATTTACCCTGTCGACCGTGGGCATCTGCTCATTGTCCGAAGTGAAAGACGCTTCGAACAAGCCTTTCTGGTTTCAGCTCTACATGATGCGCGACCGCGAAGCCGTCAAGTCGCTGCTGCAGCGTGCTCTGGCGGCGGGATGTGGGACGTTGGTCTTTACGGTGGACTTGCCAGTGACCGGAATGCGCCACCGCGATACCCGCAATGGGATGTTGACCAACTCGCTCGTGGGCAAAGTGGGAAAGGTGCGGCAACTGGTGGTTCGCCCGGGCTGGCTCAAGGACGTCGCTTTGGGTGGCAAGCCCCACACCTTTGGCAGTCTCGCGGCACTGGTTCCCGATGCCACGAACCTCAACGCGTTCAGAGCCTGGATCGACGCTCAGTTCGACCCTTCGGTGACGTGGTCCGACATCGAGTGGCTGCGCAGCATTTGGCCCGGAAAACTGCTAATCAAGGGCATTCTGGAAGTCGATGACGCGATATCTGCCGCTGGCATTGGGGCCGACGGCGTCATTGTTTCCAACCATGGTGGCAGGCAGTTGGACTGTGTTGCGTCCACCATCGCTAAGCTGCCGGCCATTGCAGCCACGGTGGGCGCCAAACTCGAGGTGCTCGTTGATGGTGGTGTGCGCTCCGGGGTTGATGTTTTCAAGGCCGTCGCTCTGGGTGCCAATGGCGTTCTCATCGGCAGGCCATGGATTTGGGCACTGGCAGGCGGCGGTTCTTCGGGCCTGACTGATTTGCTCGCCACCTTCCAGCGCGAGTTTGAAGTGACCATGGCATTAACCGGTGTCACACGGGTCAGTGATATCAGCGCGGAACTCATCGACTCGGCGGGTTAAGTCCGTTCTCGATCGATGCGCTGCGGCCGAAAAGGTTGATAAAGGTCAAACGTACCGGCTTTATGCCCTCACATAATCGCGACCATTCTGCGTTTGACACAAGGACAGTCCTGCCATGAACCCCACTGAGTTCGGAATCGAAACACTGTTGGAGCGGCACGGTCGTGCCCCTGACCGCTTGGTACAACTCCTTCGGGATATCCAGGCGCAACAAACCTGGCTGTCGCGTGACACGCTGAGTGTGGTGGCAAAAGCGTTGCAACTTCCATTGGCACATGTAGAGGGCGTCGCGGGCTTCTACCGCTTCTTCCATCAGCAGCCCATTGGGCAATACCGTGTATTGTTCAGCGACAACATTACCGACCGCATGCTGGGAAGCGAGGAAATGCAGCGTCATCTGCGCCACTTGCTCAAACTAGAGCCCAACAAAATGCGCGCCGATGGCCGCGTCAGCGTGTCGACCACCTCTTGCACCGGCATGTGTGACCAGGGGCCGGCTGCACTGATCAATCATCACCGCGTGGTGACCCGATTGACACCGGGGCGCATTGAACACATGGCTGCCTTGATCGAGGGGCAGGTCCCTGTGCACCAGTGGCCTGCTGAGTGGTCACGGGTCGACAATCAAATTCGACTGGCCAACGTCAAATTGGGCGAGCAACCTGTACCGGGCCAAGCTATCGCTGCAGCGGTTGCACGAGGGCCGCAGGCTATGCTGGACGATTTGAAACGTTCCAAGCTGCGAGGACGTGGTGGTGCAGGTTACGCGACGGGAACCAAGTGGCAACTGTGTCGGAATGCCAGAGGCACCACCCATTACGTCGTGTGCAACGCGGACGAGGGTGAGCCCGGTACGTTCAAGGACCGCGTGCTCCTGACCAGTTATGCAGACACCATCTTCGAGGGCATGACCATCGCAGCCTACGTAATTGGTGCGCGCAAAGGCCTTGTGTATCTCCGGGGTGAGTACGGGTACTTGCTGGAGTCGCTGGAAGCAACTTTACAACGTCGACGTGAACTGGGTCTGCTGGGTAGCGCCATTCAGTCTGTGCCGGGTTTTGACTTTGACATCGAAATTCACGTTGGTGCCGGTGCCTATGTGTGCGGCGAAGAGTCCGCCCTTATCGAGTCCCTGGAAGGCAAGCGTGGCACTCCGCGCATCCGCCCGCCGTTCCCGGTGGAGAGTGGTTATTTGGGCCAGCCCACCACAGTGAACAACGTAGAGACCTTTTGCGCAGCCACGCATGTGGCAGTGCACGGAGGCGAGTGGTGGGCCAGCATTGGTACCCGGAGTTCCACCGGCACCAAGATCCATTCCATATCGGGCGACTGCGAACGTCCCGGCCTGTACGAGTATCCATTTGGAACCCGCATTGGTCGTATTCTGGAAGACTGCGGTGCCACCAATGTGCAGGCCGTACAGGTGGGCGGGCCATCAGGCGTTTGTCTGTCGGCGTCCGAGTTCAGCAGGCGCATGGGTTTTGAAGATGTGCACACGGCAGGCGCGTTCATGGTGTTTGACCGCAGCAGGGACATGTTTGAGGTGGCACACAATTTTGCCCAGTTTTTTGCGCATGAGAGTTGCGGCTTTTGTACCCCGTGCCGGGTGGGCACCGAGCTTGTCGTGCGCCGAATGGACAAGCTCAAGAAAGGGTATGGCTCCAGTGCGGATGTTCAGATACTGTACGAACTGGACAAGTTGATGCATGGCGCGACGCACTGCGGTCTGGGAGCGACTGCCTGCAACTCACTGCGTGACACGATCGCCAAGTTCCGGCCTTCGTTCGAGCAGCATATGAAGTCGCTGCACTTCGCACCTGGATTTGACATGGACGCAGAGTTGTCACAGGCGCGGCTCGCAACCGGACGCGACGATAGTGGCGCCCATCTGGAGACACTGGCATGACCGACCACACCCGTATTGATGCACTGAACCCTGGCACCTTCTCACTGGACGGAGACGAGGTCGAATTCGGTCCTGGCGAGTCAATTCTGCAAGCCGCCACCCGCGCGGGCTACTACATTCCCCACTTGTGCTGGCATCCGGATTTCGGTGCCAAGGGGTCTTGTCGGTTGTGCACTGTACGCATCAATGGCCGCATTGGTGCAGCCTGCGCCGTGCAGGCAGCGTCCGGGCAGGAAGTAGAAAGCAACACCGACGACCTGAACGCGCAACGCAAAATCTTGCTGCAGATGATTTTCATCGAAGGCAACCACTTTTGCCCGTCCTGCGAAAAGAGCGGTAACTGCCGTTTGCAGGCCACGGCGTATGACATGGGCATGGAGGGGCCTCATTTTGAAGAGTTCTACCCGCACCGCAGGGTCGATGCCAGTCACCCCGATTTGCTGCTCGATCTGAACCGCTGCATTCTGTGTTCATTGTGCGTACGTGCCAGCAAGGACATTGATCACAAAGAGGTGTTTGCCATTGGGGGCCACGGTATCAACACACACCTTCTTATCAATAGCCCCAGCGGTCAAATGGGAGACAGTGCACTTGCCGCGACCGACCGTGCCGCCAACGTCTGCCCGGTGGGCGCCATCCTGCACAAACGGCAGGGATTTGCGATCCCGATTGGCAAACGGCAATTCGATGAAAAACCGGTGTCCGAGCAACTGGATGAAAGACATTCATGAACCCTGCATTGAAACCTGGCGCAGCTCCCTATCTTGCTGCGCGTGCGCCGCGCAAGCTGAAACTCGCCACCGTGTCGCTAGCCGGTTGCTTTGGCTGCCACATGTCATTTCTGGACATCGATGAGCGCCTGCTGGAACTAATCGAACTGGTCGAGTTTGACCGTTCGCCACTCACGGACATCAAACAGATTGGTCGCTGTGATATTGGCTTGATTGAGGGCGGCCTATGTAACGCGGAGAACGTGCATGTGCTACGCGAGTTTCGAGCCAACTGCAAAACCCTGATTGCCATGGGCGCCTGCGCAGTAAACGGTGGCCTGCCTGCGCAACGCAACCAGCGCGATGTTGGCATCATGATGCGGGACGTCTACTGCCACCAGGTGGGCGGCACACTTGGCAACCAGATACCCAACGATCCCGAATTGCCCCTTCCCTTGAATCAGGTGCATCCTATTCACGAAGTGGTACATGTTGACTATTTCTTGCCAGGCTGCCCACCTTCGGGTGATGCCATCTGGACCTTTCTCACCGAGTTGCTGGCGGGACGCACTCCCGAGCTGGGACACGGTCTGATTCACTACGACTGAGGAACTTGCATGAGCTTTGATCTGGAAACTGCAGCCAACCCGCAAGATCAAGTTACTCTGCTGCTGGACAAGGAAAACCGCGTCCAGCAGGCGCGCTTGCACATCGTGGAGTTTCGAGGGTTCGAGAAGTTCATCGAAGGGCGCCCGTACTGGGAGGTGCCGGTCATGGTGCAGAGACTCTGCGGCATTTGTCCGGTATCACACCACCTGGCAGCATCCAAGGCCTTTGATCGCGTGATTGGTGCCACCCCCATCACGGCCAGCGCCGAGGCAGTGCGTCGACTCATGCACTACGGACAAATGCTGCAGTCGCATGCACTGCATTTCTTTCACCTTTCATCGCCTGATCTGCTGTTCGGATTTGATTCCGCGGTGGCAGAACGCAACATTGTGGGCGTGGCAAAAGCGTATCCCGAAATCGCCAAGAAGGGCATCCTGCTGCGCAAATACGGGCAGGAGATCATTCGCATCACATCGGGCAAGCGGGTCCATGGCACAGGCGCGGTTCCCGGTGGCATCAACAAATTGGTGACTGCTGCAGAGCGCGACAAGTTGCGTGAGGAATTGCCCGTGATGCTCGAGTGGGCGCAGGAGTCAGTGGACATTGCAAAACAGTTGCATGGTCAGAACGCTCCGCTATACACAGAATTTGGCAGCTTCCGTTCGAACCTCCTTTCGCTGGTGCGCGCGGATGGTGCGATGGATCTGTACGACGGCGTGTTGCGCGTTCGGGATGCCAACGGCAAAGTCCTGTTTGACGGCGTGAATGACCAGGACTATCTGGAATTGATCGAAGAGGAAGTGCGGTCCTGGAGCTACATGAAGTTTCCCCACTTGCGAGGCCTCGGTCGTGAGCTTGGCTGGTACCGTGTAGGCCCACTGGCCCGTGTACAGAATTGCGACTTCATTCCGAGTCCGCAGGCTGAAGTGGAGCGGCAGGCGTTTGTCGCATGGGGTCAGGGTGAGCTGGTGCATGCGTCCCTGGCTTACCATTGGGCCCGCATGATAGAGATGCTGCACTCCGTGGAGGTCATCGGACAATTGCTCGACGATCCGGCATTGCTCAGCGGTGACTTGCTGACCACGGGCAAGCGGCAGCGTAGCGGCGTAGGCATTATCGAAGCGCCGCGCGGCACACTGATCCATGATTACACGGTAGGCGACGATGACCTGGTCACGCACTGCAATCTGATCGTCTCCACTACGCACAACAATCAGGCCATGAACGAAGCCGTGCGCTCAGTGGCACGCGACTACCTGAGTGGGCATGAGATTACCGAAGGCCTTCTGAACCATATCGAAGTGGCGATCCGTGCGTACGACCCCTGCCTGTCCTGTGCCACGCATGCGCTGGGCAAGATGCCTCTGGAAGTCACGCTGCTTTCCGCGGATGGCTCGGTGGTTGATCAGGTACTGAAGTCACCTGAGCATGGTTTGACGCGACCGTCCGGGGCAGTGAACGCGGCGCTGTGCTAGCGACAGGAACCCGCCCCCCAATTCTGGTGCTGGGCTGGGGAAATCTCAGCCGCGGCGATGATGCGCTGGGGCCGTTACTCATCGCCGGATTGCACAAAGCCTTGGGCGACGCGGCCCATGGTCTGGTGGAGTTTCAGGAAGATTTCCAGCTACAGATCGAGCACGCCGTGGATCTCGTGGACCGCCAGCATGTTCTTTTGGTTGATGCCAGCGTCAGTTGCATTGCGCCGTTTGAGGCACGCACTTTGCTGCCCCTGCGCGATGCCAGCTACACCAGCCACGCCCTTTCACCCGATACTTTGCTCCAGGTTTTTCTGGATTTCCAGGGTGCCGCGCCACCACCCACCACCCTGCTCGCCATTCGCGGAGAATCTTTCGAATTGGGCGCGTCGATGGGTGACGCAGCGTCACGCAATCTGCAGCAGGCACTGGAGTGGGCTGTTTTGTGGGTACAGGAGCGTCAGGGCGATCGGGTAAACCTTGCCACAACACGCGCATCGTCATCCAGCAACACCAATTGAGCATCGCCCTCGAAACGCAACGCGCGGGCTCGCTCCAACACCTTGAAAAACTTGTCCTCCTGACCACCAGGCATCGTCATGCAAGGCTTGCCCACGGGCGTGAGGTTGGAAAACCGCAATTTGGCACCTTGTGGACTGGCCAGAGCGGAGAAACCAATACATCCTGCGCTGCCCTCAACACTGTCAAGCTGAAGCCAGCGCAAAGCCGGTTTGGGAGCGATGACTTCGACCAATCCGTCCACGGCGAACGCGATCCATTGCCCCCCAATCAGGGTCGGCGTCGATTGCACCGGAGATGGCACTGACGGATGCGGCGGTGCGCTCTTTTCCAAGAAAGAACATGCCGCCACAAGCGCCACGAGAGAAATGGTGAAAAATCGAAGGCTACGCATCACAATTCAATCAAATACTGGAGCTGACACAAAAGGCTTGCCAGCCTGATCCTTTGCCGACAACTGCGGGGCCACCGGCAGTGCAGGCCAGACAACTCCAATCGAGGGATCATTCCACGCGATGCACTGCTCGTGCTCAGGCGCGTAGTAATCGGTCGTTTTGTAGAGAAATTCAGCAGCCTCGGATAAAACAACGAATCCGTGCGCGAAACCCGGGGGCACCCACATCTGTAATTTGTTCTCTGCCGAAAGCAACACCCCTACCCACTTGCCGAAGGTTGGCGAGCTGCGGCGTACATCCACTGCCACATCAAAGACCTCACCGGCGGCTACACGCACCAGTTTGCCCTGCGGTTGGCGTATCTGGTAATGCAAACCACGCAGCACGCCTTGTTGGGAGCGCGAGTGGTTGTCCTGCACAAAATTGACGTCAAGCCCCGTCGCTGTGGCGAATGCGCGCTGATTAAAGCTCTCAAAAAAGAAGCCGCGAACGTCGCCGAACACACGCGGCTCGATCAGCAGCACATCAGGAATTGCGGTAGGAGTAACTTTCATGCCAGTTTGCCCTCACCGAG
>JAIFLV010000140.1 GCA_020048895.1 Rhodoferax sp. | reverse complement strand
AAGCTAAATCCGGCATCGATTTGTCGAGTGCTCTCAAAAATACTGGGCAGACGGGAAGAGATTAACCCTGGACTTCGACGGACGTAACAGAACGTCAAACACTTCTGCAGCCACTACGCCCGCCACCAAGAATCAACGGGCCAGCCAGCGCGAAGCTACACCTGGGTCAAGAGCGCCTTGCAGGGTGCCGGCCTGGTGCCCAAGGTGGCAGGACGTGGCAAACACCACAAAAAGCGTGACCCCAAACCACTGGTGGGCATGATGATCCACCAAGA
This sequence comes from Rhodoferax sp., assembly GCA_020048895.1. Classification (GTDB taxonomy): domain Bacteria; phylum Pseudomonadota; class Gammaproteobacteria; order Burkholderiales; family Burkholderiaceae_C; genus Allorhodoferax. The sequence continues at coordinate 34,951 of JAIFLV010000140.1, read as the reverse complement.
CGCCTCCACCCATGCGTGGGTGCCTGGCGCGCACTGGGACCTGGTGGTCACCATGGACGATGCCACCAGTGAGCACCTGTCAATGTTCTTCTGCGCCCAGGAAGGTACTGCATCGAGCTTTCACGGCATCGGGCAGACCATTGCCCGTTATGGCCTGTTTTGCAGTTTCTACACCGACCGGGGTGCTCACTACTTCACCACACCTGTGGCAGGTGGCAAGGTCGACAAGGCCCATTTGACCCAGGTGGGGCGGGCCTGCAAGCAACTTGGCATTGAGCATATTGCGGCTTACTCCCCTCAGGCACGTGGACGCAGTGAGCGTGCCTTTCGCACCCACCAGGACCGTTTGGTCAAGGAACTCGCCCAGCACGGAATTACGACCATGGTTGAAGCCAATGTGTATCTGGAGCAGACCTATCGGGCACTGCACAACGCAGAGTTTGCGCGCACCCCAGCAGGCGCAGGCAGTGCGTTTGTTCCCTACGTGGCACAGGCGCAGTTGGGCGACATTCTGTGTGAGCAGTATGAACGCGTTGTGGGTAACGACAACACGGTGCGCTTTGAGGGGTTGATATTGCAAATCCCCGAACAGGAGATTCGCTACAGCTATAGCCGCACAACGGTGCGGGTGCATCGCTATGTGGATGGGACGCTATCGATTTGGCACGGCCCCAGGCTGCTGGAGCGCTTTGATGCACAGGGCCAGTCAAGTCAAACCACGGCAATGCAGGCTCCTATCCTGCGGGCTGCTTGATGTAGGCGGGGAGGCCTCCGGCGGCCTGGCAGGGGCCTTGAAAATAGGAATCAAAAAGGCAAAACAACCAAAGAAAGCTGACAGAAAAACCGGACAATCTATTTGCTCTCAACAGTACTCGGCAGGACGGGCAAGGCAGAATGCAACGATGCCATGGAAAGAGGCTTGGAGTTGATGGAATACCTGCGCATTCTGTGGTGTGACGAACATCTGGTGGCGGTTTACAAACCCCCCGGGTGGCTGGTCCATCGCACCGGGCTCGACGCCGCGGAGACACGGTTCGTTGTGCAGACGTTGCGAAGTCAGTTGGGCGGGCAGCATGTGTACCCGGCACATCGGCTCGACAAGGGGACATGCGGTGTACTGCTGTTTGCCCGCTACCGTGAAGCCGCCCACGCGCTCGCACAAGCATTTGCGGATCATTCTGTCAGGAAGCGCTATCTGGCCATGGTGCGGGGATGGGTTCCTCAGGAGGCCGACGTAAACCACCCGCTGCGACTGGACGATGCCGGCCCCGACGCGCCGGTTCAGGAGGCCCATACGCAATTTCGGCGCATCGCTCTGCTGGAGTTGCCAGAATCCTTTGATCCGCGTTTTGCAACCACCAGGGTGTCGCTTGTGGAGGCCACACCGACCACCGGTCGGCGTCATCAGATTCGCAGGCATCTCAAGTACCTTGCGCATCCCATCATTGGCGACGCTACCCACGGCAAGGGGCCCTTGAACCGTTGGTGGGCTGAGCGGCTTGGCCTCCAGAGGCTCTGGTTGCATGCGTGGAGTCTGGAGTTCACCCACCCGATCACGGGCGAGAACCTGGAGGTGCGAAGTGGATTGCCAGACGCAATTACTACGTGGTCAGAGAGTCCTTGCGGTGGTCTGGGCTTGAGCGATTGGCGACATCTGGCCCATCAACTATTGGCGGCAGGGACAGACCAAACCCGCCACACACTGACTACCTTCGAAACTGAATGACGGGTGAGCCTTTGAACTCAGAACGTGCGAACTCACGGAAACCGTTTTTCTCGGCAACGCGGATTGATGGTGCGTTGTCCGCGCAGTAGCAATCGCTTAGTCTCAATCACTGGTACGTCCATGGAAGTCCCTTTCGGATTGGGTGAGCTTACGACGTTCACCGCATAGAACCCATTCGCCCACAGAGGTGACCCCTATGCAACTTGCCCCAGACGCCATGTGAAACCTCGCACTTGGCCTATCGCGTCGGCAAAAGAAGGTGCTGGGCAACCGTGGGAGCCACCAGATCGGGTCGTTTCAGCCAGGAATAATGGTCTAGCGCTACCGCTCCAGTATCGACGGCGCTCCAGATCAGGTGCGTTACCGGACACCTTGGCACCTTGTCGAGCAACGCCTTGGCCGCTAGCGCTGGCGACCAGGTGTCCGCGGCAAAAGAAATTGCAAGCACTGGCATGTTCAATAAGCCCATAAGCGCTTCGTAGTCCTGCTCCGACCCAGCCGGACGGTATCGCCCGGTATGCGCAACGTGGCTCCAGTCACGCATGACTCCCGCAGCTTCGCGCCCACCGAAGCCAATGCGCTCACCAGGGAAGTATCCCAGTAGCGCTCCTGCCGCGCTGGAAAGTGAAGCCAGCAAACGTATTCCCCAGCGAAACTTGCCCTGATAACACGGCAAGTGCACGCTGCCGCTGGCAATCAACACGACGCCCGCAATGGCGGCCGGCTGGGCAGCGGCAGCGAGCAAACTCAGCTGTCCACCCAGGCTATGACCTCCCAGCCAGATTGGCGCATCGGGATGCCGTTGCCGAACCGCATCAATCGCCGCAGCGATATCCATTTCAACCAATTGCCGGTAGCCAAAGTCGCTCGAACGACCGGCGCGGATGGAACTGCTGCCGATGCCCCGCCAATCCGGGGTACATACGTTTACACCAAGGCTCGATAACGCCTGCCCCAGGTGCCGGTAGACCTTGGCAGGCGTCCCCAATGCTGACAGAAAAATCAATACCGGCGCGCTGGAGTCTTCCGCTGGGTACAAGGCGGCGTCAAAGTGGTGGGCGTCGTGGGTCGTGACCTGAATTGTTTGCACAGCTGTCATGCACCGCACTTTACCGACTTCGACACACCGAAATGGCGGCGGTACTCTAGAAAGAGCCGCGACCCAATGCAAGACGCCGTTCGGCAGCAGCTCGCAGATCATCCGCAAAGCTTGGTTGGCGCACTTCGTACTGCGCTGCCAGGTCGATGAGCGCCCTGGCTTCCTGCTCCAGCGTGAGCTGGCCCGCAAGACCGTCGGCCAGAAATTCGGCCAGCCGACTCACAGTCTGCCATGCTTTATCTAGCAGGATGATGGATGCTGATGGGGTAGCGACAATTACTTCGTTCACGATCGTGACTCCTTCAGCGACATGCTGTGACTGCAGTATCAGGGTTAACCCTGGTTTCTAAAGGTCTGGAGGTTACGAGTTAGGTACGACGTTGTCATGCGACCACTGTTCCAGCGTGCTGGAAGGTGCATCCGCAAGTGGAAGTTGACGAGCCTTAACCCCAGCACTGGCTCCACAGTTAGGGCTGCTTGGTTCCCCACCTGACCCGGTTGGCCGCTTCACCATGTGGGGAGGCCCGTCAGGGCGCATTGTAACAATGCCTCCTGCGAGCGGACAAAAACGTCAAATAGCGGCGGTGTACCGCTCCAGCCAAGCCAGCGCTTCCCCCTGGACCAAGGGACTCAGTTGTTCACGCACGGTAGCGTGATAGGCGTTGAGCCAGTCCACCTCGTCCGTGCGCAGCATGCTGCGTTCCACGCACGTCAGGTCAATCGGGCACAAGGTCAGTGTTTCAAAACCCAGCATCGGGCCAAAGGCGTCCTGTTCCGGAGTTGCAACGGGTATGTTGAGCACCAGATTCTCAATACGCACACCCCATTGGCCGTCACGGTACAGGCCGGGTTCGATGGACGTGATCATGCCGATTTGCATGGCGTGGTGGGCCTCGGGGGCGGCCTTGCTGATGCTCTGGGGGCCTTCGTGCACATTCAAAAAGTAGCCCACGCCGTGGCCGGTGCCGTGCCCGTAGTCCAGGCCCTCGGCCCACAGTGGCGCGCGGGCAATCGCATCCAGGTGAGGTGACAGCGTTCCCAGAGGAAACACAGTTCGGCTCAGTGCCATGGTGCCTTTGAGTACGGCCGTGTAGCCGCGTCGCTGGCTGGGCGTGACTTCTCCAATGGCCCAGGTGCGTGTGATGTCGGTGGTACCGCCCAGGTACTGCCCGCCCGAGTCGATCAGCAGCAAGCCATTGCCGGCAATGGTTGCGTGTGATGCCTCAGTGGCACGGTAGTGTGGCAGTGCGCCGTTGGCATTGAACCCGGCAATGACCGGGAAACTCAAGTCCTTGAAACCGTTGCGCCGCGCGCGCGCCGCGCTGAGTTTGTCCGCAACATCGAGTTCTGTCAGCGTTTGCGAGGTGACTGCTTTTTCAAACCACGCGTAAAACTCGCACATGGCCGCGCCGTCTTCTCGCATCGCTTCACGAACAAACTCGGACTCTGCGGCGTTCTTGCGACTCTTGAGCAAGGTGCTTGGATTGATAGATTCCACCAGTTCGACATGGGCGCCAATATTCTGGCGCAACCCAAAGGTGACGCGCCGGGGGTCGAGCAGCACGCGTTGGGATGCATCAATCGCAGCCAGTCTTGCAGGCGCACTTGCATACGGCGCAATCGCCACTGAATCGGCAAGCAGCCGTGCAGAAAGTGCAGCATCGACCTTGCCTTCGCCAATGAACAGCGTGCATTGGTCCATCCCGATCAGGAGGTGGGCAATGAAGACGGGGTTGTAGCTGACGTCGCTGCCACGCAGATTCAGAATCCAGGCGATGTCATCGACGCTCGAGACAAAGTGGGAGGAGCAGCGGTGTTGGGTCATGGCAGCGCGAACGGTAGTGAGCTTGTCCGCGCGTGTTTGTGTAGCAAACGGTGCCTCATGTTCATACACCGGCGCCTGAGGCAGCGCGGCACGGCCCTCCCACACCTCTGCAAACACATCCACGTCGGTCCGCAAGCTCGCTCCAACAGCAGCCAGTGCAGCGCGCAACGCCTTCTCCGCTGCCAGACCCAGCACTTGCCCATCCACCAGAACAACACCGTCTTTGCCGGCGCTCTTCGACAACCAGGTGAGGTGCTCGGACGACGCGCCTGTGGCGATTTTTTCCAGGGCGATGCCGCTGCCACGTAACTCGGCCTCGGCCTGGCTCCAGTAGCGACTATCAGCAAACAGGACAGCCTGATCGATGGACACGGCCAGCGTGCCCATGGAGCCGGTAAAGCCACTCGCCCATTCGCGCGTTTGCCAGCGCTCGGGCAAATACTCGGACAGGTGCGGATCGTTGGAGGGCACCAGGACTGCGCTGGCGTTGTATTTCTTCAATGCGTCGCGGATGCGGGCAATACGCAAGGTGATGGGGTGGGTGCGGGTGTCCATGGAGTTCCTCGGCAGTGTCGGGTGGTAAGCTTTGATTCTAAGAGCCCGCCCGTTGGCGGCGCACCCCCCAATTTCGGAGACCTTATGAAGCACGCGACTTTGCTCCCCCTGGTTCTGGCCACCCTTGCAAGCACTGCAACTGCGCAGTCTGTCGAAACACGCAGCACCCTGAGCGATCAGCGTGAAGTGGCTGTCACGATCTACAACGAGAACCTTGCATTGATCAAGGACTTGCGGCAGGTCCAGCTCGCGCGTGGTCCCAATGCCTTGGCGTTTCGGGATGTCAGCGCCCGCATGCGGGCGGAGACTGCACTCTTTCGCAGTGTGACCGAGCCCGGCAGCCTGTCGGTGCTGGAGCAGAACTTTGACTTTGACCTGCTGACGCCGCAAAAGATGCTCGAGAAATACGTTGGCAAGAACGTGCAGATTGCGCGCACCAACCCCGCCACCGGAGTGGAGATGGTCGAATCCGCACAGGTTCTGTCTGCTAACAGCGGTGTGGTGCTGAAGATCGGCGAGCGTGTGGAGACAGGGCTTGCCGGGCGGCTGATCTTTGGTGAGGTACCGCCTAATTTGCGTGATCGGCCCACTTTGGTAATGGCGCTGGACAACGCGGGCGCGTCCCAGCACAACGTCGAGTTGAGTTACCTCACCGGCGGTCTGGCCTGGAAAGCCGACTACGTGGTCGAGCTCAATCCGGCGGAATCGGCGCTGGATATGTCGGGTTGGGTCACATTGACCAATACCAGCGGGGCCAGTTACCGTAACGCGCGTCTGCAACTGGTGGCAGGAGATGTGAATCAGGTCGCTCCCCGGATGCAGGCGGTGGCGAGGGGTACGGTCATGATGGCAGCGGCACCGGCGCCGCGCGCAGAAATGGCGCAGGAGTCCCTGTTTGAGTACCACCTGTACACGCTCGGCCGTCCAACGACGATTGCCGAGAACCAGACCAAGCAGGTCGCTTTACTCTCTGCGTCCGGCGTTCCGGCCCGCAAGGAGTTGCTGTTGCGCGGCAGCGATTATTACTACCAGAGCAGCGCGGGCGACTTGGGTCAGAAAATGAAGGTGGGCGTGTTTCTGGAATTTGACAACAAGGACTCCGCGCGCCTGGGGATGCCACTGCCCAAGGGGATCGTTCGCGTCTACAAGAAGGACAGCGCTGGCAACGCCCAGTTCATCGGAGAAGACAGCGTGGACCATACCGCCAAGAACGAGACGGTTCGTCTCAAGCTCGGCAATGCGTTCGATGTGACAGCGGACAAGAAGCAGACCGACTTCAAGCGCACCACCCTCAGCGGCAAGTTCAACTACCAGTATGAAAGCGCGTACGAACTGGTGCTCAAGAACGCGAAAAAGGAGGCGGTTGTGGTGACGGTGCAGGAGCCGATGCCTGGCGATTGGCAAATGCAGAGCGAGAGCCACCCCCACGCCAAGGGCTCCAGCAACACCGCAGTCTGGAAGATTCGCGTGCCGGCAGAAGGCAATGCCACCCTGGCGTACCGCGCATCCGTGCGCCTGTAGGCGCTGCTCCCTGCATTTCAGCCCCTCGCTCCTGCAATCTGTCTCCCGGCGCTGGTGGGGATGCAGCCAAAAGCCTAACCTGCGAGTATTGCGACAGCGAGAAGGCGACCACGATCATGTTCAAGGCTTTAGGTAACCTTATTCACCGAACACCCTGGTGGGCGTTCATCGGTGGCGGCTTCACGCTGCTGCTGGCACTGGTGCTTTTTTCTGTGCCGATTCAGGTGATCCGCTTGCAAGGAAGTGGTTCAACGCCCCAGGAGCAGCGTGCCATTGAGCGCGAGATCAACCTGGCTTTTGGTGACCGCGCGCTGGACTTTGCGGAAAACGTCGTGCGTGCCATGCGCGAGCGCACCGCCGAGGGCGGTCGACAAAGAGAACTCGATCACGCTCTGGCAGAGATTGCGCGGGCCAAAAATGAACTGTATGCCGCCAAATCGGATATGGACCGCGCGGTGCGGGAGTCCGCCAACGAAACTGCCAATGCGGCGCTGGACGGGGCTGTCGATGCCGCCGAAACTGCGCTGGAGGCCGCAGTGGAGGCCCGTGAGGCAATTGAAGACGCCCGCCGCGATGCGGTGGAGTTGCTGCGCGAGCGGGGCCTGGACGTGACAGCGGCATCCCAATCCTTTGACGGCATGCTGAAAACAGCGACGGATAACGAAAAGGCAGCGCGCGAAACACTGGAGTCGATGCGCGCCATGCGCCAGAAGCAGTCTCAGGCAGCCGTACCGGCACCCAGCGCCAGCGTTCCCGTTGTCGGCGAACCGCGTGCCATTGTTCCCCCCAAAGGCCAGTTTGGCGGCATTTACATTCCCTCGGTTGTCGCCATGACGCCACTGCCTGAGGACTTTCGTGGAGAGATCAGGAAGAAAGTCGATCGCGATGTATGGCGCGTGGGGGTGGGGTCGGCGCTGATCTTGGCGTTCATCCCGTTGTTCGTCATCTTGCTGATCTCCAAGTATTTTCTGGGCCGCTCGCGCCGCGCCCAGGCGGTCGCCGAAGCCAAGACTCAGGAAGCGGAAGTCAGCCACATGAGCCGACAGATCACCGAAGCGCGTTTGCAGGCACTCCAGGCACAGGTGGAACCCCACTTTCTCTACAACACCCTGGCCAACGTGCAGGCACTGACCGAAGTGGATGCGCAGGCCGCCAACAAGATGGTGGGCCACCTGATCGCCTATTTGCGCGCCTCGTTGCCGAAAATGCGTGAAAACACGTCCACCGTCGGGCAGGAGCTGGAGCTGGTTCGGTCTTACCTCAATATCCTGCAGATGCGTATGGGCGCGCGGTTGCAGTTTTCGATCTCGGCACCGCCCGAAGTGTTGGCCAAGTCGTTTCCGCCCATGATGCTGCCCTCCCTGGTGGAAAACGCCATCAAGCACGGGCTGGAGCCGCTGCGCGAAGGTGGCAGCATTGATGTGGTGGTCGAGCAAGTGGCTGGAGCCCTTGGCGAACGCATCGTGGTGCGGGTTCTGGATACGGGCAAAGGGCTGTCAGACGCTCCAACACAGTCCGGCGGTGGCGTGGGTTTGAGCAATATACGGGAACGTCTGGCGGGCATCTACGGCGCGACCGCGAAGTTCAGCATTGCGTCCAACACCCCGAAAGGCGTGGTGGCAACGATCGACATACCGACCGAGGCTCCCAGCGCACTCGGTGTCCCATTGGCAAGTGGCAATGTTCTGCCAGAGGGCATTGCACAGCCACTGCAAACCGGGTGGTCACGTGCCAAGCGGTTGACCAGCAAATCGCACAGCGTGTGGGCCAGTGTGGTGGCCCGGACCATGATGGTCCTGATGGTGGGCCTGTGCATCGTTTTTATGATCGCCCTGCTGGGCTTGTACGCGGGCTGGATGCCTGTGCAGATTGGCGACTTGCAGCTCGATGGACTCGAGGGCATGGCGCTGGGGTCGGTTGGCCTTCTGGTGGGTTTTGGTGCCGTTGCGCTGGTCATTCTGATATTGGTGGCGGTACTGTACGGACTGGGCTTCCTGTTTGCGGCATTGCTGGTATTCATCCCGCTGGCGATATTGATGTCCATCGTCCCCGCGTTGGCGCCGTTCATCGTGATCGGACTGATAATCTACTGGCTGCTCCGACGCGACCGCAAGCGTCGCCATTGAACCCCTGCGAAACCATGCACCACACCGCTGTCATTGCTGAAGACGAACCCATCTTGCGCGCCCAGCTCAAAGCCAAGCTGGCGCGCCTGTGGCCTGATTTGCAGATCGTGGCCGATGTGGGGGATGGCGAGGCGGCACTGGAAGCCATTGACCAGCACCGCCCCGACCTGGCGTTTCTGGATATCCAGATGCCGGAGATGACGGGGGTGGAGGTGGCGCGCAGCCTGGCGTCGAACCCTCAATTGAAATGCCATGTCGTTTTTGTGACCGCGTTTGACCAGTATGCGGTGCAGGCGTTTGAGACCGATGCGGTCGACTATGTGCTCAAACCCTACACCGATGAGCGCCTGCAGGCGGCGGTGGGGCGACTGCAATCGCGACTGGGCCAGATCCCTGCTGCGCCACCGCAGGACCTGGAGGCATTGCTGGCGCGTCTCTCCACCAAACTGGCGCCACAGGCCGAACAACTGAAATGGATCAAAGCCAGCGTGGGGCAGAACCTGCGGTTGATTGCCATCGACGATGTGTTGTTCTTTCAGAGTGACGAGAAGTACACCCTGGTGGCAACGGCGGAAATGGACGCCCTGATTCGCACCCCCATCAAGGAAATTCTGGAGGGCGTAGATTCCGCCAAGTTTTGGCAGATCCACCGTTCCACCATCGTCAATGCCTCGGCCATCGAGACGGTGTCACGCGATTTTCGCGGCCAGGCCAGCGTCAAGGTCAAGGGCCGCAAGGAAAACCTGGCGGTGAGCCGACCTTTCTCCCATTTGTTCAAACAAATGTAATTCCGCTGCGGAAAAAGAGGCGCAGCGCCTAGGAAGGGTCGGGCGAGGGCAGCTGACGAATGTTACTGATGATGGGATGCCTCCATGCCCACGCCGCCAGCAGCAGACAGGCACCGCCGCCCAGGCCCAGCGAGTAGCGCAGGCCCATGTGCTCCCCCACGTAGCCTCCCAGCAGTGCGCCCGGCCCGGCGGGAATCAGGATCAACCAACGCATGGTGCTGGTCATGCGGCCGAGTAAATGCGCAGGAGTGACCGCCTGGCGCAGTGCCAGAAAGTTGATGAAGATCAGCACCGCACCCGAGCTGAAACACAGCAGCATCACCACAAACGAAGCAATACCCCAGGGCCCTACCGGTGCAAATGCCAGTTGCAGCCAGCCGATGCCGCACACCACAAAACCCAGCACCAGGCATGGGCCCGGCCCCACGTGGCGCGAGATCCGGTTGCCCAGGGTACTGGCGATGATGGTGCCCAACCCCAGGCCCATGTAGCACAGGCCCACTTCATGTTCATTCAGGCCCAGTTCGCGGGTGGCGAACAGAATCTGTACCACCATGGCACTGTGGTGGCACATCTGCCACAGACCCACAGCGGTCGCCAGCGACAGCAACAGACGCTGGTGCGCGACAAAGTGCAGACCTTCTTTGAGATCGCACCAAAAATGGCTGTCCTGTCGTGGTGCCAAGTTTTCCACCACGCGCAAGCCGCGCAGAATCGCGACGCTTACCAGCAGCAAGAACGCATCGGCCAGCAACGCCAATGGAGCGCCCACCAGCTTGATCAGCACACCGGCGACACCCGGGCCTGCAACCTCTGCTCCACTGGACGCCAGCGCATTCTTGGCGTGCGCTTCCACCAGCCGGGGGCGTGGCACCACCTGGGTCAGCACAATTTGGGCTGCAGTTCCCGAGGTGACAAACACGCAGCCGATGGCGAACGACACGCCATACATGAAAGGCATCGACAGCCAGCCAAGCGCCCAGCACAGGGGGATGCTGGCCAGCACCAGCGCTACGATACCTTCGCCCACCACGTAGACCGGCAATTTGCGCACCCGATCCAGCCATACCCCTGCGGGCAACGACAACAGCACAAATGGCAGCAGTTCCATCGATGTCAACAAGCCCATTTGAGTTGGAGTTGCGTGTAGCAAGACCGCTGCAGTCAGCGGAATCGCCAGCATCGTGATCTGCGCTCCGAAAGAGCTGATCAGGATCGAAGTCCACAGTCGCCGGTAGACGGCATCGCGCAGCAGGTCGTTGGCAGGCAGGGTGGGCCAGCGCCAGCGTGCTTGGGGCTGCGCCGGGGTCGGCGACTTGGGTGGATTGGGGAGCATGCAATGAAGAGGGGGTCGGGCGGTCGCCGGGAGGCGATGTTTTTGCGAACCATTCTAGCCAATGCTGTGCAGCGGGCCTCCCTTAGAATGAAAGCATGTCTTACCTCGTGCTCGCCCGCAAGTACCGTCCGCGCAACTTCACCGAAATGGTGGGGCAGGACCATGTGGTGCAGGCCCTCACCAATGCGCTCACCACGCAGCGTCTGCACCACGCCTACCTGTTCACTGGTACGCGCGGGGTGGGCAAGACCACGGTGTCGCGCATTCTGGCCAAGTCACTCAACTGCCAGGGCCCCGATGGCAATGGCGGAATCACCGCTACACCTTGTGGCGTATGCGCAGCATGCTCTGATATCGATAGCGGACGCTTTGTCGACTACACCGAGCTCGACGCCGCCAGCAACCGCGGTGTGGACGAAGTTCAGGCCCTGCTCGAGCAGGCGGTGTACAAGCCGGTGCAGGGGCGCTTCAAGGTCTTCATGATCGACGAAGTACATATGCTCACCAACACCGCCTTCAACGCGATGTTGAAGACGCTGGAGGAGCCGCCCGAATACCTCAAATTCGTGCTGGCCACCACTGACCCGCAAAAAGTGCCGGTCACAGTGCTGTCGCGCTGTCTGCAGTTCAACCTGCGACCGATGGCTCCCGAGACCATTCGCGAGCATTTGGCCAAAGTGCTGGCAGACGAGCAGGTGAGTTCGGAAGTGCAGGCCTTGCGCCTGTTGGCCCGTGCAGCGCGCGGCTCCATGCGCGACGCGCTGAGTCTGACCGATCAGGCCATCGCCTTTGGCTCGGGGCAGTTGCTCGAGGCTACCGTGCGCCAGATGCTGGGCAGCGTGGACCGCTCCTACGTGTTTCGCCTGATCGAGGCGCTCGCCGTGGGCGATGGCAAGACGGTGGTCGATACGGTGGAGACACTGCGCCTCAATGGCTTGAGTTCGGCCTCTACCCTCGAAGAAATGTCCACCATCTTGCAACGCATGGCCATTATCCAGACCGTTGCTTCTGCCAGCGAAGACGACAGCGACCCGGACGCGATGGAGACCGCTCGCCTTGCTGCTGCGATGCCGGCCGATGAAATCCAGTTGTTGTACAGCATTTGTCTGCATGGCCGCGCTGACCTTGGGCTGGCACCTGACGAATATGCAGCACTGACCATGGTGCTGCTGCGACTGTTGGCATTCAAACCCAAAACGGCTGAAAAAAAAACTCTGAGTGATGCCGGTGTGCGGGCGGCGCCAGCGCCTTTGCCGGTCACGCCTTCACCGCCAGCGCAGTCAGTCCGGGCGACGCCGCCCACGCCGCTTAGGCCACCTAAGTCCGTGCAACCGTGGGAGGACGAACCTGCTGCGGTGCCGGCGGTTCGTAGCGGTCAGCAAATCCCGGTAAGGGACACTGATTCCATCACAGTCAGCCCACTGGAACATGAGCCAAAAAGGCCTGTAGCGCCCGTGGAATATGCGCAGGCAGCTACTCAATTGGTAGCGGTTCCGGTGCGCCGACAGGTTGAAACCCGCGCCGATGCGGCAGCATCGCAGGCTACCGCGGTACTGGTTCCCACCGAGGAGGGCGACTTCTGGCATGCCACGGTGCAACAGCTCATCACGACGGAGTCCGTCAACGCTCTGGTGCGCGAGTTGGCGCTGCAGTCCCAACTGATTGCCCGTGATACCGACCAGTGGCTGTTGCGCGTGGAACGCGAGTCACTGAACCAGCCTGCCAGCCGTGATCGTTTGAGCGCCGCATTGCAGCAGGCAGGCTACCCCGTGCGGTTGGCGGTTGAAGTAGGTCGTGTGACCGACTGCCCGGCCCGACGCAACGGGGCTGCTGCGGCCGAAAAACAGCTCGCAGCTGAAAAGATTATTTTTGACGACCCGTTTGTGCAGGCCATGATGCGCGACTTTGGCGCGAAAATCGTGCCCGGTTCCATCAAGCCGTTGTGATGGGTTAGTCAGTTGCAAAGTTATCGCAAACCTAAAGGAAAAACATGTTCAACAAAGGACAACTCGCCGGACTGATGAAGCAGGCCCAGGCCATGCAGGACAACATGAAGAAAGCCCAGGATGAGTTGGGCAATATCGAGGTCACCGGTGAATCAGGGGCCGGGTTGGTGAAAGTCACCATGACCTGCAAGCACGACGTCAAGCGTGTGACCATCGACCCCACGCTGCTGGCCGAAGACAAGGACATGCTGGAAGATCTGGTGGCGGCCGCCTTCAATGCCGCGGTGCGCAAGGCCGAAGATACCTCTGCGGAGAAGATGGGCAAGATCACGGCGGGGATGCCGGGCCTCCCCGGCGGCATGAAATTCCCTTTTTAAGTAAGGCTACCGAGAAGGCGTGATCCGTCGTTGGGCGGTGCTCGCAATCCTCACGTACAGGAAGTACGTTGCGGTTGCTGCGCTCCGTCCGCCTAGGCTGACGCCTGCTCGCTACGCCCGCTAAGTTGTTGGCTGTTTTTTTGTCCCCCATCCTGCTCTATGTCTGATGCGAACTCACTCGACGTGCTGATCCAGGCGCTTAGGCGCTTGCCGGGGGTGGGCGTCAAGTCGGCGCAGCGCATGGCTTTTCATCTGCTGCAGCACGACCGGGCGGGGGCGCAAACGCTGTCGCGGGCGCTGGAGCAGGCGGTGGGCAATGTGCGGCACTGTGAGCGCTGCCATACCTTCACTGAGGGGGAGGTGTGTGCCACATGTCTGGATACCCGGCGTGACCACAGCAAGCTGTGTGTGGTGGAAACGCCGGCCGATCAGTCTGCGCTGGAGCGTACAGGTGCTTACCGGGGGCTCTACTTTGTGTTGATGGGCAAGCTCAGCCCGCTTGACGGGGTCGGGCCGCACGACATTGGCCTCAAAAAACTGTTTGAGCGCGCACTTGACGGAGTTGTGACCGAGGTCATCCTGGCGACCAACTTCACCGCCGAAGGGGAGGCGACGGCACACGTCATAGGCGAGGGGCTCAAGGCGCGCGGCCTGCAGATGACCCGATTGGCGCGCGGCGTACCCGCCGGAAGCGAACTCGAATACGTCGACCTGGGAACCATTGCCCACGCCCTGGTAGACCGACGATAAGGTCAGCGCTTGACAGCCTTGGCTGTCGTGTTGGGCTTGCCGGGCGCCTTGGCGCCTTTGGCGCGCGGCTTGGCTTGCGCTGCAGCATTGGACTTCGGGTACGCCTTGGGCGAGAAGTAGAGCGTGACTGACTGCCCGGGTTTGAAATTCGCCGTCACGGCCACCTTGTTCCATTGGGCAACCTGCGCGGAATTGACTCGGTACCGCCTGGCAATGCTGGCCACGCTGTCGGCTTTGCCAGCCTTGACCACCATTTGTTTCAAGACCACTTCTGGTGCGAGCGACAACTGGCCGTTGTCGGCCACCTGCACCGCCACGTCGTGGCTGGTTTGCGCCGAGCGCGGTACCAGGAGCGAGGATCCCGCGCGAATCACCACCCGGGGTGGAATGGCGTTGACACTGCGAAAGTCTGCCTCGGACATTCCGACCCGCTTGGCCGCATCGGCCGGGCGCATGGTGCTGGGCGCCACCCACACCGTCCAGCTCGCCAGCCGACCGCCACCATAGCTCTCCAGATTGGCCTGGAACACTTCCGCATTGTCCCAGGGCAGCAGGATTTGGGGTGTACCTGCGGCCAGGATGACCGGGCGATTGACCGACGGGTTCAGCGCCTTGAAATCGTCCAGGGGGACCTCGGCAAGGCGTGCGGCCAGGGTTACGTCGATGTCACGCTGGATCGTCACCGTCTGGAAATAGGGGTGGTTGTCGATGGGTGGCAACTGGGAGTTGTAGGCCAGGGGGCGCGCGACGATGTTTTTGACTGCCTGTAGCTTGGGCACGTAAAAACGGGTCTCCATCGGCATGTTGAGATGCAGGTAGCCGGTGGGCTGGTTGTTGCGCTGGTTCTTGGCAATGGCGCGCCCGACACTGCCTTCGCCCCAGTTGTAGGCGGCCAGTGCCAGATGCCAGTCGCCAAACATGCCATACAGCTTTTGCAAATAGTCCAGGGCGGCCCGGGTGGATGCCAGCACGTCACGCCGGTCGTCCCGAAAGGCATTCTGCTTGAGTTCAAAGTACTTGCCTGTTGCTGGCATGAACTGCCACATGCCCGCGGCTTTGGCCACCGACACGGCTTGTGGGTTGAAGGCGCTCTCAATGAACGGCAACAGTGCCAGCTCGGTCGGCATGTTGCGCATTTCAAGTTCCTCGACGATGTGAAACAGGTACTTCCTGGAGCGCTCGGTCATGCGGTACAGGTAGTCCGGTCGTGACGAATACCATTGTTCGCGGTCGCGCACCAGGTCACTCTCGAGGTCGGGCATCGCAAAGCCGCGGCGAATGCGGTCCCACAAGTCCACCGGCGGTGCCATCGGCACCACCGAGCGCGAGGCCAGCATGGGGGCGTCCATCGGTGTCAGAGGAATCGGATCGAACGGCGTGCGCACGCTGGAAGGATCGCCCAGTCTGGGTGCTGTTTTGCCGCTTGGGCTGGTGCGACGGGCCAGCGTGTCATCGCCAACGCCTAAGGGTGTCAGACCGCGCAGACTGTCCTGCGCAGGCTCCCCCTGTGGTGCCGCACAACCAACCAGTGCGACCGCCAGGAGCAAGATGGCCCGCTTTAAGAAATTCATCGGTAGTGGTTCTTCCATTCACGCAGCGTGGCAAAGACGCCCTGGTCTGCGACGGATGCAGCATCGTGGGCCTTGGCCGAAGCAGCAATCGTCGGCACCTCGGTGCGCAAAAAAGGGTTGATGGCGCGCTCTTGCGCGATGGTGGAGGGCAGAGTGGGCAGGCCGTTGGCACGCAACTGCCGGCACACATCGACGTAGGCGATCAGTGTGGCGTTGTCGGGTTCCACTTCCTGCGCGAACTTCAGATTGCCCAGAGTGTATTCATGGGTGCAGCATACCCGAGTAGCGCCTGACAACGCTGCCAACAACCCCAGGGAATGCTGCAACTGGGCTGGCGTGCCTTCAAAGATGCGCCCACAGCCGGCGCTAAACAGGGTGTCGCCGCAAAACAGCAGCGGGCTGGGCTGCGCCGCGGCGCAGTGGTAGGCAATGTGCCCCCGGGTGTGGCCGGGGACATCCATCACCTCAAAAATCATCCCCAGCACCTGCACCGTGGCACCGCCTTCAAGCGGCACAAATGGTGGCGGGATGGATTCACGCGCAGGCCCATAGACGGGTGCTGCAGTGGCGTTGCGCAGCGCATCAATACCCCCGGTGTGGTCGGGGTGGTGGTGCGTGACTAAAATGGCCTCCAGTTGCACACCCTCACGTCGCAGGGCATCGAGAACCGGTTGTGCCTCTCCCGGATCTACCACCAAGGCCCTCTGCCCATCGTGCAACATCCAGATGTAGTTATCAGCAAAAGCGGGCAATGGTATTAGCGTCATGAGCGGTCAAATTATAGGTATGCATGAGTGGCTGCAGACGCCTGCTGGCAGATACCTGCTCGCATGGGAGCGCAGCCAGGTCGATGCCGCTGTGGTCGATATTTTTGGCTACCATGCATTGCAACTCGGCGTGCCCGAACTGCATGGTTTGCAGGCCAACCGCATGCCCCACCAGTGGCTGGCGCTGGATCATGCCTTGCCGCTGTCGCAGTGCGCTGACGCCCGTGTCGCTTTCCTTACCGATTTCAGGGCATTGCCATTTCCGGCGGCCAGCCTCGACCTGGTGCTCCTGCCGCATACGCTGGAGCTCAGCGCCGACCCGCACGCTACCTTACGCGAAGTCGAGCGTGTGCTGGTGCCCGAGGGGAGAGTCGTGATTTGCGGACTCAACCCGTTCAGCCTGTGGGCGCTGCGCCAGCAGCGCGGGCATCTGGTGCGCAAAGTCGCGCCGGCACACCCGCTGTTCTTGCCCGATTGTGGTGAGTTCATTGGCTATTGGCGGCTGCGCGACTGGTTGCGTCTGCTCAGTTTCGAGGTCGAGATTGGAAGGTTTGGCTGCTATCGCCCGGCCGTCACCAGTGACGCCTGGCTCAATCGCTTTGGCTGGCTCGACAGACTCGGGGGGCGCTGGTGGCCCATTCTTGGAGCCGGCTATTTTTTGGTTGCCGTGAAACGCGTGCGTGGCATGCGCCTCTTGGGGCCAGCCTGGAAAACGGCACCGGCCCGGGCGGCCGGTCCGGTATCGGTGGCCAACCGCAGCCACGACCACTGAGGTCGCGTGTCGCTGGCGCCACAATTTTTGATGCAACAGGAATCTGCTTTGAATAGAGTGACTATTTACACCGATGGTGCCTGCAAGGGAAATCCCGGCCCCGGGGGCTGGGGCGTCTTGATGCGATCGGCCGATGGTTCGGAGAAAGAGTTGTCTGGCGGAGAGCGGGAGACCACCAACAACCGCATGGAGATGATGGCGGTCATTCAGGCCTTGTCGGCACTTAAGCGCCCGTGTGAGGTGACCCTGCATCTGGACAGTCAGTACGTGCTCAAAGGCATCACCGAGTGGCTTGCGGGATGGAAGGCCAAAGGCTGGAAAACGGCCGCCAAACAGCCGGTCAAAAACGTCGACCTGTGGCAGCAACTGGACCAATTGGTAGCCAACGCCGGGCACCACATTGACTGGCGCTGGGTCAAGGGCCATGCGGGCGACCCGGGCAATGAGCGTGCCGATGCGCTGGCCAACCTTGGTGTTGCGCAGGCCACCCAACGCTAGTGGGAGCGCGCAGCTTCGTGCCTGGATTGTCCGAACTGGTACATTGCCCTCTCTGGTGCACTGTTGCGCACTGGTTCCGAATTTGAGAGAGCGTCATCGTTTCATGAAAACAGTTATCCCACGACATTTTCAAATAGCCGCATTCGCTTTGGCAGTCATTTTGGCCGGTTGCGGCGCGAAAGAAGCGGGTGGCAACGGTTCCACCATCGGCAGCGCACCGGCGGTTTCTGGGGCCAGTGCCCCGGCTAACCCAAGCGGCCCCGCACCGGCTGGCAAACCCGGTGGTGGCGGTGCAGGCCCGGTGTCGGTCACCACGGTGGAGGCCAAGCGCCGCAGTTTCGAAATCATTCTGGAGGCGGTGGGTGTGGTCACACCGGTGTCCAGTGTCGAAGTCAAACCACAGGCCAGTGGCGTGGTCACCCAGGTGCATGTGCAAGAAGGGCAGTTCGTGCGTACGGGTCAGTTGCTGTTCAGCCTGGATAGTCGGGCCGACGAGACCAATGTGGCAAAAATGCGGGCGCAGTTGGCCAAAGATGAGGCAACGCTGGCCGATGCGCAACGTCAGTTTGCGCGCAGTCGCGAGTTGCTGGACAAGAACTTTATCTCGCAGGGCGCACTCGATACCAGCCAGACACAGGTGGAGGCGCAACGGGCCGCAGTAGCTGCCGACCGCGCCGCCCTTGATGCAGCCCTGGTGGCGCTGTCCCATACCGGGGTCAAAGCATCGCTTGCGGGCCGGTTGGGCGCGATCAACGTGTTTTCGGGTACCTCCGTGCAAGCCAACCAGACGCCATTGGTCACCATCACCCAGTTGGACCCGGTCAATGTGAGCTTCAATTTGCCTCAGCGCAATCTGGGCATGGTGCTGGCCGGTCTTCAGGCGGGCGGCGCGACTGTCAAGGCACGTCTGCCGGAGGACAAGAACGCGTTGACCGGTAAACTGCTGTTTGTTGACAACGCGGTGGACGCTACGACTGGCACGGTCAAGGCACGCGCCCGGTTTGCAAACGCTGACAGCAAATTGTGGCCCGGTGCCTTTGTCAAAGTGTCGTTTGTGGCTGAAACACTGGCAGACGCCACGGTGATTCCCACCGCTGCCATTGTGCAGAATATGCGAGGCTCCATCGTGTATGTGGCTGACAAGGGCAAAGCGGTTTCCAAACCGGTGCAGATGCTGGCCACCCAGGGTGAAGAGGCGGCGGTAACGGGCGTTTCTGCGGGTGACAAAGTTGTGCTTGAGGGTCGTCAAAACCTGCGCCCAGACGTTGCGGTTGTGGAGCGCACACCCGGGGCCAAGGGGCCAGCCAAGGTAGCTTCTGGCGCGACGGCACCGGCCCAACCCGCGAGCACCGCACCATGAACCTGTCCGAACTGTTCATTCGCCGTCCGGTGATGACGGTCCTGCTGAATGCCGCCATTGTGCTGGCCGGGGTGATTGGCTACCGCAGCATCCCGGTGGCAGCGCTTCCGAGCTATGACACGCCGGTCATCAGCGTTTCTGCTTCGCTGCCGGGAGCGAATCCGGAAACCATGGCAACTTCAGTGGCTTTGCCTTTGGAGAAACAGTTTCAGACCATTCCAGGCCTGGCGGTTATCAGTTCCACCAGCACGCTGGGGGGGACGTCGCTGACACTGGAATTTGACGAAGGGCGCAATATTGACAGTGCTGCACTCGACGTTCAGGCGGCATTGTTGCGCGCGCAGCGGTCCTTGCCGCAGGATATGACCCAGCCTCCTTCGTACCGCAAGGTTAACCCGGCTGATTCGCCCGTGCTGTTGGTAGCCTTGACGTCGCCGTCGCTGGCGCCCTCTGAACTACAGGATTACGCCGAGCATCTGATTACGCCGACATTGTCGACCCTTGATGGTGTGGCGCAGGTGAACATTTTTGGCTCCAAACGCTATGCCGTCCGGGTGCGGGTGCTGCCCGAAGCGCTGGTCGTTCGCAACATTGGCCTTGATGAGTTATCTGCAGCGTTACGTGCAGCCAATGTCAATACACCGGTGGGCACGCTGGAGGACAATCGCCAGATGCTGATGTTGCAGGCCAACAAGCAGCTGCGCAACGCCGCGGAATTCGCCGACATCATTGTGTCCAGCCGCAATGGCAACACCGTGCGGCTGCGCGATGTGGCGACCGTGGAAGACAGCGTGGAAACCACCCGCTCCTACGCCAACCTCAATGGCGAGCCGTCCATCACCCTGGCCATTCTGCGCCAGCCCGGTGCCAACACGGTGCGGGTGGTCGATGCGGTACGTGCCACCCTTCCCAGGCTCAAGGAACAGATGCCGCAATCCGTCAATATGACGGCGGTGAACGATCGGTCGGTGTCGGTACGTGAGTCGCTGGCAGATGTGTCACTGACGTTGCTGGGCACCATTGCGCTGGTCATTCTGGTGATCTTTCTGTTTCTGCGACGCTTTGTCGCCACCGTGATTCCCGCGTTATCGCTGCCGGTTTCCCTGGTTGGCGCGGTGGCATTGCTCTGGGGCCTGAATTACAGCCTGGACAATGTGTCGCTGCTGGGCCTGACCCTCGCGGTGGGTCTGGTGGTAGACGACGCGATCGTGATGCTGGAAAACATCATGCGCCACGTGGAGAATGGCGAGTCGCCTTTCAATGCAGCGCTGCGCGGTTCGCGCGAGGTGGGGTTCACCATCATCTCCATTTCCACCTCTTTGGTGGCAGTCTTCATTCCGATTTTCTTCATGCCCGGCGTCATCGGCCTCTTGTTTCACGAGTTTGCCGTGGTCGTGGGGCTGGCCATTGTGGTGTCCGCCTTTGTTTCGCTGACCCTGGTGCCTATGCTGGCGAGCCGGTTCCTTGCGGACCACTCCCACGATGCCCATCCCCCCTATCTGGTGCAACTCTTTGAGCGCGGGTTCAATGCAGTTCTGGCCTGGTATTCGCGCAGCCTCGACAGCGCACTGGCCCATCGCAAATTCGTGCTGCTGGTGGCGTTGATTACCTTCGTGGCGACCGGCTGGCTGTTCAATGTCATTCCCAAAGGATTTTTTCCAGAAGAAGATATCGGGCAGATTACGGTGACGACCGAGGCCGCAGAAGACACCTCGTTTGCGGAGATGGTCCGTTTGCAGGGCAAGGCCGCTGCGGTGATACGCGCGGACCCCAATGTCTTGACTGTGAGTTCCTTCAATGGCGGTGGTGGGGCACAGAATACCGGGCGCATGTTCATCAATCTCAAGCCGCACGGACAGCGCCAACCCATGAAGCAGGTCGTAGAGGGGTTGCGGCGCAAGTTACGCGATGTGACCGGTATCACGGTCTTCATGCGGCCCATTCAGAACCTGCAACTTGGCGGGCGCCCAAGCAAGGCGCAGTACCAGTACATCCTGAAGAGCGTGCGTGCCGATGAGCTCAATGTCTGGGCAACCAGGCTGCAGGAGCGCCTGCGTGGCGATGCACTGTTTCGCGATGTCACAAGTGACGCCCAATTGCGTGGCTTGCAGGCCCAGTTGCGCATTGACCGTGACCGCGCCAATTCGCTCGGGGTGTCGATTGAGGCAATTCGCTCGGCACTATTCAGTGCCTTTGGTGAGCGCCAGGTGTCGACCATCTATTTGGCAACCGACAGTTACCAGGTGATTCTGGAAGTCGCGCCGGAGGCCAAACTCGACGAGAGTGCTGTGGGTGGCATCTATGTGCGCGCCACGACTGGCGCATTGGTACCGCTATCGGCCTTCACGCAGGTGGAGCGCACCGTTGGCCCCACCTCCATCAACCACGTGGGGCAACTGCAGGCCGTCACGGTATCGTTCAATCTGGCCCCCGGCGCCGCACTGGGCGATGCCACGGCGCGCATCGATGCGGCGCGCGAGGCGATCAACCTGCCGTCGTCCATCATTGCCAGCTATGGTGGCGAGGCTGCGGTCTTCAAGAGTTCGCAGGGCAACCAGCTGGTGCTCATCCTGTCGGCGTTGCTTGTCATCTACGTGCTGCTCGGTGTTTTGTACGAGAGCTACATCCATCCCATCACGATTCTGGCCGGTTTGCCTTCAGCGGCTGTCGGCGCACTGGGCACGCTGATGCTTTTTGGCCAGGATCTGACCGTGATCGCCACCATTGGCATTTTGCTGTTGATTGGCATCGTGAAGAAGAACGCCATCATGATGATCGATTTCGCGCTGGATGCCCAACGCCACCACGGCATGACGCCGGCGCAGGCGATTCGGGAGGCCTGTGTGTTGCGGTTTCGTCCGATCATGATGACCACGCTGGCCGCGCTCATGGGCGCTTTGCCGATTGCGCTGGGGCTGGGTTCAGGTGCCGAGCTTCGTCAGCCGCTGGGCTTGGCTGTGGTGGGTGGACTGGTGTTTTCGCAGGCGGTGACGCTTTACATCACACCCGTCATTTACCTCGCGCTGGACCGCTTCAGTGGCAGTGGCCCGGTCACCCGTTTAGAGACTGTGGACAACTAGCCTAAACCACGCCGTCAAACATCATCACGTTGACGGTGTCGCCGACGGCGACGTTGCCTTGGGTGTGCTCCAGCACGAGCAGGCCGTTGGCCTCTGCCATGGAGCGCAGCACGCCCGAACCCTGGTTGCCGGTGGAGCGCACTTCCAGGCTGCCGTCGGCGGCGGTCGACACCCACACGCGCTGGTACTCGGTGCGCCCGGGCTTTTTGCGGATGTTCTCCAGGCTTCTGGCTTGCAGCAAGGGTTGCACCGCTGCTTTCGCGCCCATCATTTGCAGCAGGGCAGGGCGTACAAAGGCCAAAAAGGTCACCATCACCGCCACCGGGTTGCCGGGAAGGCCAAAAACGATGGCACCGGAATCACCCAAGCTCTTCAAGGCACTATCATTTTCATAGCTGCTTGCGCTTGTACTACGGGCGTCAGAGGCACTTTTCGTCTTGAAGATCCGTCCCACTGCCATGGGGCGACCAGGACGCATGGCAATGCGCCAAAAAGCCACATCGCCGAGTTGCTTCATCAAAACCTTGGTGAAATCGGCTTCGCCCACGCTGACGCCGCCGCTGGTGATGATGGCGTCGGCCCGGTTGGCGGCGTCCAGAAATGCGGCCTCCAGCAGCGCCGGGTCGTCGCGCACCACCCCCAGGTCCAGCACCTCGCAGCCCAGGCGCGTGAGCAGTCCAAATACGGTGTAGCGGTTGCTGTCAAACACCGCACCTTCACGCGGCGCGTCGCCTAGCGACAGAATCTCATCGCCGGTGGAGAAGTAGGCCACCCGCAAGGGGCGGAAAACCGTCAGCGTTTTGAGACCCAAAGAGGCCGCCAGCCCTAATCTGGCGGGCGTGAGCAGCTCCCCTTTTTGTAGCGCTTCCCGGTCGCAGGCGAGGTCTTCGCCGCGCAGTCGCCGGTTGTCGCCGGCCACCACCACGCCCGCGGGAATGCGGATGCTATTGGCTGACGCGGTTACCAACTCCTGCGGCACCACGGTGTCCAGTCCCACCGGCATGATGGCTCCGGTCATGATCTTCACGCATTCACCTGGAGCCACCGTGCCACTCCAGGCTTTACCGGCCAGGGCGGTGCCCACGATCTGCAGCGTCAACGGTGCGCCCTCCGGCACGAGTTGCGCACCTGCAAACGCGTAGCCGTCCATCGCCGAGTTGTCATGGGGCGGGACATCCAGCGGCGACACCACGTCGCACGCCAGCACCCTGCCTAGCGCTTGGAGCAGCGGCAGCTCCAGTGTCCGCGCCATTGGGGTGACCAATTGCTGAAGGAAGCGGTGTACATCGTCACACGTCATCGCCTGCGGGTCGTAACCCTGCAGGCCAGCGGCAATCTGGTCAAGTGATTTCATGGGCGGGGTGGAGAAGTCTGGGTGTCACAATCCAGCCGCTGCAACTCGGCAAGCGTATTGGCGTTGAAGAAGCTGCAGGCGTCGTCGCCGGGCAGGTTAAACGGCACCTGCACCGTCACATGCTGGGCGGTCCAGGCATCCACTTTGCGTCCGCCGACCGCGGTGAATTGTCGCAAGCTGTTAAGGACACGGGTGTGCATCAGGCAGAAAACCGGCTGCGCTCGCAGGGTGCCGTCTTCTTCGGGGCCGCTGGCGACGGCGAAATCGGCTTGTTGTTGGGCCAGTGCAGCCGCCATGCGGGGCACCAGGTCGTGCGGAAACAGGGGCGTGTCGCAGGGCACGGTGACGAGGTAGGGCGTGGTGCAGTGCGCCAGTGCAGTCATCACCCCCGCCAGCGGGCCGGCGTAGTCGCCCAGTTCGGTGCCATCGGTACACACCTTGGCACCCAAGGTGGCGTAATGCTCCAGGTTGCGGTTGGCGTTGACCAGCAGGGTGCCGACTTGCGGTGCCAGGCGATTGAGCGTCCACTGCGCCAGTGGTTGACCGCGAAAAAGCTGCAGCCCCTTGTCGACGCCGCCCATGCGGGTGCCACGCCCTCCGGCCAGCACCACGCCGGTGATTGATGCGAGTGGGATGGACAGCGTCATGGCGGTGGTAAAAGTGGGTTGGAGCGCACGGTTTAGCCGCCTATGTAGCTCATTTCAATACGCCGACCGCCGGGTCCACCGGCGTCGGCACCCAGGGTGCTGCGCAATTCGGAATAACGGTCACTGCGTTGCTGCCAGATCCGAGCCAGCGCATCGCTGATGCTTGCGTCGCTTTCCGCGCCCCGCAGCAAGGTTTTCAGATCGTAACCCTGCGACGCAAACAGGCACAGGTACAGGCGCCCTTCGGTGGAGAGGCGGGCGCGGTTGCAGTCGCCGCAGAAGGCCTGCGTCACGCTGCTGATGACACCAATTTCACTACCCGTGGCGTCGTGGTTTCCACGGGCATCGGCATAGCCCCAACGCTGGGCAGTTTCACCCGGTGCCGCAGCTTCCAGCGGTACCAGCGGCATTTCGTTGTGAATGCGCGCGATGACTTCAGCCGATGGCATCACTTCCTGCATACGCCAGCCGTTGGTCACGCCGACGTCCATGTACTCAATAAAGCGCAGAACGACGCCCGAGTTTTTGAAGTGCCGCGCCATGGGCAGGATTTCGTGGTCGTTGGTCCCCCGCTTGACGACCATGTTGACCTTGATCGGGCCAAGGCCGGCCGCTTGCGCTGCGTCCAGGCCTGCCAGGACATCGGCGACCGGGAAATCGACATCGTTCATGGTCCGAAACACCGCGTCGTCGAGCCCGTCGAGGCTGACCGTCACGCGCTTGAGTCCAGCGGCCTTCAAGGCGCAGGCCTTGCGGGCCAACAGCGAGCCATTGGTGGTGAGTGTCAGGTCCAGCGGTAGGCCCGCGGGGGTGCGCAGGCCAGACAGTTGTTCGATCAGCACTTCGATGTTCTTGCGCAACAGGGGTTCACCGCCGGTGAGTCGAATCTTCTGCACCCCATGCTGCACAAACAGCCGCGCCAGGCGCGTGATTTCCTCAAAACTCAGCAGCGAAGCGTGCGGCAGGTAGGGGTAGTCCTTGTCGAACGTAGCCTTGGGCATGCAGTAGCTACAGCGGAAATTGCAGCGGTCGGTCACGCTGATACGCAAGTCGCGCAAGGGCCGTCCACGCGCATCGGTGAGCAGCCCGGCGGCGGCGGGTGATTGGGCATTGCGCAAACTTTGCGGCAGCGCCAATCCGGCCTCCCGGTGGCCGACTACAGGAATGATGCGGGGCGTGGAGCGTTCGGTCATGGGCACTATTGTCTATCGGGGCGCAAACATGCGGCAGCTTTGGGTCGAAATGCGTGCAGAATTGCAGCATAGGGAGCCTTGGCCTTGCAATTGATGTTGGCAATTAGCATGAAAATTTTTCCGTTATCCGTCGCTCTGCTGTTTGCGGCAGGGTGCGCCTCTGTGCAAGGCGCCGGTTCACTGTCCGAGCACGACTTTCTGGGTGAGATGCCCATTGTGCTGTCGGTCTCCCGCTTGGCACAGCGGCTTGACGAGGCGCCCGGCGCGGTGACTATCCTCGATCGCCAATTTATCCGGATGTCGGGCGCACGGGACGTGGCTGACCTGTTGCGCCTGGTGCCGGGTTTTCAGACCACCACGTCCTACGAAACAGATGCCCCGATGGTGTCGTACCACGGGCGAAGCGATGACTTTTCCAACCGGTTGCAGGTGCTGGTGGACGGGCGTGCAGTGTATTCGGGGTACTTGTTCGGATCCACCGGCATTGGCCTGCAAACACTCGGGCTCGACGACATTGAGCGCATTGAGGTGATGCGCGGCTCCAATTCGGCCGCCTACGGTGCGCGGGCTTTCCTGGGCGTGGTCAACATTATTTCGCGCGACGTGCTGGATACCGGCGGCATGCGATCGAGCGTGACGGCAGGGGGCAACGCCATTGCCGATGCCAGTGCCAGCATCGGTTGGGGCGACCCGCAGGCCATGTACCGCATCAGCGTCGACCGCAGGGCCGATGCGGGCCTCGCGGGTGCCTTCGGCAGCAGTCGCACCAGCCGCGTCAATTTTTCGTCCCGCTGGGGCACATCTTCTGGTGCAGCAATCGACTTGCGGGCAGGTGCAGTGAATATCGATGCCGGTCGCGGCAGTACCGATCCGGGTGAATACGGCAATGTCGCCCGCACGCGCTATATGGGGTCGCGCTATGTTCAGCTTAACGGCAGCTACAGCCTGGATCAGGATTCCGACCTCGCGGTGTCGCTTTCCCATACGGAAATGACCAACCGGGACTCATTTACCTATCGCAATCCGGACCCGGACTTTGCTCCCTACTACGGCATTTCCATCATTTTCAGCGGTGAAGAGTTTATCGACGTGGTGGGTGTGCAGTACACCAAACGGCTGTCGGCGGACTTGCGTACCGTGGCCGGGGTGGAGTACCAAAGCGAACGGGTGGTCTCGCCCTCAGGCTTTGACAAGCGGGGCCGCGTCGCCACCCGCTTCACGCGGTTGTTTGGCAATGCCGAATGGCGCTGGACGCCCTCGCTGATCGTGAACGCCGGGTTTATGGCAGACCATAATGACATTTCAGGCGACTCGATATCGCCGCGTCTGATGTTGAACTGGCGTGCTGCGGATAACCATGTAGTGCGGGCCGGGGTTTCCACGGCGTTTCGGACACCGAGTGCGTATGAAAAGTACGCCTTGGTCCGCTACTACGACCCGCGGGGCGAGAATCCGACGCCGCCCTATGTCCAAGCCAGTGGCAACGTAGGTGCCGAGAAAATCAACGCGCAGGAGTTGGGCTACAACGCCAGTTGGCCGGTTGCCAATCTGGCAGGTGATCTGAGGGTGTTCCGCGAGCGGGTCTCTGATGGCATCTGGTGCAATCCCGATATCCCCACCGATTGCGTCAACGAGGATACCTACACCAGCGCAGGGGCCGAGTACCAGGTGGCGTGGAAACCAACCGCATCCACCGTGGTCTTTTTCAACCAGACCTGGACCCGGGTGAGTGGTTTGCCCTATACGCTGGGCACCCGGCTTGGCAAGCACCGGTTTCGTACCACCCACGGCGCGCCGGAATATGCCAGCGCGCTGAGCGTGATGCATACCTTTGGCTCGGGCCTCAACCTCTCGGTGATGTACAACATGTTTCAAAACAGTGCATTGATGTCGAATGAGGATACCGGCAATTTGCATTCGATGTCACGCTGGGATCTGCGTCTGGCCCAGCCCCTGCGGCTGGGCAGGCAAAAGGCCGAGGTGGCATTGACGGTACAAAACCTGGGCGACCCTTACAAGGATGGGGCGGTAGGTTATCTCTTTGAGCGTCGCGCGATGGTCACGCTGCGGCTGGAAAACTAGGATCCGACCCGATGGCGCGTGCGCTGCTTCGCTCCCTGGCACTGTGCTGGTGCCTGGGCTTCGGTGCGGGTTGCGCTTGGGGAGCTACCGTGGCCATCGTGGCGGCCGAGCTGGGCGGCGCATATACCGAGGCGGCCGATGCAGTGGTGGAACAGCTTCGCCGGCAAGGTGTGGCAGCGTCGGACGTGGTGCGTCTGACGGCTGCAGAGCTGGACGCCTCCGACGTGCTGGTGCGCAATCCCCCGCGGCTGACAGTCACACTGGGAACCGAGGCGCTGGGTCGTGTGCTGGCCAAGGCGCCGCGTTCGGGGGCGGTCATCGCCGGTCTGATTCCGCGTACCAGTTACGAGCGAATGGTCAAGGAGGCGGGCAAGTCCGCACCCGGGTCGCTCAGTGCGGTGTTTCTGGACCAGCCTTTTGGACGCCAGTTGGACCTGGTGCGACTGGCATTGCCCGCAGCGCAGCAGGTTGGCGTGCTGTGGGGTGCTGAGTCGGAGTCACTCCAGGCGGCACTGCAGGCGGCCATCAGTTCGCGTGGCATGGTGCTCAAGAGCAACACCGTGGTGGCCGGGGCACTGTTTTCCGGTCTGAAGAACCTGCTGGGCAATGTGGACGTGCTGCTCGCCGTGGCAGATACACAGGTTTATAACGGGGCGACCTTGCCCAATATTCTGCTGGCAACCTACCGTGCCCGTATTCCTGTGGTTGCCTTTTCGCCCGCCTATGTCAAAGCGGGCGCATTGCTGGCGCTGTATTCAACGCCCACCCAGATCGGTAACCAGGTGGGTGCCATGGCGCGCGCCACCCTGCAGGGTTTGCCTCTGGCACCACCGCAGCTGGCGCAGGATTACACCGTAGCGCTCAACGAGCACGTGGCGCGTTCTTTGGATCTCACTCTGGATGTCAAAACACTGACCGAGCAACTTCGCCGCATGGACACTCGCCCGTGATGCTGTCTTCGATCCGCGCCCGCATGCTGGTGGCGGCACTCTTACCGGTTTTTCTGGTCGTTGTCGCGCTGGTGATCGTCTTCTGGCTGGGGCGGGTCAATGATATGAATGAGTCCCACGCCCAGCGTGGAAAGCTCTTGCTGCAGCAGACCATTCTTGCCAGTGAATTGGGTCTTTTTTCGGGTAATTTTGAGAGTTTGCAATCGGTTGTCAATGGCGTTCACCGTGAAGCGGAAGTTCAGCAGGTCACTGTCTTTGATGCCTCTGGCGTAGCGTTGGCGCACAGCGGTGAATCGACTCGGAAGACCTACCAGGAAGTGGTGAGTCTCGCATTGCTGAACGCGCCACGGATCGGCGGGGTCGATACGTTTTATGGTGCCATTGCAACGCGTCAAATTGCGCTCGATGACTTGTATTCCGAGCCCTACACCTATGTTGAGGTGGATAAGCCGCTGTTGGGCTATGCCGTAGTGCAGTTGGCACGCGAAGGCCTCGCCCGTCGACAACGTGAAATGTTCTTTTTGGCGGTGGGAGTGGGGTTGGCAGGCTTGATCCTGGGCGGGCTCCTGGCTGCACGCCTGGGTGAAGGTGTTGTGAGTCCGATTTTGCGGGTCTCGCGAATGATGGAACGCATCGGGCGCGGTGACTTTTCTTCACGTATTGCGGAGCAGCCCGATGACCCGATGTACGAGTTGCAAACCGGGCTCAACCGCATGGCCATGCGCCTGGAATGGGGGCGCGACGAGCTGGAACAGCGTGTGCGTGAAGCGACCACGGAAATCAGTGCCCGTAAAGAAGAGGCCGAAGCAGCCACCCTGGCCAAGTCGCGCTTTCTTGCAGCGGCCAGCCACGACTTGCGCCAACCCACCCATGCGCTGGGGATGTTCATTGCGCGGCTGGGTCAGTTGCCGCTGGATGAACCGACGCGCAAGCTGGTGGGGAACCTGGAGGCGTCAGCCCATGCGATGCAGGATTTGCTCGATAGCCTGCTGGATATTTCGCGGCTGGATGCGGGCGTCGTACCGGTGCATCCGACCCAATTTGCAGTGCAGGTCCTCTTTGACAAGCTGGCGCCCACGCTGAGCTCCATGGCGGCAGCCAAGGGCTTGCGCCTGCGAATTCGGCCAACCTTGCTGTGGGCATCCACCGATGCGGCCTTGCTGCAGCGCATGGTGATGAATCTGGTGCAAAACGCGATCAATTACACGGCCCAAGGCACCGTATTGGTCGCCTGCCGGCCCACATCGCAAGACACCCATGTGCGTATCGAGGTGTGGGACAGTGGCATTGGCATTTCTGCGCAAGATCAGCTCGAAATCTATAAAGAGTTTTATCAGGTTGGCAACCGAGGTCGGGATCGCAACCAGGGGTTGGGACTGGGCCTGAACATCGTCGAGCGCAGTGCGCAACTGTTGGGGGTGGAGGTGGGTTTGCAGTCCGAACCCGGGTGTGGCACCCGCTTTACCCTGCGGGTGCCCGCCGTACCTGCTGGAGCAATAGACGAGCTTGCGCCGGAACCCACCGTTGCATCCGATCTTGCGGGGGTGTGTGTGCTGTTGATTGAGGATGACGCGTCGGCCCGCACGAGTGTGTCTGAGCTGCTCGAATCCTGGGGCTGTAGAGTGGCCGCCGCCGCCCATGGCGCTGCGGCCATGGAAATGGTGCGCCTGGGGATAGTGCCCACGGTCGTGGTGAGCGACTACCGGCTCGGCGAGGGAGTCAACGGCTTGCAGGCCATTGCATTGCTGCGTGAAACCCTGGGGGAGAATTTGCCTGCCTGCCTGATGAGTGGTGATACCGATGCAACACTCATGCATGCGGCACAGAGCACCGGCCTGACACTGCTGCACAAGCCGGTACGACCGGCCAAGTTGCGCAGTCTGCTGCGTCGGCTGGCTGCTGCCAGCAATGCGCCGACAGTTTCCTGAGTCAGGAGTTTGACGATGTGCTGCGGTAGCCAAACCGGGCCGCCGCCGCCACTGCCTGGGTGCGGTTTTGCACGTCAAAGTGCCGAAGAATTGACGCCACATGCGTCTTCACGGTTTCGTCCGATATGTTCAGTGTGTTGCTGATTTCACGGTTGGAGCGCCCATCGAGCAACTCGCGCAACACGAGTTCCTGACGTTGCGTCAGTTTGCTGGCATCCGAACCGGCCTCGCTGCCATCGGCCTGCCGCAATTCCATGGGGAGGTACACCTCGCCCAACATGACTTGGTTCACCGCAAAAAGCAGTTCATCACTCAGGCTGGACTTGGTGACAAAGCCACTGGCACCCGCTTGCAGTACCTGCCGCATCATCGAGACATCGGCAGACGCAGACAATATGAGTACCGGCAATTCCGGGTGTCTGAGCCCCAGAATACGCAGCGCTTCCAGGCCAGTCATGTCGGGCAAATGGTAGTCCAGCAGGACCAAATCAAGGTCGGGGTTCTGCAGTGCAACGTCAAAGGCCAGCCCGCAATTGGCTGCCTGCAGCACATCGACCTGCTCCTGCAATCCCTGCAGCACCTGTCGCAGGCCCTCGCGAACCAGCGCATGGTCGTCAACGACGAGAATTTTCACAATCTGAGACTTTACAAAACGGGGATTGTCGGACTTCGACCCATGGTAGCGCAAAAAAGTCAAAAAAATGCCCGCAAAGTAGCGGGCATTTTGGCAAGGCGATGAATTTAGCCGCCGTGGATCTTCATCATCAGTGGCACGATCAGCAAGGCCACGATGTTGATGATCTTGATCAGCGGGTTCACTGCGGGGCCGGCGGTGTCCTTGTAGGGGTCACCCACGGTGTCGCCAGTGACGGCTGCCTTGTGGGTCTCAGAGCCTTTGCCGCCAAAGTTGCCGTCTTCAATGTACTTTTTGGCATTGTCCCAGGCACCGCCACCGGTGCACATGGAGATGGCCACAAACAGACCGGTCACGATGGTGCCCATCAGCAGTCCGCCCAGGGCCGCCGGGCCGAGCAAGAGACCGACCACAATCGGTGCTACCACTGGCAGCAGGCTGGGGATCATCATTTCCTTGATGGCCGCGGTGGTCAGCATGTCGACCGCAGTGTCGTACTCGGGCTTGCCGGTACCGTCCATGATGCCCTTGATCTCCTTGAACTGGCGGCGCACTTCCACCACGACCGAACCGGCAGCGCGGCCAACCGCTTCCATGGCCATGGCACCGAAAAGGTAGGGGATCAGCCCGCCAATGAACAATCCGATGATGACCATCGGGTCGCTCAGATCGAACGTGACATGTTTGCCATAGCCTTCGAGCTTGTGGGTGTAGTCGGCAAACAGCACCAATGCTGCAAGACCCGCTGAGCCAATGGCGTAGCCCTTGGTGACGGCCTTCGTCGTGTTGCCCACCGCATCCAGCGGGTCGGTAATGTCACGCACACTGGCGGGCAGTTCGGACATTTCGGCAATGCCGCCGGCGTTGTCTGTGATGGGGCCGTAGGCGTCCAGCGCCACCACGATACCAGCCATGCTCAGCATCGAGGTTGCAGCCACGGCAATGCCGTACAGGCCGCCAAGTGAAAAGGCGGTGTAGATTGCGGCACAGACAAACATCACAGGCCAGGCGGTGGAGCGCATCGAAACACCCAGACCGGCAATGATGTTGGTGCCATGGCCGGTGGTGGAGGCCTGGGCGATGTGGCGCACGGGCGCGTATTGGGTGCCAGTGTAGTACTCGGTAATCCAGACCAGCGCACCGGTCAGGATGAGACCCACCGCACAGGAAGCGAACAGCGCGCCAGCACCCACCACTTTACCGTCGGTCAGCGTGATAGCCGTGGGGAACAGGTTTTGGGTTACGAAGTAAAAAGCGATGAGTGACAGTCCCCCGGCAATGGCCAGACCCTTGTAGAGGGCGGGCATCACGTTCTTCATGCCCGGGGATGCTTTCACAAAAAAGCAGCCGATGATGGAGGCAACAATCGATACCGCCCCCAAAACCAGAGGATACAAAACGGCTGTAGCGCCCGCAGAACCTGCGAGAAGCGCTCCTAAAACCATAGTGGCGATCAATGTCACCGCGTAGGTCTCAAACAGGTCTGCCGCCATGCCAGCGCAGTCACCGACGTTGTCGCCCACATTGTCGGCAATGACCGCCGGGTTGCGCGGGTCATCCTCCGGAATACCCGCTTCGACCTTACCCACCAGGTCGGCACCGACGTCCGCACCTTTGGTGAAAATGCCGCCGCCCAGCCGGGCGAAGATGGAAATCAGCGACGAGCCAAACGCAAACCCGATCAGTGGGTTCAGCATTTGGGCAAACGCCTTGCCGTCCGCTGGCACGCCGCCCATGGTCAGGAACCAGTAAAACCCTGTCACACCCAGGAGGCCCAGGCCAACCACCAGCATGCCGGTAATGGCACCACCGCGGAAGGCCACGTCCAGCGCCGGGCCGATGCCCCTGGTCGCAGCCTGTGCGGTTCGCACGTTGGCACGCACCGACACATTCATGCCGATAAAGCCACAAGCGCCGGACAAGACGGCGCCGACGACAAAGCCAACCGCACTCATCGTGTCCAGAAAGACGCCGATCAATACCGCCAGCACTACGCCGACCATCGCGATGGTCTTGTATTGGCGTGAAAGATAGGCGGCAGCGCCCGTTTGAATGGCGGCTGCAATTTCTTGCATTCGCGCGTTGCCTGCGTCCTGAGAAAGAATCCAGCTGCGTGCCCAAAAACCGTATGCCACGGCAATAAACCCGCAAACAAGCGCCAGAATGAGCGCTGAGTTGCCCGTCATAAAAATCTCCTAGAGTGTTGTTTCGCCTTGGAGGGGCCAACGCCAGCGTCTGCCCCAGGTGCATTGCTTCCTCGGATCTCCGGCGCAGCAAAGTGCAGTGGAGCCGATTGGCCAACCGCCGGACTTTAACTTGAAAAGTAGCGATATCTGGCCGGTTTGTATGATCTGTGTCAGCAAATTAGGGGTTAATCCTGATCTGTCACCCTTTTTCTGGCTAGCAAAAAAGAGAGTTCTTATGTCCCTCGACAACGTCACCCCCGGCAGCAATGTTCCCCACGCGTTTAACGTGATCATCGAAATTCCGATGAACGCGGACCCGGTCAAGTACGAAGTGGATAAGGCCACCGGTGCGATTTTTGTGGATCGCTTCATGAGCACGGCCATGCATTACCCCACCAACTATGGCTACGTACCCAAGACAATTTCTGGCGATGGCGACCCCGTTGATGTGCTGGTGGTCACGCCGGTGCCGCTGATTCCTGGTGTGGTGGTGCCATGCCGAGCCATTGGTATCCTGAAGATGGAAGACGAGGCTGGCATGGATGGCAAGGTATTGGCCGTTCCCATCGAGAAAATTCTGTCCCTTTACACGCGCTGGACCAAGCCCGAAGACCTGAGCCCGATTCGTCTGAAAACCATCGCGCATTTCTTCGAACACTACAAAGACCTCGAAGACGGAAAATGGGTGAAAATTCTGGGGTGGGAAGGCCCTGAGGCGGCCCACAAGGAAATCCTGGACGGTATCGCGGCGTACAACAAGCTGCACCCCTGACTAGCGCGCCTGAGGAAGGGGTTGTGCCCTTTTCGGGCCTGTATGATGGATGCGGGCGTTCCGAGGGGATGCGCCTTCGCATTCAAGGATTAGTGCCATGGACAAAACTCCAACTCAAACACTGGCGACATCAGGGGTATCCCAGTCCGCCAACACCCGGGTTGCAACCGGAGAGTATTTGACGCTGCGATTGGGCACCGAAGAATACGCAATTGACATCTTGCGGGTGCAGGAGATTCGCTCCTATGAGCAACCCGTGCATATGGTGAATTCGCCTTCTTTCATCAAAGGTGTCATCAACCTGCGCGGTGTGATCGTTCCGATCGTTGATTTGCGGCTCAAGCTCAATATGCCCACTGCCGAATACGACGACTTCACGGTGGTCATCATTCTGAATATTCGTGGCTCGGTCATTGGAGCGGTGGTCGATGGTGTGTCCGACGTGGTGTCGCTCGATACGAAGGTGGTGCGACCAGCGCCGCAATTTGAATCGGCCATCGACGCGCGGTTCATTCTGGGTCTGGCCGATCTGAACGAGCGCATGCTCATCGTGATGGACATGGATGCCCTGCTGAGCAACGCCGAAATGGGCATGGCGCAGGGTTAGAGACCGTCAGATGTCGTTTCGGAACGGATTGCGTTGTGACAAGTCTTCCAGATAATTGCTGACGCCCTGTTCTTCACGTTGCAGAAATCGCGCAACGGCATCTGCGAATGACGGATGCGCCAGCCAGTGGGCGCTGGTGGTTCGCACAGGAAGCAGGGCCCGCGCCATCTTGTGTTCGCCCTGAGCGCCGCCCTCAAATCGGTGGTAGCCGTGCGCGATGCACCATTGCAGCGGCTGGTAATAGCAAGCTTCGAAGTGCAGGCAGTCGACGCGCTCCAGCGCACCCCAGTAGCGGCCATAGGCGACCTTCGCTGGCTGGAGACTGGGCGGCAGCGTGTTCTGCTCGGTGTCCCCCGCCCGCTGTGCGGGCTCCTCCTTGACCTGCGCAGAACACACTGCCGCCCAGTCTCCCGAGGCGTTTTGCCGGCTAGCGCCCGTGGAATGAGCGTCAAGCGCTATTAAACTGGTAGCAATGGGGTGGCCATTGCGTTCGGCGGTGAA
>JAIFLV010000142.1 GCA_020048895.1 Rhodoferax sp. | reverse complement strand
GTATCGGATTCAAGCAACATGGTCAGGATCTCGCAAGGGTCTCAACGCGCCAACCTGGCGATTTGTCCGCACAGGTAAGTCCAGATGAAGGTCGCCGCGGCATTGCTGGTCAGCTCGGCATGGTCGTACGCGGGCGCCACCTCCACACAGTCCATGCCAATGCAATTCAGCGTGGAGAGCTCTTCCAGAAACGTCAGAACCTGCGAGCTGGTCATGCCGCCTGGCTCAGGTGTCCCGGTGCCAGGTGCAAAGGCGGGATCGAGGCAATCAATGTCCAGCGTCAGGTAGCAGGGTGTCGTGCCGATGCGCTCGACAATCTCGGCAACCATGTCCTGTAATGCCGCTCCATCCTTGCCGCGCAGAGCACGGGCGGTGTAGATGGCTCCGCCCTGATCTTTCACGTACTCGCGCGTGGCGCGCTCGCCGCTGGAGCGCAAACCAATTTGTACCGTTTTCGCGGGATCGACCAGCCCTTCCTGCATCGCCTCATACGTCCAGGTTCCGTGACCGGACGGCTCACCAAAGTGGTCCTGCCAGGTGTCGCAATGGGCATCAAAGTGAATCAGCGCCAGTGTTCCATGGCGCGCCCTGGCCGCACGCAGCAAGGGCAAGGTGACGGAATGGTCACCACCAATGAAAACGCAGTGATGCTTTGCCATGAGCGCTTTGGCCTGCGCCTCGATGGCCGCGCGAACCGTCTCTAAGGGTGAAGCATTGGGCAGCCGCATATCGCCCCCATCGCCGAGCCTCCCCAACGGGCTGACTTCGAACTGCGGATGCAGTCCGTCGCACAACATGAGCGAAGCACGGCGCACTTCCTGGGGCGCAAAGCGCGCGCCGGGCCGGTTGGTCACCGCACCATCGAATGGCACCCCCACCACCGCAAAAGGGTGTGACTCCAACACAGGTGCCGCCAAAAAGCGGCCGCTGTTGCTGGCATACGCAAATTCTCCGATCGCCATACCGAGTTCCTTCTGCTAAGACCTCCAAAGGTACCCGATTCCAGCACGGTGCATTGGGTCCAATTGCGTCGCATGCGGCAAAGCCACTGTCTTGCTTGCCAGTACGCATGGCCATGCTGGCATGATTGGAGCACCCGCAAACGCTGCCAACAAGCCCCGAATTTCTCGTGCACCCTTCACCAAACCGACTGTTGGCCTATTTCTTTCTGGCGATGAGTATGTCGCTGGTGGGCAGCTACGTCGCTCTGTCCAAGCCGCTGGTCGCAGCACTGCCTGTGTTTCTGCTCGCATGGTTGCGCTTTGGCATTGGCGGCATAGCCATGGCGCACTGGCTCAGACGACCCGCGCACGAGCCGCCGATGCCGCGCAGCACCAAGCAACTGCTATTTCTGGAGTCCTTCCTCGGCAATTTTCTGTTCACGATTTGCATGCTGTACGGCGTCAGCTTGACCGATGCGGTATCGGCCGGTGTCATCATGGCGTCGATTCCGGCCGTGGTGGCCCTATTGAGCTGGGTCTTTCTTAAGGAACAGATTGGTCTGCGGGTGTGGGCGTCGGTCGGCTGTGGTGCGCTCGGCATCGGTTTGCTTTCGCTATCAAAAGGTGAGCTGTCCACGCATACTACACAAGCGTCAGAGGCCACTATGATGCATAGCCAGGCGTGGCTGGGCAACCTGCTGGTGTTTGCCTCGGTGGTGTGCGAGGCCAGTTACGCTGTGATCGGCAAGAAGCTGACTGGCACGCTCACCCCCAAGCGCATTACCGCCCTTATCAATCTGTGGGGATTTCTGCTGATGACGCCCTTCGGAATTTATGCCGCCATGCGATTTGACTTCTCGGCGGTATCGATGCCGATCTGGCTGTTGCTGGTCTTCTACGCGCTGGCGGCCAGTGTCTGGACCGTTTGGCTGTGGATGACGGGGCTTAAAACTGTACCTGCCGCCCGTGCGGGAGTCTTCACGGTGATGCTGCCGATTTCCGCCGCCACGGTCGGCGTTGTTGTTCTTGGAGAAAGCCTCTCCGGGATGCAAATGGTGGCTTTTGGAATCGCCCTGCTCGGCGTCGTGCTTGCCACACTGCCACCCCGCAGACAAGCGCCTACAACAGCGCCTTAGCGGCGACCACCATCCCATCTTCGTCAGCGTACAACCAGTCGCCGGGGCGCACCCAGACGCCCTGAATCTGCACTGCCACGTTGCTCTGGCCTTCACCACGCTTGTCGGTAGGCAACGGCATGGCCGCCAACGCGCGGATCCCCACTGCCTGTGTTGCCAGCTCGGCCGTGTCACGCACGCAACCATCCACCACCACACCGGCCCAGCCGTTACGGGCTGCGGCAGCGCCCAGATTGCCGCCCACCAGTGCACGTCGCAAAGAGCCGCCACCATCCACCACCAGCACCTTGCCCACGCGCGTACCGTCAACCTCTTCAAAACCAACCGAGTCCACCGCGGCCTTGACCAGGCTGTTGTCTTCAAAACACTTGACGGTGACGACCGGACCAAAGAATTTCTGCACACCACCAAAGTCCTTGAATACCGGTGGCAAGACGCGAAAATCGCCGCTGGTGTCGCTCTTGTGGGCGTCGCACAGGTCACAGGTTGCGAACTGCTTTTGCATGTTGAAACACTCCATTTTTGACAATGCAGCTATTTTCCATTGGAAAAAACAACATCCTCGAGTGAAAAAGGCATATTTCCCCTTGGAAACGGGCTTTTTCTCCAGTAGCATCCGCATTACCAGCGAAGGTGCAGATCTCTGCTGGTGATTAATCAACTTCTAGAAGGACAATCAATCATGGCAACTGCAAAAAAAGCACCGGCAAAAAAAGCCGCTCCCGCAAAGAAAGCTGCTCCCGCTAAAAAAGTAGTGGCAGCGAAGAAGGCGCCCGCCAAGAAGGCCGCCGCTCCCGCAAAGAAAGCCGCTCCTGCCAAGAAAGTAGTGGCAGCGAAGAAGGCACCCGCGAAGAAGGCTCCGGCCAAGAAGCGCACTGTCAATGCAGCATTCATGAAGGCCTTGACTCCCAGCGCTGCGCTCGCCGCAGTGGTGGGTGCAGCTCCCCTGCCACGCACGGAAGTGGTCAGCAAGCTGTGGGCTTACATCAAGAAGAACAAACTGCAAGACGCGGTCAACAAACGCATGATCAACGCTGATGCGAAGCTGAAAGAAATTTTTGGCAAGATGCAAGTGTCGATGTTTGAAATGGCTGGCCTGATCGGCAAGCACCTGAAGTAATCCGACTTTCGGTGTCCCATGAAAGGCCGGTTCATCCGGCCTTTTTTTTCCAGACCCTCCCATGCTGCGATTTATCTTCACGCGTCTGAGCCTGATCATTCCGACCTTTTTCGGCATGACCCTGCTGGCGTTCTTCCTGATTCGCCTGGTGCCCGGTGACCCGATCGAGACGCTGGCCGGCGAGCGAGGCATTGATCCGGAGCGGCATGCTGAGCTGCTCAAGGCCTATGGGCTGGATCGGCCCATCATGGTCCAGTACGGGATCTACATCTGGCGCGTATTGCAGGGCGACCTTGGTAAATCGATCATCACCCAGACTTCGGTGCTGTCGGAATTCACTGCCCTTTTTCCCGCAACCATCGAGCTTGCGCTATTTGCCATCATCTTTGCACTCGTAATCGGAATCCCCGCGGGGATCCTGGCTGCCGTAAAGCGCAATTCCATCCTCGACCACGGCGTGATGGGAATCTCCCTCACCGGATTTTCCATGCCGATTTTC
This sequence comes from Rhodoferax sp., assembly GCA_020048895.1. Lineage (GTDB taxonomy): Bacteria > Pseudomonadota > Gammaproteobacteria > Burkholderiales > Burkholderiaceae_C > Allorhodoferax. The sequence goes on along the minus strand of JAIFLV010000142.1, from coordinate 9,735 downwards.
TGGTGGGGCTTGCTGCTTATCCTGCTATTCTCGGTGCAGCTCGATCTGACACCTGTCTCCGGACGCATCGCGGTGCAGTACTTTATTGAGCCTGTCACGGGATTTCTGCTGATCGATACCCTGCTGGCGGGCGATCGCGATGCGTTCCTGTCAGCCGGCGCTCACCTGATACTCCCAACGATTGTGCTGGGTACACGGCCCCTGGCAGTCATTGCCCGCATGACCCGCTCGGCCATGCTGGAAGTTCTGGGCGAAGATTACATCCGTACCGCCCGCGCCAAGGGGCTTTCCGCCTTGCGTGTGGTTTCGGTGCACGCTTTGCGCAACGCGCTGATCCCGGTCATCACGGTCATCGGCCTGCAGGTCGGGGTACTCTTCACCGGCGCCATCCTGACCGAGACCATATTTTCCTGGCCGGGTGTCGGCAAATGGCTCATTGAAGCCATCGCCCGCAGGGACTACCCGGTTTTGCAGGGCGGCATGCTGCTGTTAGGCATCGTGGTGATGGCAGTCAACCTGCTCGTCGATGTCACTTACGGCATCATCAACCCCCGCATCAGGCACCAGAAATGAGCACCATGACCTCGAGCGACCCGGCTACGCAAACGGCACCCTTGCACCCGTTGCGGGATTTTTGGCGCTACTTCAGTGCCAACAAGGGTGCCATGGCCGGGTTGATTGTCGTCGTGATCGTACTTGCCCTGGCGCTGCTGGCCGATGTCGTTGCACCCTACCATCCGTCGCAGACCGATAACAGCGTCTTTCTGGTGCCACCGGCCTGGCAGGCCGGAGGTTCCTCTGCGCACCTGCTGGGAACCGATGCGATCGGTCGCGATATCCTCTCACGCCTGATCCACGGCGGTCGGCTGTCGCTAGCCATAGGCATTGCGGTTGTGGCTATCTCTGTTGTCGTGGGTACGGTGCTCGGACTGCTCGCCGGGTACCTTCGTGGCGTGTTCGAAGTCACGGTCATGCGCTTCATGGATATCTTGCTCACCCTGCCGAGCCTGCTGTTGGCGATCGTGATCGTCGCCATCCTGGGCCCGGGTCTGATGAACGCCATGCTGGCCGTCTCCATCACCATGCTTCCGCACTATGTCCGCATCACCAGGGCCGCCGTGATTTCGGAGGTATCGCGAGACTACGTGACAGCGGCGCGTATGGTCGGTGCAGGGCACTGGCGAGTCATGTTCAGCGAAGTGCTTCCCAACTGCACGGCACCCTTGATTGTGCAAGCCTCCCTAGGGATATCCAATGCCATTCTGGATGCCGCAGCGCTTGGCTTTCTGGGTCTGGGGGCGCAGCCACCCTTACCCGAATGGGGCACCATGCTGGCAGATGCGCGTGAATTTGTGCTGCGGGCCTGGTGGGTGGTCACCTTTCCAGGCCTGGCGATACTCATCACGGTTCTCGCTTTCAACTTGCTGGGAGACGGCTTGCGCGATGCGTTGGATCCCAAGCTCAAGCGCTAAGACACCATGGCATTACTAGAGATTGAAAACCTGTCGGTCGACTTTCCATCGCATAACGCCACAATGCATGCCGTCGAAGGCGTGAGCCTGTCGCTGGAGCCTGGTGAGGTGGTAGGTATCGTGGGTGAGTCGGGGTCTGGCAAGAGCGTCACCATGATGGCGCTGATGGGTCTGGTGGCCTACCCGGGGCGTGTGCGCGCTGACAAGCTTCGCTTTGACGGTCACGACCTGCTGGCTCTATCGGAGCGCGAACGTCGCCGGTTGACCGGCAAAGACATGGCCATGATTTTCCAGGATCCGACCACCAGTCTGAATCCGTGCTTCACGGTGGGCTTCCAGTTGGCCGAAACCCTCCAGCTGCACATGGGGCTGGACAAAGCCGCTGCACGCAAACGCTCCATCGAGTTGCTGGAGCAAGTAGGCATTCCGGCACCCGAAAGCCGCCTGGGCATTTACCCGCACCAACTTTCCGGCGGCATGAGCCAGCGCGTCATGATTGCCATGGCGATTGCCTGCAACCCGAAACTGCTGATTGCGGATGAGCCCACCACCGCACTGGACGTCACCATTCAGGCGCAGATTCTGGATCTGTTACGCACCCTGCAAAGAGAACGCGGCATGGCGCTGGTGTTAATTACCCACAACATGGGCGTGGTGAGTGAGATGGCGCAAAGTGTTGCCGTCATGTACGCGGGCCAGATCATGGAAAAACGCAGCGCCGACCAACTGTTCCGCGCGCCCCAGCACCCCTACACAGAAGCACTGATGGCCGCCATGCCGGAGCGCAGCGATGGCAAATCGCGCCTGGCCACCATCCCGGGCATGGTGCCCGGGCTGTACGACCGCCCCGAAGGTTGCCTCTTTGGCCCGCGCTGCACGTATGCCAATACCGCGTTATGCAGGACCCGCCCTGCCCTGCGATCCTGGCAAGACGGTGCCGTGCGCTGCCACTACCCCACCGCTGACAGCACCCGCGTGCCGAGCGCGCCGCAGGTTGCTGCATGAGCGCCGCAACCAAGCCGTCGCCAGACTCGGTCGTGGTCAGCGCCGAAGATTTGCGCCGTGTCTACCCCATTAGTAAGGGTTTCTTGCGCAAGCCCGATCAGCTGCAGGCCGTTGGTGGCGTCTCGTTTGCGTTGCACGCGGGCAGGACGCTGGCTGTCGTGGGTGAGTCCGGGTGCGGAAAGTCGACTTTGGCACGCATGGTGACGCTGATCGAGCCGCCCACTGCGGGCTCTCTCAAGATTGACGGCGTGGATGTGGTTGCCGCGTCAGATCGCGAGCGCATGGCCCTGCGCCACAAGGTGCAACTGGTGTTCCAGAACCCCTATGGGTCACTCAATCCTCGCAAGCGCATTGGCCAGATTCTGGAAGCGCCACTGGAGATCAATACCACACTGGAGCCTGCGCAGCGTGCCGAGAAAGCACGATCCATGCTTGCATTGGTAGGCCTGCGACCGGAACACTACGACCGTTACCCGCATATGTTTTCGGGTGGCCAGCGCCAGCGCATTGCCATTGCCCGTGCGCTCATGCTCAATCCCTCGGTGGTTGTGGCGGACGAACCCGTGTCGGCCCTCGACGTCTCCATCCAGGCGCAGGTGCTCAACCTGCTGGCCGATCTGCAGCATGACCTGGGACTGGCCTACCTGTTTATTTCGCATGACCTTGGTGTGGTGCGCCATATTGCCCACGATGTGCTGGTGATGTACCTGGGCCACACTGTCGAACAAGGGCAGAAGGACGCCATTTTCGAACGTCCGTTGCACCCCTACACAAAAGCACTGCTGGCATCCACGCCCGGACTGGCCGGTTCTGGCGCAAAACGCGAGCGCACGGTTTTGAAAGGCGAATTGCCATCGCCACTGAATCCACCGGTGGGCTGCGTCTTTTCGACGCGCTGCCCACACGCGACCGAGCAGTGCCGCCAGCAGCGGCCGACGCTGCAGGATTTGATGGGCCGCAAGGTGTCGTGCTTTGAAGCAGCACGTTTGGCGCAACCCTGACTGCCCAGGCCTCTGCAGCACGCCTCCCATCGCGTAATATGCGGGTTCGGTGGCCCGGCATGTCGCATGGGTCCAATATTCAGCAGGCTGCACGCCAGCCGTATTTCACAGGAGTGATGAATGACCCCAATCCGTCTGCGTCCAAACAAAACTGCGTTGCTGTGCGCTTTGGCGCTGCCCGCGCTGATGGCACTGACCCCCGCTGCTGCCAAAACACTGGTGTACTGCTCTGAGGGCAGTCCGGAGAATTTTTACCCGGGCATCAATACCACCGGAACATCGTTTGATGCCAACAGCCAGATTTATGGACGCATCGTGGACTTTGAACGCGGCGGCACCAAGGTGGTTCCGGGCTTGGCGGAGCGTTGGACCGTATCCAAGGATGGGATGGAATACACGTTCTTCCTGCGCAAGGGCGTGAAATGGCACTCCAACAAACTTTTCACGCCGACCCGTGACTTCAATGCTGATGACTTTTTGTTCATGCTGGAGCGCCAGTGGAAGGAGAACGATCCCTATTTCAAGGTCACCAGTTCCAACCATACCTACTTCAACGACATGGGCATGACCAAGTTGTTGAAATCTGCCGACAAGGTTGACGAATACACGGTGCGGATCGCGCTCAACCGGCCCGAAGCTCCGTTCCTCTCCAATCTGGCGATGGAATTTGCCGGTGTCCAGTCCAAGGAATATGCGATTGCCATGCTCAAGGCAGGCACGCCGGAGAAGCTGGACCAGGAGCCCTTAGGTACAGGCCCCTTCATGCTGGTGCAGTACCAGAAAGATGCAGTGGTGCGTTACAAGGCATTCCCCCATTTCTGGGGCGGCAAAGCCAAGATCGATGACCTGATCTTTGCCATTACTCCCGACGCATCGGTGCGCTGGGCCAAGTTGCAAAAGGGTGAATGCCATGTCATGCCCTACCCCAATCCGGCAGACATCGAGGCCATCCGCAAGGATCCCAACGTTGCCGTACTCGAACAGCCCGGGCTGAACGTTGGCTATCTGGCCTACAACACCCAGAAGAAGCCATTTGACGACGTGCGCGTGCGCAAGGCGCTCAATATGGCGATCGACAAGAAGGCCATCGTTTCGGCGGTGTATCTGAGCACCGGGATTCCGGCCATCAACCCCATTCCGCCAGCCCAATGGTCCTACAACAAGGCCGTCAAGGATGACGCGTTCAATCCTGCTGAAGCCAAGAAACTGCTGGCCGCCGCGGGTTACGCCAACGGCTTCAGCACCGATCTGTGGGCTATGCCAGTACAACGTCCCTATAACCCGAATGCCAAGCGCATTGCCGAGTTGATGCAGGCCGACCTGGCGAAAGTCGGCGTGAAGGCCGAGATCAAACAGTTCGAGTGGGGCGAGTATCGCAAGCGCATGCAGCAGGGCGAGCACCAGATGGGCATGCTGGGCTGGACCGGCGACAACGGTGACCCGGACAACTTCCTCAACCTGCTGGGCTGTGATGCGGCCAAGCCGGGCGGTGGCAATATGGCCAAGTGGTGCTTCAAACCCTTTGAAGACCTTTTGCAAAAAGCCCGAGTAGAAAGCAACCCCGCCGAGCGCACCAAACTGTACGAAAAAGCGCAGGTGATTTTCAAGGAGCAGGCACCTTGGTTCACCATTGCCCACGCAGTGCAGATCAAGCCGATTCGTAAAGAAGTGATCGACTTTAAACTCAGCCCGTTTGGGCGCCACACGTTTTACGGCGTCGATATGAAGTAAATCGCTCTCGTTCGAGGACTCAGGAGGGCCGGTGAGAACCGGCCCTTTTTCTATATGAAAAGTGCCTGCAGCACCCGTGGAATATGCGTAAACAGCTCCTAAATCAGGAGCAAACTACCGGCACACACTGATATTTCTGTCAACAAACGCGATTGCGGCCTTCTAGCTTGGCGCGGTAGAGGGCTGCGTCGGCCTGTTCCACCAGGGCCACCGCTTGTCCGTCGTCTGCCGGGATGCACGACGCCACACCCAGACTGATGGTAACCACCGGCCCGACGGGAGAATTGGGGTGGGCAATGGCTTGCGCCTCGCACGCCGCGCGCAAGCCTTGGGCAAAGCGCGTTGCAGCCGCATGGTCAGCGCCAGGAATCAGCACCACGAATTCCTCGCCGCCATAGCGCGCTGCCAGATCGCCGGCCCGACCCACCGCCTGCAGAAAAACCTGTGCCACCGCGGCCAGGCAGCGGTCGCCCTCAGGGTGCCCCAACGAATCGTTGTACAACTTGAACCCATCAATATCGGCCATCACCACGGCCAGGGGTGTCTGCGACCTGGCCGCTCGGCGCCACTCCTGCGCCAGCGCTTCATCAAAGCGTCTGCGATTGGCCAGTCCGGTCAAGGCATCCACAAACGAAAGGCGCGATAAATGTGCATTGGCAAGCCGAAGCTCTTCGGTTCTTTGCGCAACAAGCCGTTCCATTTCGTCGTGCCTGGCGCGCAGGCTGCGCGTACGCAGTTGCACCAGGCCGACCATGGCTGCCAGGGTGCCGAGTGCTGCCAAGACGGCAAACCAGATGGTCTCGTAAAAGTGGGGCAGCACCGAGATTGCCAGCGCCGTTTGGGCATCACTCCAGCGCCGCCCATCAATGGATGCCACAACTCGAAAACGGTAGTTGCCATGCGGCAGGGCGGGAAAAGCCGCTTCCCGGTTCTTGCCCGCATCCACCCAATCGTTTGTAATGCCTTCGAGTTGGTAGCGAAAGCGGACACGGTCTGCATTGAGCAGCGTATTGGCGGTAAACCGAATGGTCAGAGGAACCGACCCAGCCGGAAGTTCAACATGTGAGATGTCGGTCGAACTCACCCCGTTGACGATCACATTTTCCAGATGCACGGCAGGCGGTTGCCCGGAACCGGGTAGCCGCAAGGGGTCGACGATGAGAAGTCCGCCGGTCGAGGGCAGCCATAGCTGCCCTCGACCGTCAATGGCCCCGGCATGTTGCATCCCACCAGCAAACGAGGTGCTGCGCAATGCGTCGCCCGGACCAAAGCCGGTAGACGTGACCTTTTTGATGCGGCCTTCGACAAAGTCATCGAGCTCAGCACGTGCCACCCGAAAGAAACCGCGGTTGCACGTCATCCAGAAGAAACCTGCGCTGTCTTCCAGCAAGGTTTGGGCACTGCCATCCCACAACCCATCGAGCGGTCGCACCGCACCCAGCTTGCCATCGCGCAGCCGGCTGAGGCCTTGCCCGTTGGTACCGATCCACAGGCTTGATGCCGCATCTTCGTACAGCGACATGATCCAGTTGGAAACGAGGCCATCGGCCTTGGTCAGGAGGGAGAATTTTCCGTCACGCAGGCGAAACAGTCCCGTGCCGGAAGTGCCCACCCAGAGGGTGCCGGCGCGGTCCTCCAGGATCGTCGACACGCCTTCCAGTGGCGCGCCAACATCACGCACAGCACTGAAGGTGTTGCCGTCAAATCGTGCCAATCCGGCGCGCGTACCGACCCAGACGGTGCCGGCACGGTCCTGAAACAAAGCGCGCACTTCGGCATGCGGCAAACCCTGGGCAGCCCCAAACGTCTGGATCTTTCCCCCAGGCTGCAGCCGCACGACGCCTGCGGTGTAGGTGCCGATCCAGATCGAGCCGTCGCGATCTTCCAGCAGGCTCGACATCTCGTCGGTGGGCATTCCATCTTGTTTGCGCAAAGTTGTTATTCGGCCGCCCTCAATGCGGTTGAGGCCACCGCCAGCGGTCGACACCCATGTCACACCGTTTCTTCCATGCACCACCGAACGCGTGTTGTCGTGCGACAGCCCTTCGGGTACGCCAAACACCACAAAGCTGCGATTACGCAAACGATTCAGACCACCTGCCCACGTTCCCACCCAGACACTGCCCTCACGGTCCCTTTGCACCGACCAGATGTGTCCGCCAGCCAGACCGCCCCCGGTGGAAACGGAGGTAAAGCGTCCGCCGCTCCAGCGACTAACCCCTTCACCCCAGGTGCCGATCCACAAGGCGCCTTGCGCGTCGAGTGCCAGGGAAGTCAGCTGATCGGTCGGCAGACCATCGGCTATCGTGTACCTGTGAAATTTGCCATTGTCGACATGGACCAGTCCGGCTCCGGCAGTTGCTGCCCATATGCCGCCGGCCGGATTGGCCAGCACCGCTCGGACTTCAAGATGGGGAAAGCCGTTGCCGGGGTTGTAGGTCTGAAACTTGCCATCGCGAAACGACACAAGTCCGCCGCCCGTGGTCCCGATCCAGAGCGCACCCTGCGTGTCGAACGCCACCGAGCGAAGCCGGTTGGTCGGCAGCCCATCGGCCTGTTGGTACAGCTTGGTCCTTCCTTGCTCCCAGCGAACCAGCCCGTTCTCGGTCGCCGCCCATATCACGCCGTCGGCCGCCTGGGCAAACGACCAGACGCGTCGGCTCGCGGTCACTTCCTGGGAAATGCCGACCTGAAACACGCCATTACGGTACAGCGCTGCGCCCTTGCTGTGACCGATCCACAGGTTGCCCTGCGCATCCTCCATCATGCCGAAAATCGGCTGGGAGGCCATGTCTGGCGCCTGTGCAGAATCAAAGGTGGTGAAACGAACACCGTCAAACCGTGCCAGGCCACCCCCGGTGCCGACCCACAGGTACCCGTCGCGCGTTTGGAACAACGATTGCACCGCATTCAAGGGCAAACCTTGCTCGGTCTGCCAAGTATCGATCTTGAACTGGGTGAGCGAATCTTTTGGACTTCCCAGATCGGCAGCGCGCGCGGCCCATGTTTGCACCATGAGCGCCAGAAGCAAAACGACGACCGCTAAAAGTCGTGCTGGTGGCATGGCATCTCGCTACAAAAAACTGCTGCAATCCCGGGCAATGGCACGACTCCGCTGTATATCTAAAGCCAGTCTAGTGGCATCTCTTGGTGCCTGCATTCGAGGCGCGACAGCAAAGTATCACATACTCTCGCAACGTGTTGTTGGGATTGCACGACATCGCGCAAATCCTCACAGTTTCCCGCGGCAGATATACGTCGTCACGATGCATCCCTGGCTCGACCGATTGCGTTATCGGCCCACTCCAAACCTGCCGTTCGGCTCGCATGGACGACCGGCAGCAGACTGGCTCCGATTTCGTTCAACGCAAAGGCAACCTTCATTGCGCCATTGGAATCAACACAAGCTGTGCAGTGGCTGCCCGAACAATGCTCGCCGCGTCCACCCCAAAAAATCCTCTCAACGCAGCCCGTGTGTCGCTGCGGCCAAAACCGTCGGTGCCCAGGGTGACGTAGTTGCGCCCCTGCGGAAGATAGGCGCGAACACACTCCGGCACTGCACGCACATAGTCGGTGGCGGCAATGATGGGCCCGGTGCTCTGGCGCAGTTGTCGGGCGATGAATGGCTCTGAATCATCGCCGGGCGAACGTGCAACCCGCGCCCAACACGACTGCGCGTCGCGCGCCAGTTCACTCCAGCTGGTGACGCTGAATACATCCACATCAACTCCTTGTGCCGCCAATATCTGCGCGGCCTTGAGCACTTCGGTCAGAATCGCCCCGGAGCCCAACAGGGTGACGTTTCCAGGTGTTTTAGTGCCCTGGCCCCCGTCGAATATGCGTGAGTAGCTCTTGAAATGATAGCAACCACGGATCACATCCGCTGCCGCACCTGCGGGCAAGTCGGGCTGGGCGTAGTTCTCGTTCATCATGGTGACGTAATAGAAGACGTCTTTTTGCTCTACCATCATCTCGCGCATGCCGTGGTCAATGATGACGGCCAACTCGCCAGCAAAAGCCGGGTCGTAAGCTTTACAGTTGGGAATGGTGGCGGCAGCCAGATGACTGGTGCCGTCCTGATGCTGCAAGCCTTCACCGCCAAGTGTGGTGCGCCCGGAAGTTGCTCCGAGCAGGAAGCCGCGCACGCGCTGGTCCGCTGCTGCCCATATCGCGTCGCCCACGCGCTGAAAGCCGAACATCGAGTAGTAGATGTAGAACGGCAACATCGCCAGGCCGTGCACGCTGTAGCTGGTGGCCGCTGCCGTCCAACTGGCCAAGGCACCGGCCTCGGAGATGCCTTCTTCCAGAATCTGACCATCCAACGCCTCGCGGTAGCTCAGCACTGATCCGATGTCTTCTGGCGCGTAGCGTTGACCCACGCTGCTGTAAATGCCAACCTGCTTGAACAAATTGGCCATACCGAAGGTACGCGCCTCATCGGCCACAATGGGCACGACGCGCGGACCCAGCGTGGGGTCCTTGAGCAAGCCACCCAGCATGCGCACAAAAGCCATGGTGGTGCTCAT
>JAIFLV010000107.1 GCA_020048895.1 Rhodoferax sp. | reverse complement strand
GTGAAGCGGTCGGCGATTTTGATGAAGCCGAAGTTCTGGCTCATCCACAAAATCAACTCCTCACTCATCCGGCTGATGTGCACCATGCACAGCGCGGCCGCGGCGGTGAACTCAATCGCAAAATCGCGGTCGCTCACCGCGTCCAGGCTGTTCTGGCACACCTGCGGATGGCCGTCGTCGTCCACCATGCCCAGAGTGCGGGCCACGCGTTCGCGGTCCAGCGGATAGCTGGTGCCGGCCAGGGCCGCGGCACCCAGGGGCAATCGATTCGTGCGGCGACGCACTTCGGTGAAGCGTTCGGCGTCGCGGCTGAACATTTCCACATAGGCCAGCATGTGGTGGCCAAAGCTGACCGGTTGCGCCACCTGCAGATGGGTAAAGCCGGGCAGGATGACATCGACGTTCTTTTCGGCCACCTCCAGCAGGGACTTTTGCAGGTCCACCAGCAGTTCGCCAATCAGGTCGATTTCGGACTTTTGCAGGTCCACCAGCAGTTCGCCAATCAGGTCGATTTCGCTGCGCAGCCACAGGCGCACATCGGTGGCCACCTGGTCATTGCGCGAGCGGCCGGTGTGCAGGCGTTTTCCGGCGTCGCCCACCAGCTGGGTCAGGCGGGCCTCGATGTTGAGATGCACGTCTTCCAGATCGAGCTTCCACTCAAAGTTGCCCGACTCGATGTCATTGGTGATTTGCGCCATGCCACTCACGATCTGCGCATGGTCGGCGTTGTTGATGATGCCCTGGGCGGCGAGCATCTCGGCGTGCGCCAAGCTGCCCGCAATGTCGGCTTGCCACAGGCGCTTGTCAAAGAAAACGCTGGAGGTGTAGCGCTTGACCAGATCGCTCATTGGCTCCGCAAATAGCGCAGACCATGCCTGGGACTTTTTATCGAGTTGGTTGTGTGACATGGGGCTGTTGGTTAAATGGAGTCAAAATCCGGATGCATGCAAGACACCCAAATATTATCGGCGTTCCAGGAGCTGACCCGCGAGGGGGCCCAGCGGGCAGCGGCACCCGTGCTGGTGTTTGACGCTTGCCAGCTGGGGGTGGTGCTGCGGGCAGTGCTGTTTGTCGAGCTGGTGCTGGCAGTGATGATGGTCTATGCTGCGGCGGGCTGGATGGATTGGGTGGAGCGTGTGGCCTTGGTCACCGGCGGGGCATTGCCCGCCACGCTGGCCTGGCTGCTCTGCGCCTGTGCGCTCAAGCGGTTGCTGGCGCGCTGGCTGCCTGCGGTGCAATATAGCCTCGCGATGGGGTTGGGCGCTGTGGCGGGTTTGTACGGCTGTGGTGTACTGGCGGTAGCGGGGTTGCTGGTGAATGCGCCGTGGGTTGCGAGCGCCTTGAGTGGCGCGCTGTTGTCGGCGGTGTTGGTGGCGGCCCTGGTCATGCGCGCCAAGGGGCGACTGCCGGCAGACACCTCCGCGCGGTTGGCTGAGTTGCAGTCGCGTATTCGTCCGCATTTTTTGTTTAACACGCTCAACAGCGCAATTGCACTGGTGCGGGCTGAGCCCGCCAAGGCAGAGGCCCTGCTGGAAGATTTGAGTGACTTGTTTCGCCAGGTGCTGATGGATCCGGCGGATTCGGTCAGTCTGGCTGAAGAGATCACCTTGGCCAAGCGTTACCTGGCGATTGAGCAGGTGCGATTTGGCGAGCGCCTGCGTGTGCAGTGGGCCCTGGACCCGGCCGGGGACCATGCCCGCCTGCCGCCACTGTTGCTGCAACCGCTGGTTGAAAACGCGGTGGTGCACGGTGTGGAGCCAAGCCCATCGGGGGCCGATATTCGTATTTCCACGCAATGCCGCAGCTCGGTGGTGGTGATCAAGGTGACCAATACGGTTCCGGCGGGGCAGGGTGTGCAAGGCCTGGGTTTGGCGCAGCGCAATGTGCGTGAGCGTCTTGCGTTGCTGCATGACGTGCAGGGTCAATTTCGCAGTGGGCTCAAGGATGGACTTTATCAAGTGCGCATTGAGGTGCCGTTATGAACACACCAGTGGCTGCACCACGAACATTGCGAGTTCTGCTGGTCGACGACGAAACCCTTGCGCGCGCGCGTTTGCGAACCCTGCTGGGTGACTGCCGTTCACCCGGTGCGGTGGTGGTGGGTGAGGCCGGCAATGCGGTGCAGGCGATGGAGGCCATGCGAGCCCAGGGCGCAGATGTTGCGTTGCTGGATATTCACATGCCGGGTGCCGACGGCATCACGTTGGGCCGGGCCATTTCGGAGTTGCCCGTGGTGCCGGCGCTGATCTTTGTCACCGCACACGCCGAACACGCAGTGCAGGCCTTTGAACTTGAAGCGGTGGACTATCTGACCAAACCGGTGCGGCTGGAGCGCCTGCAAGTGGCTCTGCAAAAGGCCGAGCGCTACCTGTTGGCACGCGGCGACAACGCTGCGCTGAATGCGGCTGACGATGTGGTGGTTATCCAGGACCGGGGTCGCACCGAGCGCGTGCCGGTGCGCGAGGTGCTGTACTTCAAGGCGGAGTTGAAGTACGTCACGGTGCGCACCGCAGTGCGTAGCTACATTCTGGACGCCTCACTGAATGAACTCGAGGAGCGGTTTGCGCAACAGTTCATGCGCGTGCATCGCAATGCGTTAGTGGCGCGCGCTGCCATGCGTGCGTTGGAGAACCATATAGACCCGGATGAGGGAGCCGGCTGGGCCGTGCGCCTGAATGGGCTCGATGAAGTGATCGCGGTGTCACGCCGTCAACTCGCCGCCGTGCGGGAACTACTTTCGAGATAGAGCAAGCGTTTCAAGATTAGCCCGTGTTGCGCAAACCGGCAGAAATACCATTGATGGAAATATGGATGCCGCGTTGCACCCGTTCATCGGCTTGCCCTTCGCGGTAGCGACGCACCAGTTCCACTTGCAAATGGTGCAACGGGTCGATGTAGGGGAACCGGTGGCGAATGGAGCGCTGCAGGGCGAAGTTGTTGGCCAGGCGGTTCTTTTCACCGGTGATGAGCGACAACGCTTTCGCCGTGGCGTGCCACTCGGACTCGATCGCTGAAAAGATCTTCTTGCGCAGTCGTGCGTTGCCCACCAGTTCGGCGTAGCGTGACGCCAGTGCCAGGTCGCTCTTGGCCATCACCATGTCCATGTTGGATAGCAATGTTTTGAAAAACGGCCATTGGCGGACCATTTTTTGCAGCAGTGCCGTGCGTTCCTTTTCCTGGGCCACACCGCCCGCGTGGATGAAGGCCTGCACCGCCGAGCCAAAACCGAACCAGCCCGGCAGCGTCAAGCGGCACTGGCCCCAGCTGAACCCCCAGGGGATGGCACGCAAGTCTTCGATGCGTTGGTTTGCCTTGCGTGAGGCTGGGCGCGAGCCGATATTGAGCTCGGCAATTTCGCGGATGGGCGTGGAGCCGAAGAAGTACTCGGTGAACCCCGGGGTCTCATACACCAGCGCCCGGTAGGCTTCCATGCTGAATGTAGAGAGTTCCTGCGCCGCTTCCAGAAACGCTGAAGTGGCTTGTTTGGTGGGTTGCAACAGGGTCGCCTCCAGTGTGGCGGCGACCAGCGTCTCCAGGTTGCGTCGGCCAATCTCCGGGTTGGCGTATTTGGAGCCGATCACTTCACCCTGCTCGGTGAGGCGGATCTGGCCGCGCACGGTGCCGGGAGGCTGGGCAAGGATGGCCTCGTAGCTGGGGCCGCCTCCGCGTCCCACCGTGCCACCACGGCCATGGAACATGCGCAGACTGATCTGATGCGATGCAGCCAGGGCATCAAACAGTTCGACCAATGCAATCTCAGCGCGGTACAGCTCCCAGTTACTGGTGAAGATGCCGCCATCCTTGTTGCTGTCTGAGTAGCCCAGCATGATGTCCTGTTCGCCACCACTGCGCTGCACCATGGCTGCCACACCGGGCAGGGCATAGAACTCCTGCATGATGGGCGCTGCGTTGCGCAAGTCTTCAATGGTTTCGAACAGAGGCACCACGATCAAATCATGGTGTGCCTGATCGTCGAGCGTTTTTTGCAGCAGCCCCACTTCTTTTTGCAGCAGCAATACTTCAAGCAGATCGCTCACGGTCTCGGTGTGGCTGATGATGTAGTGGCGGATGGCGTTGGCTCCGAACCGCTCCCGCATCACCTTTGCCTTTTCAAATATCGCCAACTCTGCCACGGTGTGCGCCGAGTATTGGCCAACATGTACACGCAAGGGACGGGCATCGTTGAGCAGACGCAGCAGGACGGTGCGTTTGGAGGCTTCGTCGAGCGCGCAATAGTCGATCTCGATGCGCGCCGTGGCCAACAGTTCGGCTACGACTTCCTCATGTTTGTCGGAACTTTGGCGCAGATCGACCGTGGCCAGATGAAAGCCAAATACTTCGACCGCACGGATCAACGGGTGCAGGCGTTGCGGCGTCAACGCACTGCCGTGATGTGCCTGCAGCGATGCCTCAATGGTGCGCAGGTCGGTAACAAAGTCGGCGGCGAGGCGGTAGGCGTTCTGCGGCGCCACGGCGTGCCGCGCGGCCTCGGTGCCAGTCAGTTCCTTCAGAGTGGCTGCCAGCCGGGCGTAAATTCCCGTGAGTGCGCGGCGATAGGGTTCATCCATGCGGTGCGCGTTCTGGTCGGGCGAACTCTGCGCCAGCGCCTTCATGGCCGGCGTGCAGTCGACCAGCATGGCCGACACCGACAATTCACTGCCAAGATAGTGCACTTCAGTCAGGTAATGCCGCAGCGCCACTTCGGCCTGCCGGCGCAGTGCATAGTCCAGTGTCTCTGCGCTGACATTGGGGTTGCCGTCGCGGTCCCCGCCAATCCATTGCCCCATGCGCAAAAAACTATGCACCGGTTGCTGGCCCAGCAGTTGCTCCAGATTGGCATACAGCTTGGGAATTTCATGGAGAAAGGTGGACTCGTAATAACTCAGGGCGTTTTCCACCTCGTCGGCCACTGTCAACTTGCTGTAACGCAGCAGGCGCGTTTGCCAGAGCTGCATCACGCGCGCGCGCATCTGTGCTTCGTTGGCGGCAAGCTCGCGTGGGGTCAGGGTGTCCTTTTTGCTGTCGAAAGCCGCACCGCGCAGCCTGATTTCATCGCGCTCGACCAATAGGCTTGCGATGCTGCGCTCGGCGTCCAGAATGCTTTTGCGCTGCACTTCAGTCGGGTGCGCAGTCAGCACGGGCGATACATAGCTGTGGGACAAGGTGTTGGAGATGGTCTTGGCCGTGATGCCAGCCCAGCGCAGGCGCGACATCGCCACCTCCAGGCTGCCCTCCTGGGTGTCACCCGCGCGTTCGTGTACAGCGCGGCGGCGGATGTGGTGGCGGTCTTCGGCCAGATTGGCCAGGTGGCTGAAATAGGTGAAGGCACGAATCACGCTCACGGTCTGGTCGCCACTGAGCCCTTTGAGCAGTTTCTTCAACGACTGGTCTGCCGCGTGGTCCGCATGCCTGCGAAACGCCACCGACAGCGTGCGAATGTTTTCGATCAGGTCAAAGGCGCTTTGACCTTCCTGCTCGCGAATGACGTCGCCCAGCAGTCGACCCAAGAGGCGAATGTCTTCCACCAGCGGTTTGTCATTGGCCCGGGTACGTTGCGCCAGGGTTGGCTCAGGTGCATTTTTCATGGCTTTGGCATCAAAAGTAAGGAGGCAATGGCGGTCAAGGCCATGCTAGCATCGAAGACACGTTTTCGTTTACCAACGGGTTACTACACACAGGTGACAGCTTTGCTCAATTTAACAATCGCCACACGGGAAAGTCGGCTTGCCATGTGGCAGGCACAACACGTTCAATCCATCCTGCAAGAAATGGGCCATACAGTGACCCTGTTGGGCATGACGACCAAGGGTGACCAGATTCTGGATCGCTCTCTGAGCAAGGTTGGTGGCAAGGGTTTGTTTGTCAAGGAACTGGAAGTTGCGCTGGAAGAAGGCGCGGCCGACCTGGCGGTGCACTCGCTGAAAGATGTGCCCATGGAGTTACCCGTGGGTTTCAGCCTGGCGTGTGTCATGGAGCGAGAAGACCCGCGCGACGCCTGGGTTTCCAGCCGCTATGCCACTCTGGAAGACTTGCCGCAGGGTGCAGTGGTTGGCACCTCGAGCTTGCGCCGCATGGCGTTGCTCAGAGCGCTGCGCCCCGATTTGAAGATTGAAGCCTTGCGTGGCAATCTCGATACGCGCCTCAAGAAGCTCGACGACGGACAGTACGACGGCATTGTGCTGGCGGCCGCTGGCTTGAAGCGTCTGGGTTTGGAGGAGCGCATTCGCTCCATCTTTGATCCACGGCAGATGTTGCCAGCAGCGGGGCAGGGCGCTCTGGGCATTGAGATACGCTCAAGCCGCACCGAGGTGCAGGAGGTTTTGGCGACGTTAACCCACCAGCCGACCTGGCTGGCGGTGTCGGCAGAGCGAGCCGTCAGCCGTGTCATGGGAGGTAGTTGCTCCATGCCGTTGGCGGCGCATGCCACGCTCGCCGGCAATGCGCTGACCATTGATGCGACGTGGGGTGACCCCGAGGGCTTGCTCCCGTTGGTGACTGCCCATGCGGTAGCAAACGTGACAGAAACCGCGCAGGCGGTGCAGCTGGGTGAATCGGTTGCCCGGCAATTGCAGCAGGGCGTGCAGGCACAGGCTCGTATCGCGGGGTGAAGGTGGTGCGGGTCATCGTGACGCGACCCGAGCCTGAAGCTTCCAAATGGGTCGAGGAACTGAGGCAGGCCGGCCTGGAGGCGTGTGCCCTGCCGCTGATCGAGATGGCGCCTGCATTCGACGCTGGGCCGGTTCAGGGCGCATGGGCGCGACTTGGCAGTTTTGATGCGGTCATGTTTGTCAGTGGCAATGCGGTCGCCCACTTTTTTGCATTAAAACCGTCTGAAACGCCCGTATTCAATGCGCAAGCAGCTATCAAAACAAGAGCATTTGCCACCGGGCCAGGAACCCATGCGGCACTGTTGCGCGTGGCGGCGGATCCCTTGTGGATCGATGCACCGGGCAGCGACGCACCCCAGTTTGACTCCGAAGCGCTGTGGCACGTGGTTGCGAGCCGTGTCGGGGCAGGTTTTCGCCTATTGGTCGTTCGCGGTGCTGGCGGCGCGGGCGATGAGGGATCCGCTGGCGCTGGACGCGACTGGTTTGCCAACCAGGTTCTAAATGCGGGGGGTGTGGCGGAGTTTGTTGTGGCGTACCAGCGCCGCGCACCCCGGTGGGACGGTGCGCAACGTGGTTTGGCGCAACAGGCGGTGGTGGATGGCAGCGTGTGGCTGTTTAGCAGTTCCGAGGCCATCGGCAATCTGGCGGTTGCCCTGCCACAGCAGGACTGGAGTCAGGCGCGTGCAGTAGCAACCCACCCCCGCATCGCCCAGGCTGCGCGAACAGCCGGTTTTTCTGTTGTTTGCGAGTCACGTCCTACCCCGGCGGCACTGGTGGCGTCGATAGAATCCATGCAATGAACGCCGAGAACGACCTTCCCGCTGCGCCGCAGGCTGAAGCGGTCACTATTGCGGCTCCGTCCAGTTTGGCGCAGGGTCTGCAATGGGCGGTGGCGGTCGTTGCCGTGTTGGGTCTGGTTACCAGTGGCATGTTGTGGCAGAAACTCAGCAACATTCAGGAACAACTCGCCCGACAGAGCGCCGAAGCCAGCGCGCAGGCCACCCAGGCCGCCGGGCAGTCCAAGCAGGCGCAGGCGGTTGCGATGGAGACCGCGGCCAAATTGGCTGTGACCGAGGCGCGGTTGGCAGAAGTGTCCTTGCAGCGCACGCAGCTCGAGGAACTGATGCAGAGCCTGTCGCGCTCGCGGGACGAAAATCTGGTGGTTGACATTGAGTCCGCGGTTCGCCTGGCACAACAGCAGTCGCAGTTGACGGGCAGTGCCGAACCCCTGCTGGCGGCGCTCAAGAGCGCGGAGTTGCGTATCAACCGCGCAGCGCAACCCCGTTTGACACCGCTGCAGCGTGCCATTGCCCGGGATGTGGCGCGCATCAAGGCCACCGTGTTGGCCGACACGCCCACCTTGCTGGTCAAACTCGACGAACTGGTGTTGCTGGCCGATGATTTGACGGTGGCCAATGCCGTATCTGGCGTGCGTGGGAGTGAGCCACTCAAACGCAAACCCGACGAGTCGGTAGCCACCTGGTGGGTGCGCATGGGTTTGGTAGTGCGCGATGAGTTGCGCGGCCTGGTGCGCGTCAGCCGTGTGGAAGTGCCCGAGGCAGCGTTGCTGTCGCCCGAGCAGTCGTTCTTTTTGCGCGAGAACCTGAAACTTAAGCTGCTCAATGCCAGGCTCGGTTTGTTGTCGCGTCAGGTCGATTCGGCACGCTCTGATTTGGCCACTGCTGCCGTCATGTTGAGTCGGTATTTCGATACCGGTTCCCGAAAGACCCAAACTACTGCGAATCTGCTGCAGCAGGTGCAGAGCCAGATGAAAACACTGGAAATGCCACGCATTGATGAAACGCTGGCCGCGTTGACCACGGCCGCGTCCGGGCGCTAGCGATGCGGGCCGCGCTGTGGCTGATGGCTCTGTTTGGTGTGGCGGTCGTGCTGGCGCTGTTTGCCGGCAACAACCATGGCACGGTCACCCTGTACTGGCACCCGCATAGGGTAGACCTTTCACTCAATCTGGTTCTGCTGGTGTTGGGGCTGTGCTTTGTTGTTCTTCATCTGGCGTGGCGTGCTCTGACGGCGTTGCTGCGTATTCCCACACAGGCGCGTAGCTGGAGACGCCTGCAACAGGAACGCACCATGGTCAGTGCCCTGCTCGACGCCTTGTCGCACCTGGTATCGGGCCGGTTTGTCCGGGCCCGCAAAACAGCCGAACTGGTGGTGGCCCTGGAAGACGCTCTGCATCGCAGCGGTGACACCTTGGCGCATGCCGGGCGGCTACGCACCCTGGCCCACCTGCTGGCCGCAGAGAGTGCCCATGCCCTGCAGGACCGCGCGGTGCGGGACCAGCATTACCAACACGCTCTGGACAATGCAGCCACCCGCGATGCGCATGATGCCCGTGATGGTGTGTTATTGCGTGGCGCGCGTTGGGCATTTGATGACCGTGATGCCGCCGGAGCGATGCAGTGGCTTGACCAACTGCCGCAGGGCGCGGCACGCCGTACGGTGGCGCTGCGTTTGCGTTTTAAGGCGGCGCGGTTGGCAGGCAAGTCGCGCCTGGCGCTGGAGACCGCACGTTTGCTGACCAAGCATCGGGCGTTTTCCGAGCTGGCGGGCACCAGCATTGCGCGCGGGTTGTCGATTGAACTGATCCGCGGTGCCCATGATCCTGCGCAAATTCAACGCGCATGGGACGCGCTGGACGCTTCCGAAAAGATATTGCCCGACGTGGCCATCGAAGCTGCCAATCGCCTGCTGGCGCATGGTGGTGATGTGACCCTGTCCCGGCTGTGGTTGCTGCCGGTGTGGGAGGCGATGACCAAGCGGCCCGACGCACTCTCGGTGCAGCAACGCATTGCCTTGGTGCGCGCTCTGGAGTCCGGATTTGCCACGTTGGGGTCGGCTCCGGATGCGCCTTGGTTAACCCGCATTGAAGCGGCTCAAATTGCCTCACCGCGCGACCCGGTATTGCAGTACCTCGCCGGTATTGCCTGCATGCATCTGCAGTTGTGGGGCAAGGCGCAGCAGATGCTCAAGCAGTCGCTCTCTTTGTTGCAGGACGCAGACTTGCGGCGTGATGTGTGGCGTGCAATGGCCTGGATGGCTGAGCAGCATGGCGATGAAAAGGCCGCCAATGCGGCATATCGGGAGGCCGCGAAAAGGTGACGAACGGGTGTTTCAGGTCTATTATGTCCAGATGCCTACACTCATCGAACACCTCCTGAAAATGACCGATCACCGGGATCGGGACCACCTGGAACTGACCCTGTCGAAGGCCTTGATTGACCTGCTACCCATTGAACGGGTGGTGATGGTGCGCGTCCTCAGCGAAGAGGGTATCAAGCGCTGGCTGGAAATTGCGTCACTCGACGCCAGGGGCGGAGGCAAGGTGGTGGACCCGCTGCGTGTTGATTTTGAGTCCCTGAGGCTGCTCGATGACCACCGAGATCGTTTGCAGTGCATCGTCGAGCGTGAACCGGTCGAGGTGGCCTGGGCGGGCGAGGACGGGCCACGCATTACCTACTTGCCACTGTTTGCCGATTCGCGCAATGAAGATGAAGGCGTGGTGGAAGTCCATTCAGGCGCTGCACTGCGCGCGGACCAGCAGTACACCGTCGATGTGATGCTGCATGTGTTTCGCAACATGTACAACCTGTTGGCCTACAGCGATCGCGATGCGTTGACGGGCCTGCTTAACCGCAAAGCGCTGGATGACACCTTTTACAGCGCTGTCCTGGAGGAGCTCGACGAAGGCGCGCAGGACGGCATCCGGGAACCGCAGGCGCCCGTGGCGCCGGGTCAGGAGCGGCGCCATCGGGTGCCGCCGAACTATTGGTTAGGGACCGTCAGTGTGGACAATTTCGGTGCCCTCAATGACAAGAACGGGCACCTCATTGCCGAAGAGGTTCTGCTGCTGGTGGCGCGGATCATGAACAATACCTTTCGTACCTACGACCGCATTTACCGGCTGGGCGGCGACCAGTTCGCCGTGCTGATGCACTGCCCGGATGAGGCGCTGGTGGTGGCCGCGTTCGAGCGTTTTCGCTCGAACATGGAAAAATTCAATTTCCCGCAGGTGGGGCAAGTGACTGCTTGCGCCGGCTTTACCCGTGTGACACCGGACGACTCACCTGATACGACGCTGGGGCGTTGCGAGCACGCGGTGGATTACGCCCAGCACCATGGGCGCAACCAGGTTTTCAGCCACGGCGATCTGGTGCGAAAAGGGGTTTTTGCGGATGAACCCAAAACCGGGGCGGTCGATCTGTTTTAACTCGCCGCGTCTCAGACGCTGGTCGTTTGCTCAAACGGCAGTGTCATAGTGCGCAAGTCCTTGCGCGTTTCCACCAATATCAGGGGCCCGGTGTCCACGACCACAGGTGCCGGACGCTCGCGGGGTACATGGACCGCAATGGGTTCAGCGGCGATTGCGGCCTGCACAGCAGCAACGCGCTGCGCATCTGAATTGACCCATTGCAAGCCTGACTGCTCTGCGACAGACAGCAAGCTTTCCACCGGCAAATCAAATGGCATCACCTTGGGCATGTGGGTGGTCGCCGAGGCCGTCTCCGCCTGGGGGGCGACGGGTGCAACAACGCTTGCAGGAGCCATCGCCGACACTTCGGGTGCCATCACTGGCGCTTCTGAACCCGGGGTTTGGCCGTTTTCGTTGCGTTCGCCGCGATCCTGGCGAGGACGACGCTCGCGTCCGTAGCGGTCGCGTGAGCGTGCTTCCCGCGGAGCTTCGGGGTTTTCGCCACGTTCTGCCGCATCCGATGCTCCGTCCAGCGGGGTTGCCGGTGCTTGTGCAACCGCTGCGCCGTCCGCTTCGGCAAAACCCAGTGGAACCTGTTGCACATCGGTGGTGAGGTTGGGCGTACCGTTGTCATCCGGGCGCGCTGTGCGCTCGCCGCGGCGTCCACGGCCGCCCCTACTCCGACCTTCGCGACCTTCACGGCTCTCGCGCCCTTCCCGAATGCCATCGGTTGTAGTTTCTGTGGCGGTGTCAGTACGGACTTCGCCGCTTCCGTCCACGCGTTCTTCGGTCGGTGTACGGTCGGTTCCTCCACGTGGGCCCCGGTTGGAGCGCTCGCCCCGGTCACCGCGGGGGGGGCGGTCCTGGCGTAATTCGTTGCGCGGGTTCTCGCTGCCCGCACCAGCCATAGAGCCTGTGGCCACTGCTGTGCTATCGACGGCGACGGGTTTACCGTCGGCGTCGAATTTGTCGCGCTGCGTGGCGCCTGGGCGATCCGTGCGGTCACCGCGGTCACCGCGTCCACCGCGGCCACCTCTGCTGCCTCGTCCGTCACTACGCCCCTCACCGCGAGGACCACGTCCGTCGGGGCGGCCCTCACCGCGACCCTCACCGGTGCGTCCGCCACTGCGGCCACCTTCGCGATTGCCGTCACGGCCCCGGCCGTCGCGTGGCTCCTGGGTTTTGGCCGTTGGCGCAGGCGCTGGAGCGGCGCTTGCAGGTGCAGGTTCAGCGCCAAATAGACGCTTGATCCAGGCAAAGAAGCCTGTCTCCTGCGCAGCGACGGGGCGCGCGGCAGGAGTGCCGTGGGGGTGCTTGGCGGTGGTGGACGTCACCGGCTTTTCCGTGGGTGCCACCGGGCGTGGAGCAGCCTGCGGCGCAGGTAGGTCTGGCAGCACGCCCTTGATCAGCGGTGTCTGCTTGTTGGTAGGCTCCTGCGAGCGTCGTGTGACACCGGTAGGGTCTTCGATCTCATCAGCCAGTTTGTAGCTGGCGTCGATGTTGTCCAAACGTGGGTCATCGTGTTTGAGGCGCTCCAGACGGTAGTTGGGGGTTTCCAGCGTCTTGTTGGGCACCAGCAGCACATTGATGCGCTGTTTGAGTTCGATCTTGGCGATCTCGGAGCGCTTCTCATTGAGCAGGAAAGACGCCACATCGACCGGTACCTGGCACAGCACCGAGGCTGTACTGTCCTTGAGTGACTCTTCCTGGATGATGCGCAGAATCTGCAGGGCGCTGGACTCGGTGTCGCGGATATGGCCGGAGCCGCCACAACGCGGGCAGGGAATCGAGGCGCCTTCCGAGAGAGCCGGGCGCAGACGCTGGCGACTCATTTCCATCAGGCCGAATTTGCTGATGGTGCCGAACTGCACACGGGCACGATCCTGGCGCAACGCGTCGCGCAGGCGGTTTTCCACTTCGCGTCGATTGCGGGACTCTTCCATGTCGATAAAGTCGATCACGATCAGGCCACCGAGGTCGCGCAGGCGCATCTGGCGCGCCACTTCGTCGGCGGCTTCCAGGTTAGTGCGGGTGGCAGTCTCTTCGATGTCGCCGCCCTTGATGGCGCGGGCCGAGTTCACGTCCACCGACACCAGCGCTTCGGTGTGGTCGATGACGATGGCACCACCGGAAGGCAGTTGCACGGTACGGGCATAGGCCGATTCGATCTGGTGTTCGATCTGGAAACGGGAAAACAGCGGGGCATCATCTCGGTAGCGCTTTACACGCGCTGCGTGCTCGGGCATCACGTGGGCCATGAACTGCTGGGCCTGCTCGTACACGTCGTCGGTGTCGATCAGGATGTCACCGATATCGTGGTTGAAGTAGTCACGGATGGCGCGAATGACGAGGCTTGATTCCTGGTAGATCAGGAAGGCACCCTTGCCGCCCTTGGCGGCGCCGTCGATAGCGGCCCAGAGTTTGAGGAGGTAGTTCAGGTCCCATTGCAGTTCCGGCGCGCTGCGGCCAATGCCGGCGGTGCGGGCGATGATGGACATACCGTTGGGATACTCCAACTGGTCCATGTTCTCCTTGAGTTCAGCGCGGTCTTCACCTTCGATGCGCCGACTCACACCACCGCCGCGTGGGTTGTTGGGCATCAAGACGACGTAACGACCCGCCAGCGAAACAAACGTGGTCAGCGCCGCGCCCTTGTTGCCGCGCTCTTCCTTTTCGACCTGGACCAGCAGTTCCTGGCCCTCCTTGATCACGTCCTGAATGCGTGCTTGCGACGCCGACACGCCTTCCTTGAAGTACATGCGGGAGATTTCCTTGAACGGCAGGAAGCCGTGGCGGTCTTCGCCGTAATCCACAAAGCACGCTTCCAGTGAAGGCTCGACGCGGGTGACCACGGCCTTGTAGATGTTTCCCTTGCGCTGCTCGCGCCCTTCGATTTCAATTTCGTAGTCAAGGAGTTTTTGTCCGTCGACAATGGCCAGGCGGCGTTCTTCAGCCTGCGTGGCGTTGATAAGCATCCGTTTCATGGAGTGCATCCTTCTTCAGTAAGTACATGCTCTTGACGAGCCTTTGAAGCCAGGACTTTGCGGTGAACCGAGGTGGAATTGCCGGAGAACTTCGACTCAAACGAGGCGTCGAAGCGTTGGCACGTGGAGGGGAGCGAGTGGGAGCGATTGTGAACTTGCTACTGAAATAATAGCTGGTTGCGCCCGTTGAATAAGCGTTGCAGGCCGATTCATGCCAAACAGCGGGGCGAGAACGCTCCGTGGGCACAATTTCATCAGGCACAACAACACCAACATTTCGCTTCAATCCGCCCGCAGAGCGTTGTCTGCAGGCTTTGGGTATTCCGTTTCAGGGGTTCAATGCGTAGTCTTGACCGTATTGCTAGCTGGCCTCCACAAGCATATGGCGTGTGATCTGCGTGCTTTGCAACCCGGCGGCTTCGACCTTCCAACGAGGCTGTTTATGGCGTGTGGACTAAACTCCAGACAAATCAACCACTTACAGCACAACGCTAGTGAATCACATTATAGGGGTCAAACCGCCGCAAGCGCTTGCCCAGGTCCAATCGGTGACGGTTGATGAAAACGCTGCCGGCCAACGCCTGGACAACTTTCTGATGCGCCACCTCAAGGGCGTACCCAAGACCCATGTCTACCGCATCATCCGCAGTGGTGAAGTGCGCGTCAACAAAGGTCGGGCCCAGGCTGATACGCGTCTGAACCTCGGCGACATCCTGCGTCTGCCACCGGTTAGGGTGTCCGAGCGCGCGGCGGAAAAGACCAGCGCCATGGCGCATCCAGTCTCCAGTATGGCCAACGCCAAAGATTTTCCGCTGCTATTTGAAGATGATTGTTTTTTGGCCATCAACAAGCCCGCAGGTGTTGCAGTGCACGGTGGCTCGGGCGTGAGTTTTGGCGTGATTGAGCAATTGCGCATGGCGCGACCTCAGGCCACCTTTCTGGAACTGGTGCACCGCCTGGACCGGGAAACCAGCGGCGTTCTGCTGGTTGCCAAGAAACGCAGCGCGCTGAAAAATCTACAAGACCAGTTTCGCGAGCGCGAAACCGGCAAGACCTATCTGGCGCTGGTGCTCGGCGCCTGGCCCGCCAACAAACGAGTGCTGGACAAGCCATTACATAAATACCTGTTGCCAGACAAGATCGGGACGGTGGGTGCGGGGGAGCGGCGCGTCAAGGTGGTCGCCAAAGACGATCCGGATGGCATGCCGTCCTTGACCTTGGTCAAGGTGCGAGCCTCAACCCAGCCTGCTGCGACGCGCACCTACTCGTTGCTGGAAGTGACGCTCAAGACTGGGCGTACGCACCAAATCCGTGTCCATCTGGCGTCCGAAGGCATGCCAATTGCGGGGGACGACAAGTACGGCGACTTCGATTGCAACAGGATCTTGTCGCGCGCCGACGCACCCGTTGCCCTGAAACGCATGTTTTTGCACGCCTGGCAATTCCAGTGCAGGCACCCGGTGAGCGGAAAGCGACTGGAGTTTCAGTCGCCATTACCCGAAGAGCTTGCCCGTTTCTTGCATTCGGTACTGCCCGATGCACCGCTGCCGAACACGGCACACGCCAATCCGATCTGATTCCAACATCTGTACGCCATGCTTCCTAACGCCGTTGTCCACCGCCCCCGCCAGTTTGACCTGATTGCGTTTGACTGGGACGGGACGCTTTTTGATTCGACAGCCATCATCACACGCTGCATTCAATCGGCGGTGGTCGATGTTGGGGGCCAGAAACCCTCGGTGCAGCAGGCTTCGTATGTCATTGGCCTGGGGCTCATGCAGGCGCTGGCCCATGCAGCGCCCGATGTTCCACCCGAGCGCTATCCGGAACTCGGTGCGCGCTACCGCCACCATTACTTGCAGCACCAAAACGACATCAGCCTGTTTGATGGTGTGCTCCCTATGTTGGCCGGGCTGAAAGAGCGAAATTACTTATTGGCCGTTGCTACCGGCAAAAGCCGCAAGGGGCTCGACGATGCCCTGCACGCGGTCGAGTTGCGGGGCGTTTTTGACGGCTCGCGCACTGCCGACGAGACAGCGGGCAAACCCCATCCACGGATGCTGCTGGAACTGATGTCCGAGTTGGGGGTGCAGGCTGAGCGTGTGCTGATGGTTGGCGATACCACCCACGACTTGCAGATGGCTTTGAATGCCGGATGCGCCAGCGTGGGCGTGAGCTACGGTGCGCATGAGCCAGAGGCGTTTGAATCGCTGCACCCGCGCTTCGTAGCACACTCGGTAGCGCAACTGCGGACCTGGTTGTTCGAACGTGGCTGAGCCCTGGTCGAATGAAGGAAAGCAGCAGACCGGCCCATCGGTCATGCTGTGCCGCTCGGAAGAACTGGTCAACAGCGGTGCCGCTGTTGCTTTTGAGGTCGTCTATTGCGGGCGCAACGAGCGCGGCTTTGCAGTCCGATATGCTGGACAAGTGCATGCCTACCTGAACCGGTGTGCCCACGTTCCGATGGAAATGGATTACCTGCCCAACCAGTTCTTTGACAGCACCGGCCACTGGCTGATGTGTGCCACGCACGGCGCGATGTACGACCCCAGCAGTGGAAAGTGCCGAGCGGGACCTTGCCGTGGCGGTTTGGTCAAGATCGCGCTGACCGAAGCCGGTGGCATGGTCCACTGGCATACTTCTTCCCAATTGCAACCACTCGAGTTCTGAAATGACCGACCCCAACACCTCCGATACCCAGGACTTCACGTTAAATCAGCCGAAAACGCCCGCTGCATCTGCGCAGGCAGCTATTAAAAAAGGAGCAAATTCAGATGATCCGGCCGGCTCTGGATGGGAGCGTAAAACGCTTGAAACGCTGGCCATGGCGGCCATCACCGAGCAGCGCCAGGCGCGCCGGTGGCGCAACGGCATTCGGTTGGCGTGGCTGCTCTTCTTTGTCGGACTGGTCTGGGTGGGGATGGATCGCAAGGGCACGAGTGCCGATGTGACTGCGCCGCACACGGCGATGGTCAAAATTGAGGGGGAGATTGCATCGGGTGCCGAGGCCAGCGCCGAACTGGTGATTGCCGCCATGCGCAGCGCGTTCGAGGACAAAGGCGCGCAGGCGGTGGTGCTGCTGATCAATTCGCCGGGTGGCAGTCCGGTGCAGGCGGGCATCATCAACGATGAGATTCGGCGCCTCAAGGCGCTGCACCAGAAGCCGGTGTATGCGGTGGTCGAGGAAACCTGTGCCTCGGCTGCCTATTACATCGCCGTCGGGGCCGACAAAATCTATGTCGACAAAGCCAGCGTGGTGGGCAGCATTGGCGTGTTGATGGACGGTTTTGGCTTTACCGGACTGATGGAAAAACTCGGTGTCGAGCGCCGCCTGATGACGGCTGGTGAAAACAAGGGGTTTCTTGATCCCTTCAGTCCACAGACCGAAAAACAGCGGCTGTTTGCGCAAACCATGCTCGACCAAATTCACCAGCAATTCATTGGCGTGGTGAAGAGCGGGCGCGGCAATCGGCTCAAGGAAACACCAGAGACCTTTAGCGGTTTGTTCTGGACCGGCCAGCAGGCAGTTGACATGGGACTGGCGGATCAACTTGGTAACGTGGACTTTGTGGCGCGCGAAGTGGTCAAAGCGGAAGAATTGATCGATTACACCCGCAAGGACAACGTTGCCGAACGTCTGGTCAAGCGCTTTGGCGCCGCCATTGGTGATGGCGCTGTGCGGGCAGCACGCACCGTGCCTGGTTTGCGCTGATTGCAAGTCGGTTGCTTGATCAGCGGCCGATCGCAAAAACCGTGGGAATGGCGTTATCGAGATGCCAGGCCTTGTGCTTCCATTGTTTCACCAGGTCGCTGTGGCAAAGGGCACCAGCGAGGGTCAGGCCGCTGCTGGTGGCCAGGCGCGTGTTGTGCTGCAGGGTCTGTAGCAAAGCCTGCAACAGTGCAGTGTTGCGGTATGGGGTTTCGATGAAGAGCTGGGTTTGCCCGGTCTTCAGTGCCAAGGACTCCAGTTCCTGCAGCCGTTGGATGCGCTCTGCCGGTGTGCTGGGAACGTAGCCGACAAACGCGAAATTCTGACCATTGAGGCCACTGGCAGCGAGTGCCAGCAGCAGGGATACCGGGCCAACAAGTGGCACCACCGTCAATCCCAGTTCGTGCGCTGCGCGCACCACCGAAGAGCCTGGGTCGGCAACCGCGGGCATTCCGGCTTCGCTGACCAGTCCGAGATCTGCACCGTCCAGCGCTGGCTGCAGCAGGTGGCGGGCGTCGAATTGGCCCTGATGGTCGCCTTTCTTGTGGACTTCGCGGGGCAGTTCCTGCAACTGCATATCCTGCAAGGCGCACGGCAGGGCGTGGACCTCGCCAATTCGCTTGATGTAGGCGCGGGTGGTCTTGGCATTTTCACAGACCCAGTGTCGCAGTGTGGCAGCGATGCGCAAGGTGCCGTCAGGCATGACATCCGTGAGTGGCGTGGCGGTGTTGCAACCAAAATCCAGCGGCGCGGGCACCAAGTACAGTGTGCCGGGCCGTTTGGCTGTCATAGGGGTTGCGTTTGGCGTGGCGTTATTCATTACGGCGAGGTGGGTAGCAGGTCGATGCCAGCGGCGCGCAGCATCTCGCTGGTGCGAATCAGGGGCAGTCCAATCAAGGCGGTAGGGTCATCACTCACAATGGATTGCAGCAGCGTGATGCCCAAGCCTTCGCTTTTCGCGCTGCCGGCGCAGTCGTAGGGAGTTTCTGCCAGAAGGTAGTTTTCGATCTCCTGGTCGGTGATTTGGCGAAACGTGACGTTGACCGCTGCCAACGAGTGGGCGCGATATCCCGTCGCCAGGCAGACTACGGCCACTGCAGTCTGGAATACCACCGTTCGCCCGCGCATACGCCGCAACTGCGCCACGGCATTGGCGTGGTTTCCGGGCTTGCCCAACGCCTCGCCGTCCAGATCAGCCACCTGGTCGGACCCGATCACGACGTGGTCGGGGAAACGTTGCGCAACGGCGTTGGCCTTGGCCAGAGCCAGGCGCTGCGCCAGCGCCGCTGGTGCCTCGCTAGGCCGGGGCGTTTCGTCCACATCTGGCGATGCCACGGTGAAGGGAATGCGCAGGCGCTCCAAAAGCTCGCGGCGGTACACCGAGGTGGAGCCCAGTATCAGTTTCGGTTCGGGTTTTGGGATCATGTGTTGATTCTCTTACACTGCACGGATGAAACCGCAAAACGATCCCCGTCGACTGCACTTGAGTTCCTTCGCGCAGGCAGGCGGCCAATTGTTGGGCGACGAGCGCCTGGCGCACTTTGAGCGCCTGATTGCCGAAACCCAGGGCGTTGGAGCTGAAACCCGTGTGCATTATTGCGCGCAGGGTGAAATGCGGTTGGGTGGTGATGGTGCCAACCAGGTGTGGCTTCGCCTCACTGCGCATGCGATGCTGGCGCTGACCTGTCAGCGCTGTCTGGGACCCGCGGAAGTCGAAGTGGAGTTTGCACGTGACTTTCGATTCGTTGCCACGGAAGACCAAGCCGCCGTGGAGGACGAACTCTGCGAAGAGGATGTGTTGGTCATCAGCCGGGCATTCAATCTGCTGGAACTGATTGAGGACGAACTCCTGATGGCCTTGCCCATTGCTCCCATGCATGACACGTGCCCGGTGCCTGTCCAACTGCAGGCTGCAGACGACGATTTTGACCTGGGGGAGGAAGAAAAGCCCAATCCTTTTGCTGTGCTGCAGCAGCTCAAGCGCAATGGCCCCCACTGAAGTGCAATCTTTAGGTTATAATCTGAGGCTTCGCGTTCGATGAGCGACGTGTTTTTACTAACCCCCCAAGTGTTGCGGCCTTCGCAACACCCTTGCCCAGGAGCGGATCATGGCCGTCCAACAGAATAAGAAATCTCCTTCCAAGCGCGGCATGCACCGTTCGCACAATGCCCTGACGGTGCCAGGCATCGCCGTTGAGTCAACGACGGGTGAAACGCACTTGCGCCACCACATCAGCCCGACCGGTTTTTATCGTGGGCGCAAGGTGCTGAAAAGCAAATCCGAAGCCTGATTCGGCTGATCCTCCGGTTTTCGTATTGCAGAGCCCGAAGCTACATGGCGTGTAGCGGCGGGCTTTTTGCTTTTCCGCCTCCCAAGTTGACCTGACGGCAACTTTATTGGTGTTGCTCTTCCATGATTACTATTGCCGTTGACTGCATGGGAGGTGACCATGGTCCCCAGGTCACCCTGCCAGCGTGCACACAATTTCTTGACAGTCACCCGAATGCGTCCCTGATCCTGGTTGGCTTGGCCGAGCAGGTGGGCTCGTATTCGCATCCGCGGGCGCGCGTGGTGACGGCCAGCGAAGTCGTCACGATGGACGACCCCCTAGAGATTGCGTTGCGCCGCAAGAAAGACTCGTCCATGCGCGTGGCGATTCAGCAAGTCAAGGATGGCGCGGCCCAGGCAGCTGTTTCGGCTGGCAATACGGGGGCGTTGATGGCGATATCGCGCTATATCCTGAAAACCCTCGAAGGCATCGAGCGTCCTGCTATCGCTGGTCAAATTCCAAATGCCACCGGTGGCGCAACCACGGTGCTCGATCTGGGTGCGAATGTGGACTGTTCCGCCGAGCACCTGCTGCAGTTTGCCGTGATGGGTTCGGCGCTGGTGTCGGTGCTAAAAGACGTTGATACACCATCGGTGGGGCTACTCAATATTGGTGAAGAAGTCATTAAAGGTAACGAAGTCATCAAAAAAGCGGGAGAATTGTTGCGATCTGCATCTAAATTGGGTGATCTCAATTTTTTTGGCAATGTCGAAGGCAACGACATATTCAAGGGCACGGTAGACATCGTGGTGTGTGATGGGTTTGTCGGAAACGTTGCATTAAAAACCAGCGAAGGCCTGGCCGGGATGATTGGTGGCTTTTTGAAGGCGGAGTTTTCTCGCAATGTTTTCACTAAAATAGCGGCAATTGCTGCTTACTCAGTGTTAACAGCGCTTAAAAATCGGGTAGACCACCGTCGTTACAACGGGGCGGCCTTGTTGGGTCTGCGCGGTCTGGTATTCAAGAGTCATGGTTCGGCGGACGCCATGGCGTTCGGATTTGCCCTGAACCGGGCGTATGATGCGGCTCGGCATGATTTGCTGGAGC
This sequence comes from Rhodoferax sp., assembly GCA_020048895.1. Taxonomy (GTDB): domain Bacteria; phylum Pseudomonadota; class Gammaproteobacteria; order Burkholderiales; family Burkholderiaceae_C; genus Allorhodoferax. The sequence continues at coordinate 15,278 of JAIFLV010000107.1, read as the reverse complement.
GGGTTCGCGTCCGCATCACGCATGCTGCTCCCTTGCTGGTGCCGGCACAGGGCTTGAACTAGCAGGGCCAACGTCCAATTCACTTCGGCCATGAAAAAGTATTCGCGAATTACGGGAACCGGGAGCTTTTTGCCACCTCGCCGCATGAGCAATAGCGACATGGTGGACGCGTTGCAGGCGCGTGGGGTGGAAACATCCGATGAATGGATCGTCGATCGCACTGGCATTCGTGCCCGTCACTTTGTCGACGATGGTGTGTTCAGCAGTGATCTTGGCGTGGAGGCTTGCAAGCGCGCGTTGGAGTCCGCCGGGCGCACCGCCAAGGAGATCGACCTCATCATTGTGGCCACCTCGACGCCCGACATGGTGTTTCCGTCAACAGCGTGCATTTTGCAGAACAAACTCGGTGCCAATGGTGGCGCGGCTTTTGACGTGCAAGCGGTCTGTAGTGGCTTCATTTACGCCTTGACCATAGCCGACGCCATGATTCGTACCGGTGCTGCCCAACGTGCATTGGTGGTCGGGGCGGAAGTGTTCTCACGCATACTCGACTTTGACGATCGAACGACCTGTGTGTTGTTTGGCGATGGTGCCGGCGCAGTGGTGCTGGAGGCGTCCTCGACGCCTGGCATCTTGTCGAGTGATCTGCATGCGGATGGCAAGCACGTGGATATTTTGTGCGTGCCCGGCCATGTCGCTGGTGGCGCAATACTGGGCGACCCGTTGCTCAAAATGGACGGGCAGGCAGTGTTCAAACTTGCGGTGGGCGTGCTGGAAGAAGCAGCGCTGGCGGTTCTGGACAAAGCACACCGCACTGCAGCCGATATTGACTGGATGATTCCCCACCAGGCCAATATCCGTATCATCCAAAGTACCGCACGCAAACTCAAGGTGCCAATGGCCAAAGTGGTGGTGACTGTGGACCAACACGGCAATACGTCCGCAGCGTCCATTCCACTGGCCTTGGATACTGCCGTGCGTTCCGGTAAAGTGAAGCTAGGCCAGACCTTGTTGCTCGAGGGTGTAGGCGGTGGATTTACCTGGGGTGCGGTGCTCCTGAATCTGTAGCTGCTTACGCAATAACGACGGTCTTTCTGAGCTATTTTCTTGTTGAATATGAAACCATTTGCATTTGTTTTCCCGGGCCAGGGGTCGCAGTCGGTCGGCATGCTCGACGGCTGGGGAGACCACCCCGTTGTGGTTCAGACCTTGATGGAAGCTTCCCAGGCGCTAGGTGAGGACGTTGCCAAACTGATTCACGATGGCCCAAAGGAGGCATTGGCCCAGACCACCAACACCCAACCGGTCATGCTGGTAGCTGGGGTGGCTGCTTACCGTGTCTGGATGTCCGAAGTGGGCATCGCGCCGGCTGCGGTGGCCGGTCATTCTCTTGGCGAATATGCGGCACTCGTTGCGGCCGGTGCGCTGACTTTGGCGCAAGCGGCACCTCTGGTGCGGCTGCGCGCGAAAGCCATGCAAGAGGCCGTGCCAGCCGGGCAGGGTGCCATGGCGGCGATTTTGGGGATGGAGGCGCAACGTGTGCGCGCGCTCTGTGAGGAGGTGACGCAGGCGTTTGGTGCAAATTCCGGCGAAGTCGTTGAAGCAGTCAACTTCAATGACCCGGCGCAGACCGTCATCGCGGGCAGCAAGGCGGCTGTCGACAAGGCATGCGAAACCTTGAAAGCCAATGGCGCCAAGCGCGCGCTGCCATTGCCTGTATCCGCGCCATTTCACTCCAGTTTGATGCGTCCTGCAGCCGAGAAATTGCGGGAACATTTGGCATCTACCGCGTTTGCGTCGCCGCAAATACCGCTCGTGAACAATATCGATGTGCGGGTGGAGCAGGATGCGGCTGGCGTTCGAGATGCGCTCTATCGTCAGGCCTTTGGCCCGGTGCGCTGGGTGGAATGTGTGTTGGCGCTCAAAGCACGCGGGCTGACCACTTTGGTCGAGTGCGGCCCAGGGAAAGTTTTGGCGGGGCTGACCAAACGTATCGATGCAGAAATGATGGGTCTGGCCCTATTTGACCCGGTCAGTTTGAATGACATCAAAGGACAACTGGCATGAGTGACAACAAGTTAGCTCAAGGTCAGCAGATTGCCCTGGTGACCGGTGCGTCGCGCGGCATTGGTGCTGCCGTGGCATGGGAGTTGGCGCAGCGCGGTGTGCTTGTTGTAGGGACTGCCACGACCGATGCAGGTGCAAGCAAGATTGGCAGCACCTTGGCCGGTTTTGCGGGCTGCTTGGGCAGGGTACTGGATGTGACCGATGGCGCGGCAGCGGACGCATTGGTGGATGCCGTGGTGAAGGAGTATGGCGGACTGCACGTTCTGGTGAACAATGCCGGCATTACCCGCGACAACCTGACCATGCGCATGAAGGACAGCGAGTGGGACGCTGTGATGGATGCCAACCTCAAGGGCGTTTTTCGTATGAGCAGGGCTGTCATGCGCACCATGATGAAGCAGCGCTACGGACGCATCATCAACATTACCTCTGTGGTGGGCGCCTCCGGCAACGCGGGTCAGGCCAACTATGCTGCCGCAAAAGCAGGGGTTGCTGGCATGACGCGGTCGCTGGCACGCGAACTGGGGTCGCGCAACATTACGGTGAACTGCATTGCCCCGGGATTCATCGAAACCGATATGACCGCAGCCCTGTCTGAAGACCAGCAAAAAGCCCTGCTAGGCCAGATACCAGTGGGGCACCTGGGCAAACCTTCTGACATTGCTCATGCTGTGGCCTATCTGGCCTCGGCGCAGGCCGGTTATGTCACGGGGCAGGAACTGCATGTCAACGGTGGCATGTACATGTAACCACCGAAATTACCGCCAATGTGTCCGTTTGGCTGCCTTGTTAGGGACTCCCCTCTAACGTGGGTAAAATCACGGATTAATTTTTCAACCCTCAGAGGGATGCTATGAGTGATATCGAAGTACGCGTCAAAAAAATCATTGCCGAGCAACTTGGCGTGGAAGAGTCGCAGGTAACCAACGAGAAGGCTTTTGTCGCTGATCTCGGCGCAGACTCTTTGGACACCGTGGAACTGGTGATGGCTCTGGAAGACGAGTTTGGAATTGAAATTCCGGACGAAGACGCAGAAAAAATCACCACGGTGCAAAACGCGATCGATTACGCGACAACGCACAAAAAAGCTTGAACCCACAAGGGTGAATCGCCTGTGTAGCCCGTCGGGCTGCAATGCCGTGTTGCACGGCCTTCTTTGACCCATTGCTGAAAACTGCACTGTATGGCTCGTCGTCGCGTTGTTGTCACTGGTTTGGGCTGCGTTAGTCCCGTAGGCAATACGGTGGCGCAAGCCTGGGCGAACATCCTGGCGGGAAAGTCGGGAGTGGATACCATTTCCAAGTTCGATGCGTCCACATTCGCCTGCAAGATTGCGGGGGAAGTTCGCGGGCTGGATCTGGAGACGTACATCAGTTCCAAGGACGCTCGCGCCATGGACTGTTTTATCCACTATGGCATTGTGGCCGCAGTGCAGGCCGTCGAAGATGCCGGGCTTCCCACGGGCGATGCGCTCGGTGAAGAGGAGGCCGCACGCATTGGCTGCGTCATCGGTTCTGGCATTGGCGGGTTGCCGCTGATAGAGTCGATGCATACCGAGTACCTGAACCGGGGAGCACGGCGCATCTCTCCGTTCTTTGTTCCGGCAACCATCATCAACATGACGGCTGGCCATGTATCGATGCGTTACGGCTTCAAAGGCCCCAATCTGGCGATCGTCACTGCCTGTACCACGGGGCTGCACTGCATAGGTCAGGCCGGGCGCATGATCGAATATGGCGATGCCGACGTGATGGTGGCTGGCGGCTCTGAAGCCACAGTTTCGGCTCTGGGCATCGGGGGCTTTGCCGCCATGCGCGCGCTGAGTACCCGCAACGATGACCCGGCGACGGCCTCGCGCCCATGGGACAAGGACCGCGATGGTTTTGTGCTGGGTGAGGGGGGTGGCGTAATGGTGCTCGAAGAGTATGAGCACGCCGTCGCGCGGGGTGCACGCATCTACGCCGAGTTGGCCGGCTTCGGTATGAGTGCCGATGCGGGGCATATGACAGCACCCAACATGGATGGGCCAAGGCGTGCCATGGTCGGGGCCATGCGCAATGCGGGCGTGAATGCCGACCAGGTAGACTACCTCAACGCCCATGGTACTTCCACGCCACTGGGTGACCTGAATGAAACCAATGCCATCAAGGCGGCGTTGGGCGACCATGCAAAGAAAGTGGTTGTGAATTCCACGAAGTCGATGACCGGCCATTTGTTAGGTGGTGCGGGTGGCGTTGAGTCGGTCTTTACCGTGCTGGCCCTGTACCACCAGAAAAGCCCACCGACGATCAACATCTTCAATCAGGACCCGGAGTGTGATCTGGATTACTGTGCCAATGTGGCGCGCGACATTCGCATAAACGTCGCGGTGAAGAACAACTTCGGTTTTGGTGGCACCAACGGCACCCTGGTTTTCAAACGCGTCTGACCGACGTCAGACCCACCTAACATGCACCGTGCCCCGGCGGTTAGTTACAGGGTGGTGCGATCGATCCAGCACCTCGCGCTGGTTGGCGCGCTGTGGGCGAGTGGCATATTCTCACTATTGCTTCTTGGTGCCACGCATCCACTTTCGTTGCTGGAAATGCTGGCCATCTGCATTGGCATGGTGCTGTGTTCAGCGATGGCTTTCTCGGGTTGGTTGCAATCGCCGGTGGGACTCTTGCGCTGGGATGGAACCCATTGGCAGTGGGACGGGTTTGCTGAAGAATCTGCGTGCACCCTGGTCCTGCGCATCGACTTGCAGGGCCTGATGCTGGTGACGGTTACCAGTCCTGGCGGGCAGCGAGCCTGGCTGTGGCTGGCTCGCAATACGGCCGATGTGCAGTGGCGTGCGCTGCGGCGTGCGGTGGTGGCATAACAGTGGATAACCTTCAGACTGCACAAGCGACCGATCTGGCACTGGTGGAGCGCACTTTGGCCGGAGATCAGCGTGCTTATGGACTGCTCGTTCTCAAGTATCAGCGGCGTATCCAGCGCCTGGTTGGACGGATGGTACGCGACGTTGATCTGGTGGAGGACATTGCCCAGGAAACATTTATCCGGGCCTACCGTGCTCTGCACCAGTTTCGTGGGGATGCACAGTTCTACACGTGGCTCTACCGAATTGCCGTCAACACCGCCAAGAAGTCTCTGTTGGAACTTAAAAGGGAACCAGCGGTACTACAAGGCTCGCAGAACAGTGAAGAGGAAGATGAAACTTCCTGGCAAAAAAGCGAACCAAGTACAGACGAGACACCGGAAACCCTGTTGGCGGCAAAGGAAGTGGCGGCAGTGGTCAACGCGGCGATGGATGATTTGGCAGATGAACTGAAGGAAGCCATTGTGTTGCGTGAAATAGAAGGCTTGAGTTACGAGGAGATTTCTGTGGCGATGGATTGCCCCATCGGTACGGTGCGATCACGGATTTTTCGCGCACGGGAGGCCATTTCCGCCCGGATCAAGCCCTTGCTGGATAAGCAGACCAGTAAACGCTGGTAAGGAGTGATGATGAAGAATGTTGACTCACCGTCTCATGAGCGCCTGTCAGCCATGGTTGATGGGGAACTTGAGCCGATTGAACTGGTGCAAGCTTTGGGAGCTGTCGTGTCTGATGCAAATAGCATCAGCCAGTGGCATGCCTACCATGTTGTCGGAGATGTTTTGCGCAGCGCTGAACTTGCCAGCGTAGGGCAGGACCTGGAGTTTCTCCGAAAGTTGGAGCAGCGATTGGCACAGGAGCCGGTCTACCCACCGTTGCAGAGCCCCGCTGTCCAAGCCCCGCTGGACGCTATGGCAAGGACACACAGCGCCAACGCCGGGACGCTACGCTGGAAACTGATTGCCGGTTTCGCTTGCAGCGCGCTGGTGATGGTTGTGGGGATGGGCCAGTGGCAGCAGTCGGGCTCGCAAACTGAAGTGCAATTGTCCTCTGCCCCGCTAACCCAGCCGGCTGCAATGCCACCGGCCATGCAGCCCGAAGCCGGCACACCGGTCATGATTCGTGACCCCGAACTCGACAGTTTGCTGGCCGCGCACCAGCAACTTGGCGGCCATTCAGCGCTGCAGCGTTCCAGCGGGTTCTTGCGCAATGCAACCTTTGAGGTGCCAGCCCGGTGATCGCGTTACTGTACCGATGGCGCACTCTCGCGCTGGTGTGCCTGCTTTGGGCCACCCACGGCTATGGAGCGGCGCAGAGCGCGCCGGTGGCGGAGGATGGTATTCACGCCTGGCTTATGCGGGTACACGAGGCCTCGCGGCATCGCTCCTATTCGGGAACTTTTGTCGTGTCGGCAGCTGGCACCATGGCCAGTGCAAGGATCTGGCATGTAGCAGACGGCCAGCAGCAAGTGGAACGGGTTGAGTCCTTGAGTGGCAAACCACGGGCCACATTTCGGCGCAATGACCAGGTTGTAACTTTTTTCCCCGAGTCAAAGGTCGCCGTCGTGGAAACCCGGGAGTCACTCGGGCAGTTCCCCGGTTTCATTCAGTCAACGCAATCGTCGATCGGTGAAAGTTATCAACTGAAGCGATTGGGAGGGGACCGAATCGCAGGATTCGACGCCGATGTTGTGCAATTGGTCCCCAACGACAACCTTCGATTTGGCTACCGCGTATGGAACGAAAGACGCACAGGGCTGGTCATGCAGTTGCAGACCCTGGATCTGAATGGCCGTGTTATCGAGCAGTCGGCCTTTTCTGAGCTGCAACTGGACACGCCAGTGAGCATGGGCAAGTTGCACCAGATGATGGGCGATACCAGAGGCTTTCGTGTGGAGCGACCTGATCTGCAGAAAGTCACCCCGGAGTCCCAGGGGTGGGTATTGCAGCGACCGGTCAAAGGCTTTCAGACCATGGGTTGCTACCATCGTTTGAATGCGGCATCTGCCGGGAGTTCGCGTACTGGCGCTCCGATGCAGTGGGTGTTCTCTGATGGGCTCACCACGGTCTCTCTCTTTATTGAGGCTTTTGATTCGCGCCGCCATGTGCGTGAAGGCCACACCAATTTGGGTGGGGCAACAAATACCCTCACGCGCCATTTGGGTGAATGGTGGGCGACTGTGGTGGGTGAAGTGCCATTGGGTACCCTGATGGCTTTTACGACGGCTCTTGAACGCAAGTGAAACAACCCCAACTACTGATTTTTTTGATCGAAAGGTATTCGATGACCATCCGAGTGATCCAACCACTACGTAGCCTGTGCATGGCTGTGGCGCTCAGTGGCGCTGCGTTTGTTGCAACAGCTCCACTGCAACCTGCCGTTGCGCAGGTTCGCGGTTTGCCCGATTTCACCGATCTGGTGGATCAGGTGGGGCCGTCTGTCGTGAATATTCGCACGATGGAAAAAGTGAAATCCCGGTCCATGCAGGGTATGCCAGGCGAAGACGAGTTCTTGGAGTTCTTCCGCCGCTTTGGCATTCCTGCCCCCAATATTCCAGGCCATCCGCGCCAGGCTCCCAGACAGAACCGCCCACAGCAGGAGGAGGAGCAGCCTCGCGGTGTGGGGTCCGGGTTTGTGTTGACCTCAGATGGCTTCATCATGACCAATGCACACGTGGTGGACGGTGCCGATGAAGTTCTGGTCACGCTGACTGACAAGCGCGAGTTCAAAGCCAAGATCATCGGTGCCGACAAGCGCACGGATGTGGCCGTGGTCAAGATCGAAGCCACTGGATTGCCCGCGGTCAAAGTGGGCGATGTCGGCAAGTTGAGGGTGGGCGAATGGGTGATGGCTATCGGCTCTCCATTTGGGCTGGAAAGCACGGTGACGGCGGGCATTGTCAGCGCCAAACAGCGCGATACCGGTGAGTACCTGCCCTTCATTCAGACCGATGTAGCCATCAACCCCGGCAACTCAGGTGGTCCGCTGATCAACATGCGCGGTGAGGTGGTTGGCATCAATAGCCAGATCTACTCCCGTTCTGGTGGCTTCATGGGCATCTCGTTTGCGATCCCCATGGACGAGGCGGTGCGGGTCAGTGAGCAACTGCGCAGTTCTGGGCGGGTATCGCGCGGTCGCATCGGTGTGCAGATCGACCAGGTCAGTAAGGAAGTGGCGGAATCGATTGGTCTGGGCAAAGCCAGCGGCGCTTTGGTGCGTGGAGTCGAATCCGGAGCTCCAGCAGAAAAAGCCGGTATCGAGGCGGGTGACATCATCATCAAGTTTGACGGCAAGGCAATTGAAAAGTCCAGCGATTTGCCACGTATCGTGGGTAGCACCAAGCCGGGCACCAAGAGCACTGTCACCGTGTTTCGTCGTGGGGCTACCAAAGACCTCGCCATTACGATTGCCGAGATAGAAGCTGAGAAAACAGTCGCCAAGGCATCATCGAAAGATGAAAAGCCCAAAGCATCGTCGGCAGCACAGGCCTTCGGATTGGCGGTCAGTGAGTTGACTGAGGCGCAGCGCAAGGAGTTAAAGATCAAAGGCGGCGTGCGCATCGAGTCGGCCACCGAGGCGGCGGCGCGTGCCGGATTGCGCGAAGGCGATGTGATCCTTGCGCTGGCCAATAATGAGGTCACCAACGTCAAGGATTTTGACGCAATCCTGGCCAAATTTGACAAGAGTAAGCCGTTGAACGTGCTGTTCCGACGTGACGATTGGACGCAATACGCGATCATCAAAGTCAGCCGCTAACGCGTTTTTTGTGAAAATGACCCCAAGCCAGTGTTGGTTTTTGGGGTCTTTTTTTTGAAGATGCTTCCTGCGGCAGCGCCGTGCGGTAGTGTGTTTTGGTTTGTATGTAAGCGCTAACGTGGCATTTGATTTCTTGATTTGGTTAGAATGGCACACTTTTGACGATCGTTATGAATATAACGACATGGGATAAGTCCACGATATGGAATGTCGTGAAGTAGCCCACAGCGGATCAACAGATCGCCCACAAGTTGTCCATACGATCTCCCCCAACATTGTTAATAAACTGTGAATAAAATTATTGTTGCTGACGTGCAACGACAAAAAAATGCGAAATTTGGTCCTTTGCAACGGCAACTTTTTGCCTACAATGAAGTTCCAACCTTCGCAGTTGCCAATGATTGTTGGTTCAGGGCGCGTCGTTACACGACGCGCCCTTTTTTCTTACCTCCCCTGTTTTAATTCAAGCACTTAAGCGTTTTCGTTGATGAATCACATCAGAAATTTTTCCATCATTGCGCACATTGATCACGGCAAATCCACGCTGGCAGATCGATTGATTCAGCGTTGCGGCGGGCTTGAAGCACGCGAAATGGAGGCACAGGTTCTGGACTCCATGGATATTGAAAAAGAGCGTGGGATAACCATCAAGGCACAGACCGCCGCACTCAAGTACACGGCCAAAGATGGGCAGGTCTACAACCTCAATTTGATCGATACACCCGGGCATGTGGACTTCTCTTATGAGGTCAGTCGTTCTCTGTCGGCATGTGAGGGTGCGTTGCTGGTTGTCGATGCTTCACAGGGAGTCGAAGCCCAAACAGTAGCCAACTGTTACACCGCACTCGACCTCGGTGTGGAGGTGGTCCCGGTGCTCAACAAGATGGACCTGCCCAATGCCGACCCGGAGAATGCGCGTACCGAAATTGAAGATGTGATCGGCATCGACGCCACCGAGGCGATTCCCTGTTCAGCGAAGTCGGGCATGGGTATTGAGGAGATTCTGGAGGCCATCGTCGCCAGGATTCCAGCACCCAAGGGCAACCCCAAAGGACCGTTGCGTGCCATGATCATCGACAGCTGGTTTGACAGTTATGTCGGGGTTGTGATGCTCGTGCGTGTCGTCGATGGCCGTCTGGCCAAAGGAGACCGCATCAAGATGATGGCCACCGAAGCCACCTACAACGCCGACAACCTGGGGGTCTTTACGCCAGCCACGCAGCCACGCGATGCACTGGAGGCGGGTGAGGTTGGCTTCATCATCGCTGGCATCAAGGAGTTGCAGGCTGCCAAAGTGGGCGACACGGTGACCTTGATCAAACCCGGTACCGGTGGTGCGGCCTTCACTGCCACACAGGCCTTGCCAGGGTTCAAGGAGATTCAGCCGCAGGTCTTTGCAGGTTTGTATCCCACCGAAGCCAGCGAGTACGACTCACTGCGCGACTCGCTGGAAAAGCTCAAACTCAACGATGCTTCGCTGCATTACGAGCCCGAAGTTTCGCAAGCGCTGGGCTTTGGGTTCCGTTGCGGCTTTCTGGGCTTGCTGCACATGGAAATTGTGCAGGAGCGGCTGGAGCGCGAATTTGACCAGGACCTGATCACGACCGCGCCGAGCGTGGTCTACCAGGTGATGAAGGCCGACGGCGAAGTGATGATGGTCGAGAACCCGTCCAAGATGCCCGACCAGGGTCGACTGGAGGAAATTCGTGAGCCCATCGTGACGGTGCACCTGTACATGCCGCAAGAGTATGTGGGTGTGGTGATGACACTCGCCAACCAGAAACGTGGCGTGCAGATGAATATGGCCTACAAGGGTCGGCAAGTGGTACTGACTTACGACATGCCACTAGGCGAGATCGTGCTGGACTTTTTTGACAAGCTCAAGAGCGTCAGCCGTGGTTATGCGTCCATGGACTACGAGTTCAAGGAATACCGTGCGTCGGACGTGGTGAAAGTTGACATCCTGCTCAACGGCGAGCGCGTCGATGCCCTATCCATCATCGTGCATCGCAGCCAAAGCCAGTACCGCGGGCGCGCCGTGGTAGCCAAAATGCGCGAGATCATCTCCCGGCAGATGTACGACGTAGCCATCCAGGCGGCCATCGGTGCCAACATCATCGCCCGTGAGACAATCAAGGCGCTGCGCAAGAACGTTCTGGCCAAGTGCTACGGCGGAGATATTTCGCGCAAGAAAAAACTCCTTGAGAAACAAAAAGCAGGCAAGAAACGCATGAAACAGATTGGATCGGTGGAAGTCCCTCAAGAGGCATTCCTCGCTATTTTGCAGGTGGAAGATTGAGCCCGGCGATAAAGAGCCTTGCGATGGCGGGAGTAACCATTTGATGCAAGCGATAACGTCTGCCGTACTTGCCTCGTTCGTGCTGTATGCGGGGTCCTGGTATTTCGGTGTGATAGACGGCAACTTCGCGTTATTGTTGTTCATGGCGTCGGTGGTCACGGGCATCTACTGGCTCGCTGAACGGTTCTACTTTTTGCCGCAGCGCATGCAGGCTGCTGCTGCGCTGGAAGCCAGCGACGCCAAGCGCCGCGAAGAACTCGTCAAGATGGGCATCAACCAGATGGATGGAAATATTGCCGAAGCCCGGGCCAAGTTGCTGGCCCAGCCCTGGTGGCTGGATTGGACAGCCGGCCTGTTCCCCGTGATCATTGCGGTGTTCTTTCTGCGCTCATTCTTGTTTGAGCCCTTCAAGATTCCATCGGGCTCCATGGTCCCGACCCTGCTGGTGGGGGATCTGATACTGGTCAACAAGTTCACGTACGGGCTGCGCCTGCCTGTGATCAATACCAAAATCACCGAAGGCAATGCACCACAACGCGGAGACGTGATGGTGTTTCGCTACCCCCCTAAACCAAGTCTCGACTACATCAAGCGGGTGGTTGGGTTGCCGGGAGACACCGTTGCCTACCTCAACAAACGCCTGACAATCAATGGGCAGCCGGTACCCACGACGTCCTTGCCGGAGTTCTTCGATGAAGACCACATGCGGTACTTCAAGCATTTTGAAGAAACCGTCGGCGACAAGAAGCACCGGCTGCTCAACGACGACGAACGCCCTGCCTTCGTGCCGGGTGCCGAACAGTTTGCCGGACGTGACCAGTGCAGCTACACCGTGGAAGGTGTGACTTGCAAAGTGCCGCAAGGGCACTACTTCATGATGGGCGACAATCGCGATAACTCGCTCGATTCGCGCTTCTGGGGTTTCGTGCCCGAGAAAAATATCGTCGGCAAAGCCTTCTTTGTCTGGATGAATTTTGGTAGCCTTAAGCGCATCGGGTCATTTGATTGATAGGGGAAACAGCATGACAGTGCAACGCAAGTCTCGCCAACGTGGCATTTCATTTATTGGCCTGGTGTTTACCGCGTCGGTGCTGGCCATGGGCGGAGTGGTCGCTGCGCAAGTGTTCCCGACGGCATTGGAATACCAGGCGGTTACAAAAGCAATCAACAAGGCCGCGGCCTCGGAGGTTGCCACAGTGGCCGATATCCGTATGACCTTTGATAAAGCTGCTGCCATTGACGATATCAAGTCAATCTCGGGCAAGGACTTGATCATCACCAAGGAAGCAGACAAGGTGGTGGTGAGCTTTGAGTACCAGCGCGAAATTCATTTGTTTGGCCCGGCCTTCCTCACGCTGAAATACGCCGGTCGCTCCAAATAACGTGACCGCTGGCCTGGTGGAGTTGCAGCGTCGGCTGCAACATGAATTCTCCAACGCTGCCCTGCTGGGCCAGGCCCTGACCCACCGCAGTTTTTCCTCAGACCATTACGAGCGGCTGGAGTTTCTGGGCGACTCGGTACTGAATTTGGCGGTGTCTGACCTGCTGTATGCTCGCCTGGGGTCGCTGCCCGAAGGTGACCTGTCTCGTGTGCGTGCCAACCTCGTCAAACAAGACACCCTGCACCAACTCGCCGTAGAGCTTGGCCTGCCGGAGTTGATGCGACTAGGGGAAGGGGAGGTGCGTTCTGGTGGTCAGAAGCGCCCTTCGATTCTTGCCGACACGCTGGAGGCAGTCATTGGAGCGGTCTACCTGGATGGTGGTTTTGCCAAGGCGCAGGCGCTGGTGCACCGCCTGTTCAAGGCGGTAGAAATCAACCCCCAGATGGAAGCCATCGGCAAGGACCCCAAAACCGAACTGCAGGAATGGCTGCAGGGTCGCAAGATGAAGTTGCCGGTGTACACGGTGGTCGGCACCCTGGGCGCGGCGCACAAACAGAGCTTTGACGTCGAATGCGAAATCAAGGAGCTGCGCCTGGCCGAGCGCGGTATCGGCGGCTCGCGCCGCTCCGGCGAGCAGGCCGCTGCTACCGCCATGTTGCAGACGATCAAAGCCAGAACCCCATGAAAAACACTCCTAAAAAAATAGCTGCTTCAGCAGACCCTGTAAGCATTGCAGGCCAAAATGAGCCCCAGGAAAACTTGGACAGCATGCTGGAGGGGTTGCTCAAGAGCACGCCCAAACTCGCCCAGCCGGGAGTCCTGGCGGATGGCCAGCGCTGTGGCCTGGTCGCGATTGTGGGCAAGCCCAATGTGGGCAAGTCCACCTTGCTCAATGCTCTGGTCGGCCAAAAAATCAGCATCACCTCGCGTAAGGCGCAGACCACGCGCCATCGCATTACCGGCATGCACACCCGCGGGGCAACCCAGTTTGTGTTTGTGGATACACCCGGCTTTCAGACCCTGCACGCCAACGCACTCAACAAGTCGTTGAACAAGACAGTGCAGGGTGCGGTTGCCGATGTGGACCTGATCCTTTTTGTGGTGGAGGCTGGCAGCTTCACTCCGGCCGATGCGCGGGTGCTGGCGCTCTTGGGCAAGAACATCCCAACTCTTTTGATCGCCAACAAACTCGACAATGTGCATCGCCGCGGCGACATCGCGCCCTGGTTGCAAACCATGCAGGGCAAGCACGCCTTTGCCGAGTTTGTGCCCATGTCCGCCAAGAGCGCCAAAGACGTTGAGCGTTTGCTCGGCATTTGCGAGAAATTCCTGCCCGAGCAGGCTTGGTGGTACGCCGAAGATGAACTTACCGACCGCAGCGAGAAATTTCTTGCCAGTGAACTGGTGCGCGAAAAACTGTTCCGCCTGACCGGGGATGAGTTGCCCTACACCTCCACGGTGGTGATTGACAAGTTCGAGGAAGAGCCGCCCCAGAAGAAGGGCCAGAAGCGCCTGCTGCGCATTGCCGCCACGATTGTGGTCGAGCGTGATGGCCATAAAGCCATGGTGATTGGTGACAAAGGGGAGCGCATCAAGCGCATCGGCATGGAGACACGCGTCGAGCTGGAAAAGCTGGCCGATGCCAAGGTTTTCATTGAACTTTGGGTGAAAGTTCGCTCAGGCTGGGCTGATGATGAGGCGCGGGTGCGCAGCTTTGGGTATGAATAGGCTCACCCCCAGGCTGCGCGCACTTCGTGTCGCTTCGCCCCCCCCCTTGCAGGGGGCAACGCCAGCGGCCCGGCGAAGCCGGTTCCGCGGCGTTCGCTGGGCTTAGGCTGCAGTTCGCCAACGATTCATGGCGACCAGGCGTATCTCGGATGAGCCGGCGTATGTGCTGCATCGGTACGACTGGAGCGAGTCGAGTCTGATTCTGGAGGTGTTTACACGGCACCACGGGCGCATTGCGTTGGTGGCCAAGGGGGCCAAGAGGCCGACTTCCAGTTTTCGCCCAGTCCTTTTGCCCTTGCAGATGCTGCATGTCGCTTTTGGCGGTGACACCGAAATCCGCAGCCTCAAGAGTGCCGAGTGGCAGGGCGGGCACGTCATGCCCACGGGCGACGCGCTGCTGTCGGGCTATTACCTCAACGAGCTGCTTTTGACGCTGCTGGCGCGCGACGATCCGCATCCCGGTTTGTTCGACATTTACGCCAACGTGGTGCGCGTACTGGCCAGCGAACACGGAGAAGTGTTGCAGGCGGCCTTGCGTACGTTTGAGCTGCTGCTGTTGCGCGAGATTGGCCTGTTGCCCATGCTGGACCAGCAAACCATGACGTTGGGTGCATTGGACGCCAGCGCGCTGTATTGCCTCGTACCCGAGGGTGGCTTGCGCCGTGTGGGTCAAGACGACCGCACGTCTCTAGAGGGTGCGCAGTGGATGGCGCTACAGACCGCGTTGCACGAAGCGGCACCGTTTACTTCCACGTTGCGGGCCTGCGCGCACGTGCAATCGGAACTCAAACCCATGCTGCGTGCGTTGCTGCACTACCATTGCGGTGTCAAAGTGCTGCGCACGCGACAGATGATGATCGACATTCAATCCCTTTAGTGGAACCGGCATGCCCCCACGCACATGACCAAACTCTCAGTGAACCTCAACAAGGTCGCCCTGGTGCGCAACACCCGCCATCTGGGCATTCCCAGCGTTACCCGTGCCGCCACGCAGTGCCTGCAGGCCGGAGCGGCAGGCATTACGGTGCACCCGCGACCCGATGCACGGCATATTCGCGCCAGTGATGTGGTTGAACTCGGTGAATTGCTCAAGGGCTGGCCGGAGCGCGAATTCAATGTTGAAGGCAACCCGTTTCACAATTTGATGGACTGCGTAGCCGACCTGGTGGCACGCAAACTGCCGGTG
>JAIFLV010000012.1 GCA_020048895.1 Rhodoferax sp. | reverse complement strand
ACCGCACTGGCCGAGGTGAAGAAGGGCATGGGCAAGCCGCTACTCGCCTGCTGGATGGGTGACTCCACCGTGGGATCGGCGCGCGCAATCCTCAACGTCGCGACGATCCCCAGTTTTCGCACACCCGAAGCCGCCGTGGGGGCTTTTGGCAACCTGGCATCGTTCTACCAGAACCAGCTGCTGCTGCAGCAAACGCCTCCACCGCTGTCGACGCTGGCCAAGCCCGACATTGAGGGCGCGCGCCTGGTGATCGAAAGCGTACTGGCCGAGCGGCGCAAGATCCTCACGGAAATGGAGTCGAAGACCCTGTTGTCGGCCTTTCACATTCCCGTCACCACCACCATGCTGGCGCGCAATGCCAACGAGGCGATGATGATAGCCACGCAGCTGGGTTTCCCGGTCGCGCTCAAAATTGATTCACCCGACATCAGCCACAAATCGGACGTGCAAGGGGTGGCGCTCAACATCCTGAATGCGGTGGGCGTGCGCGATGCGTTCAATGACATGCTTGAGGCCGTAGGTCGCCTGCAACCGAAGGCGCGCATCAATGGGGTGACGGTGCAAAACATGGCCAGCGCCAAGCGCGGCCGGGAAATCTACATCGGGTTGGTCACCGATGATCCGTTTGGCCCGGTCATTGCGTTTGGCGCCGGTGGCACCATGATCGAACTCATCAACGACCGCGCCATGGAGTTGCCGCCCCTGAACCAGTACCTGGCGCATCGGCTCATCGAGCGCTCGCGGGTATCGGAGACGCTGGGCGAATGGCGTGGAAGCCCTGCGGTGAATATGGTGGCGCTAGAGCAGGTTCTGCTTCGGGTATCGGAAATGGTGTGCGAATTGCCCCAGTTGCGCGAGATGGACATCAACCCGTTCATCGTGGATGAACATGGCGCAGTGGCCGTAGACGCACGCATCGTGATCGACCACGCCTCGTCGGCTAGCTCTGGCGCAAGCAGCTACGGCCACCTGGCGATACTGCCCTACCCTGCGCGGTTCGCACAGGTGTGGCCGCTGCCCGGCGGTGGTGAGTACTCGGTTCGCCCGATCCGACCGGACGATGCACACATGCTGCAAGACCTGATGACACACCTGTCACCGGAGAGCCGCTACTTCCGGTTTGTGTCGAGCATTACCGAGCTGCCGCCCACCATGCTGGCACGCTTCACACTGATTGACTACGACCGTGAAATGGCGTTGGTTGCGGTGGTCAAGGAACGCCATGCCGGTGCCGATGGTGAATTTACGGAGACCGAACGCATTGTGGGCGTGTCACGCTATATCACCAATCCCGACCAGTCGAGCTGTGAATTTGCGCTGGTGGTGGCCGATGACTTCAATGGCAAGGGCCTGGGCTCACGCCTGATGCTGTCCATCATGGATGTGGCCCGCGACAAGGGATTGAGCGAGATTGACGGGCTGGTACTCGCCAATAACCCGGGCATGCTCAAGCTCATGCGCAGCCTGGGATTTAGTGTCAAGGCTTTCCCCGAAGACCCCGATTTCAAACTCTTCACCCACGCGCTGTAGCACAAGACTATCGCTATTTCTCGACCGCCTGCGGCTATACCGCGCGGCGACCAAAGAAACCTCCGACCCGTCGTACCAGCCACTTGGGTGCGCTGCGCGAAGCAATCATGGCCGCCTGATTGATGACGCCCGGCACGCAAATGGCGTCGCCCCGCATGCAGGCTGCAAAACCATCTGCGGCCACGTTCTGCACGTCACCCACCAGAAAGGCGGGCAGTTGACCAAGCTTGTCATTGGCGCCGGTTGCCTGGGTCAGCATATTGGTCGCCGTGATACCCGGGCACAAAGTCGTCACACTGACGCCCGTGCCGCGCAACTCTTCGGACAAAGATTCCGACAGCGACAGCACATACGCCTTGCTGGCGGCATAAGTCGCCAGCGAAGGTGTTGGCTGAAATGCCCCGACCGAAGCAACATTGAGCACCCGACCGTGACCGCGTTGTGCCATCGGAGGTACAAAGAGGGCGAGCATGGCAGTCAGACTGCTGATGTTGAGGTCAATGATCGCCTGGTGGCGTTGCGGCGCAATCGCTATGAAACTGCCCTGCTCCAGCACGCCTGCGTTATTGACCAGCACGTCAATCGAAATGTCCTTCAGTCTCTTTGCCAACTTGGCGGGAGCTCCCGAACGCGACAAGTCGCAGGGCTCGACGCGTACCGTTACCCCATACTGTGCAGACAATGTAGCGCCCAGGGCTTCGAGCTTGTCCGCACTGCGCGCCACGAGTACCAGTTCGAAATGGGCACTCGCAAAACAATGCGCCAGAGCCTCGCCAATGCCCGCAGAGGCTCCCGTCACCAATGCAGTAGGCCGCCCTGCGCGCATCGAGGTTGGGGACGCAGAATTTCTTGGCATGGTGTTGTCCCGGTGATTGAAATGAGCGTGCCAATTCTAGCCACCACATTGCGCATGATTGAGGCCGCGCACTTGAATCCCGTAGGCCAGGGATCTGCCCCCTGGTTGAAATTGTGGATGACTCCCACGAAGCGGATTTCTTTTAACCGTTGTGGCTGAGCAACTGCAACCCAAGCCCGCTGGCGCGTTGTGACTCACGTTCGGTGGCCCACTGCAGCAATCCGGGCTGCGGCTCCATCAATGTGAAGTTTTCTCGTGCCCTGGTGATGCCTGTATAGACCAATTCGCGTGTCAGTACGTTGCTTCCAAATTGCGGCAGCACCAATGCAACGTGTACAAACTCCGACCCCTGACTCTTGTGCACCGTCATTGCAAACGCTGGTTCCACATGCGCGAGCCGACTCACACCTACAGAGCGCAGTGTGTCCCCATCAAGAAAATAAACCCGCAGTGCTATCGACCCCGGCGGGCCGGGCAAAGTTACACCCACATCGCCGTTGAATACGCCCAGTGCAGGGTCGTTACGGGTGACCATGACTGGGCGCCCGGCAAACCACTCGCCTCGGGGTTTCAACAATCCGGCACGCTCCAAGGCGCGCGGGACAGCCTGATTCAAACTGCGCGTACCCCAATCGCCGTCATGGACTGCACAAAGAATTCGAAAGCGATCAAAGGCCCGCAACACCCGCCTCACCCAATCCTCATGGTCGCTTTCCTTGTGCGTCTCTGCGCTGGATCGTCCATTGATAAGCCGAAGGTAGTCGGCATAGCAGGCCGTGGCCCCGGTTCGGCCCTGGACGGCAAGGTCCAAGACCGTCTCCACGACAGGCTGCTTCGTGGTCTGCAGTACGCCGGTGGTGTCGCCCGTGATCAAGTCGTATGCGTGGCTGCATTGCCCCGCATTGACGGCCAGTGCAAATTGACCGATGAGCCCACCAAAGCGGCGACTCTTGCGCAGCATGACCGTCTGCTGTGCCAAGGGATGCGGATCGGCGATGGTGGCGAGAAACTCTTTGGGCAGCACCTGGGAGACCGTCGCTGTGGCGTAGCGCGCCGTCTCTGTGCTGTAGTTCCCGGCTATTGCATCGCGACACAAGTCTCCCAAAACCGCCCCGGCTTCCACCGAGGCCAGTTGGTCTTTGTCACCCAGCAGTATCAACTTGGCACCAGCGGGAAGCGCCTGCAGCAGTGCTGACATCATTTCCAGGTGGACCATGGAGGTCTCATCCACGATCAAAACATCGACGTCCAGCAGGTTGGTGGCATTGAACTGGAATTCCCGCTTGTCGACGCGGGCACCCAATAGCGAATGCAAGGTTTTGGCCGCCCCCATACGCTTTGTCAGGGATGCCAGATCAAGATCATTGCCCAGGCGTGCACTCAGCTCCTGCAGTGAAAAATCGATGGACTGCCGCAACCGTGCGGCAGCTTTACCTGTTGGTGCAGCCAGCGCAACGCGCAGGCTCTGGGGGGCCTCACTCATTGCAAACAGCAGCGCCAGCAGTCGGGCTGCGGTGTAGGTTTTGCCGGTGCCAGGACCGCCCGTGATGACGGTCAGGCTTGCGCGCAGGGCCACCGCACAGGCAAGTTTTTGCCAGTCGACCTCTTTGGCTCCATCAGCGGGTTGGTCAGGTGCGTCAAAGAGCCGGTCCAACCACCCGGCAGCCAATGGCTCATCAACTTCCTGGCTAGACACACAGCGCTGAAAAATCGCTCGGGCAGTCTGTTGCTCGTGCAGCCAGTAGCGTCGCAAGTACAGCAGAGGCTCGGTCTCGGTACCGCCCAGTACCAGCGGTTGTCCGAGGTCCGTCGTGTCGTTGGACGACCGAACCAGGGGACTCGACAGCAATGCGCTCAGCCAGTGACCCAAGCCAGCAGGGAGGCTACCCCAAAGCGCTTGCACTTCGACCTGTGCAAGCGGTGGCCAGGCGAGTACATCGTCGGGAGTTGTTGCCAGAGCGCTGAGCGGCAGGCAGGTGTGTCCGCGGCCTTCCATGTGTACAAGCACGGCAGTGCAGAGGAGCAAAACGGGTGATGCCGCCGCATCCATTTCCAGCATGAAGGCAGCCATGGCACTGTCCAGTCGACGCAGCCAGCCCTTGTCAGCCCAGGCATGAAGTGTCGCCACAGTGGCACTCGAAGTTTCGACTGTGAAAACGTTCATACCTGCACCTGAGCGTCGCTGAGCATGGCACCCAGCGCATCCATCAGAGGGATGCTTGCCGGGATCAGGCACACCCCCCTTTGCGGCCCCTGGATGCCGCGCAGAAACAGATACACCGCCCCGCCCAGATGTTGCGCAGGGTTGTAGGCATCGCCAAGGCGCAGTGCGAGCAATCGGTGCAACGCAAGCATATAGATCGCGGCCTGTACGTCGTAGCGATGGTGTGTCATGGCGTGCGCCAGGGCATCGCGGCTGTAAGACGCATCGTCCTCGCCCAAGTAGTTGGACTTGTAGTCCAGCACCCAGTATTTGCCGTCGTGTTCAAACACCAGGTCTGCAAAGCCCATCAGCATCCCGTGGAGTTGGCGCTCCGCCAGAGAGGGTCGATCGACACCTGCAAGAACGTAGGTGCGGCAATGCGCATCGATTTGCCGGGCGTCGATACGGTCTGCAGGCAACCAGAACTCCATTTCCGGCAGCACATGCACCAACTCCATGAGCGTGGCATCGGGGCCGGGCAATCGGGTTTGCACCACTTCGGACAACCAGGCCACCACGGCCTGTGCGGCTTTGCCCCGGCCGGCACGTTCACAGCGACGCTGCAGACGCTGGATCAGCGACGCATTACCGGGAAGTGCAAAGCCTTCGGAGGTAAGCCATTCCATTTGGTCATGCAGGAAGTTGCCGGCTTCGGCTCCTTTGGGGAACTTGTGCCAGGCGTGTTGGCTTGGCGGGTTGGCAACTTTGGCGACTGGCTGTGTAGCAGAAGCATCCACGACATCGGCTTCATCGTCCGCAGGTCGTGGCGTTTGCAGCAGGGACAACTCAGAGCCCGATGGCGTAGCTGAGAGGTCCCGGATCAGCTGGGAGAAGCTGCCAATCTTCCAGTTGCGCTCAAACTCTGCCGAGTAGTTCAGCGTGCCCTGCAAGGCTGCGTAACTGTTGTCACCTTTGAGGGCGGTGCATGGTGTCTCCACCGCTGCTGCGCTGAGGACGATGTTCTGGTCACCAGAAGCAAACCCCTCAAGCGGCTCCAGCCAATCTGTGGCGTCCATCGGATCGGCTCCGCCGAGCAGATAGCCAGCTGCACTGTTGTGCGAGACGCAAACGTTGCTGTTTCCCGTCTTCAGGGCAGAGAATCCCACCCACAGCGCATGGCGACCCCGGGTCAGGGCTACATACAAAAGACGCAGATCTTCGCGCAAGCGGTCTCTATCGGCCAGTGCCAATTCATTCTTGTCATAGTCCAAACGCAAGTGACGGTCGCCATTCTCATCGGCCAGATTAACGAAGGGGGTGATCCTGCTGTCCTTCTTACGAAAACTGGTCGCGTAAGGCAGGCAGACCACGGAATACTCCAGTCCTTTGCTCTTATGGATGGTGATGACCTTCACCAGATCTGCATCGCTTTCCAGGCGAACGACCTGTTCGTCTCCCTGCGCACCGCCCTCGCTGATCTCGGTCTGCAACCAGCGGATCAAGGCCTGCTCACCGTCGAGATTACTGCTGGCCGTTTGCAGCAGTTCGGCCAGGTGCAGGTAGTTGGTCAGCTTGCGCTCACCGTTCAGGTCCGGGAGCCAGGAGCAAGCCAAACCAAGTTGGTGCAGGGTTTGCCGCAACATGGCCAGCACCCCTTGCGTCTGCCACACGGTGCGCAATTGACGCAGTTGTGCACTGCGGGCGTCGAAAGCATCGTCATTACCGGCAAGCCAGCCCAGTTCGTCCAGACTCAGACCCACGGTACCGGTTGCCAGCGCAGCACGTACCAGCCTGACGTCCTGCGGTGACGCAACGGCGCGCAACCAGTGCACCAGATCGTGTGCAACGGCACTCTCAAACACCGAGTCTCTGTCCGAGAGGTATACCGAAGCAACTGAACGCAAGGCAAGCTCCTGGCGCACTGCGTCGGCCTCCTTGCCAGTGCGCACCAGAACAGCAATGTCGGCCGGGCGCAAGGGTTGGATGGGCCTACCCTCTTCTGCAAAACCCGCTTCTGAATCATTGAGCCAGGTGACGATTTGCTCGGCACAGCGTGCAGCAAAGACCTTGCGGGAACCTTCTGCGTTGCGGATCTCCAGGTCATGTACGAGCGTCATGGCGGGTACGAGGCCCACTGCGCTGACAAGCTGCTCCTTGCGCCCGTTGGCGCGCACTTTGACGAAAGGAAGCGGATTCACATCCCCCTGGCGATACATGAATGCACCTTCCGTTCGCACACCCTCGGCACGTTCAAACCAGCGGTTGACGACATCGACCAAGGGCTGCGTGGAGCGGAAGTTGGTTTCCAGTACATAGTGCCGCCCGGTCGTCGCCTTGCGCGCTTGCATGTAGCTGTAAATATCTGCACCGCGAAAGCCATAGATGGACTGCTTGGGGTCGCCGATCAGCAGCAGGGCACTCGCACGGTCATTGGCCCGGGTCTGGTAAATCTGGTTAAAGATGTCGTACTGCAATGGCGACGTGTCCTGAAACTCATCGATCATCGCCACCGGGTATTGGCCGAGGATGCGTTCACGCAGGCGAGCACCGTTGTGGCTGCGCAATGCCGTGTTGAGCCGGGTCAGCATGTCTGCAAAACCAAAGCTGCCGCTTTGACGCTTTAGCCGCTGCAAGCGTTGCGCAACATTGGCGGCAGCATGCTGACGCAATGCCGTTTTGACTATGGGGAGTTTTTCCAGTGCGGTCTGCAACTCACCAAACTCAAAGAAATCTTTGGGGAACGCAATAGCGGGGGCACCCACCACGCGTACCTTTTGCAAACCATCGGGGGTAAGACGTTCCCAGGCTGTCTTGCCCATGGCATCTTGGAGCGAACCGTCTCCCGTATCCAGCGCCCATGCCTTGAGTACCCCAAGCCACTTCTCGACATCGGCTTGTCGCAAAGTAGCCCACCCGTTGGCTTTAGCCGGGAGTTGGCCCAGGAGCCAGTCCTGCATGGCATCGGCACGGGTGGCCCATCCGACCTTGAGTTTGGCAAGCGCTTCCTTGCGTATTGCATCTGCCTGCGCAAGTGCATCTTCCAGCGTACCCGCACCCGCCGACGCAGGCACCCCTTGGCCAAGAATGGCCTTCATGTCCTGCACAAGCCTCTCTACGTTGGCCCAAGCCTTCAGAACATGTTCCAGGGATTCCAGCTTCAATGGATAGCAGTTCTGACGCCAGTAGTCCTGACACGCCTGCAGCCGCATGGCATCCTCATCTGCCACCAGTTCCTCGTCAAACAGGCAGCCACTGTCAAATGCATGTTCCCGCAGCATGCGCTGGCACCAGGCGTCGATGGTGTGCACGGAGGCGTCATCCATGCTTTCAGCCGCCAGAGACAGCAACCACGCTGCATGGTCGCGCGCTTGCCCTGCCGGATACGCTGCCATCAACGATTCAAGGAAGGGATCGTTGGTGTCTAGAGGTATTTGCCCACGGAACGTTTGCGCTGCCAGGATCAGCCGCTCCCGGATGCGGTTCGAGAGTTCGCGCGTTGCAGCCCGGGTGAAGGTCATTACCAATATTTCCGAGGGTCGCAGCGGCCGACCAAAGCCATGCTCCGCACCATGTCCCAGCACCAGGCGCAGATACAGGGCGGCAATGGTCCAGGTTTTTCCGGTACCGGCACTGGCTTCAATCAGGCGACTGCCCCACAGATCGAAGCTTTCCGCCTGCAGAACCCGGCTTGCGTGCGAACCAGACGTTGCATCGGTGTCGGGCTTCAAGGTCTTCGTGTTCATGCAGTCCCCTCGGCACTTTCCTCAACAGTTGTGAGCACCTTGACTTTGACCTGTTGCTTCACCCATTCCAAAAGCGGTGCGTAGACGGCATTTGCCAGCGCTTCAAACCGACCATCGGCTGCCAGGGCTGCGAAGTCCGGGTATATCCGGGCCAGGCATGCGTCCTGTACTTCGCCGCGGGACATGTGACCACCCTCGTACTCAGTGACGGTATCTTGCGCCGCCACAAAGGCCAATGCCGTCTTGGGTGGCAAGGGAAGTGGAGCGTTCATGCCAGCGAGCCACAGTTGCAGCAGGCCTTTGAGCGTTTCTTCGGCCCTTTCCTTGGGGTACGGTGGGATTTCCACCACGCCATCGCGGCCCACCAGGATGCCATAGGCAACCGTTCCGCTGGCGGCGATCGCAAGTGTTTTCACCCAGGCTCCCAACAGCTTCTCCGGGCGCGCAAAGTAGTCTTTTCGGACTTTGACAAGAAGTCTGCTGGGTTGCAATTCCAGCCAGGCCACTGAACTGCCAAGGGCCTCTTGCGCAAAAGGTTCAGGTTCTACAGCACTGCCGCGCAGATGGTCAATCCAGTCCTCCAGCACGACAGACCCCTCCTCGATTCGGACAGATTGGCGCCTGGCGCTGTGCGGGAACCTGGCTTGTTCGATACGCCATGCACCCAGCATGGTTGCCAGCGTCTGGTCGAGACTTTGCTGCTCGAGATCTCCAAACACCCTGAGTGGCAATGCCCCGGATTTTCGGAGCTTGGCGAGGGACCGAGCGACGCAAAGCTGTTCTTGTGCCGCATCCGATTGCGCAGTCGCGGTAACAAGCAGTTGCCCGATCAGTCCGTACTGCTGCAAGCCGTCGACACCAAAGCTCTCGTCATCGCAGTTCTCCTCTTGCGTTTCATCAAAGACCACCTGTAGCCTATGCCTGAAAAATGCCTTGACGGGATTGCGCAGGAACTGGGTAAGCTGGCTGATCGTCACAGGGGCGTTGGGTGATGGTATGAATGGTGCCATCGGCTCAATCGGAATAGGCGCACGGTCTGCACCTTCCTCATGCCCCTGGGATGCATGGGCGGCCCTCCACTCCCGGGCGAACGTGACCAGCGGGCTGCCCTGCTCGAAATAGCGTCGGCTAAATGGCTGAAGCGGGTGCTGTGTCGTGCGACGGCTGACCACCTCCTTGCCCCAGCCCGCGCTCAGGTAATCACGGAGTTGCGACACCAGAACCGATGGAGGTTGCTCGCTGTTGTCGCGCACGCTATGCCCACACCAGCTGACATAAAGAACCTGCCTGGCGGACAGCAAGGCTTCCAGCATCAGTTGGCGGTCATCGTCACGCCGCGAGCGGTCGCCGGGCCGTGAACTACCCTGCAAGCCCATCAAATCGAAATCACTGCGCGTGGTACGCCGGGGGTAGTCGCCATCGTTCATTCCCAGCAGGCAAACGACTTCAAAGGGAATGGCACGCATGGGCATCAGGGTACAGAAGGTGACGCCACCTGCCCGGAAACGCTGGTTCAGGCTGGGCGTCTCCACCGCCTCCAGCCAAGCAGAACGCGCCACGACCAAGGGCATTTCGTCACTAAAGCCGGATTGTTCACAAGCCTCCTGCCACGCGACTAGTCCCGCTTCCATGGCGCGCAGTGCCTGTTTGTCGGGGTCCGTCTCGCACTGCACCATATCGAGCAGCAACTCCCGAAACCGGTCAACCCAGATCGCCGGCGTGGCCGGACTGCTTGCCACCTTCCACCACTTCAACAATGCTTGCAGCAAGTGCGCCAGGGACCCTGCGAGTTCGGCTTCCAGCCCACCCACTTCCGCATACGGCTCGATCGCCTCCAAAATATCCAGCCCGGCATCAGCCGGTACTGCACCACTGGCGTAGCCAAGCAACATCCGCCGCAAACCGAACCAGGCGCTGTTCTGGTCTGCGCACTCGCCCAACCCCAGGTCCGTGCGGTGCGCACCATTGAGCCCCCAACGGATGCCGGCACCCGCCATCCATGCGGTAAGTTTGGGCAGGGCCTGCGGGTCCATGCCGAATCTGCCAGCGATGGGCCCAACCTCCAGCAAGTCCACCAACTCGCTCATGCGACAGCGCTGGGTCGGCAGACGCAGCAACCAGTCCAGCGCGCCGATCAGCGGGCTGTCAGACTTCGCACTCATGTCGGCGATGTCAAACGGAATGAAGCGTGCGTCAGTGCGTTTGTACTGACCGAACACCGCCCGGATGGCGGGAGCGAGTTGCGCAATATCCGGGACCATCACGATGATGTCGCGCGGATTGATGGGTGACGGTCCGCTGCGGTCCGCGAGCAGATGGAGTAACTGGTCGTGCAGAATTTCGAGTTCGCGCACCGTGCTGTGGGCACTGTGAAAGATGATGGATTGGTCTTGGGGAGCAACCGACTTCTCGTTGTGTTCCGACAATGGCACCAGGTCACGGATCCGGTTCTGCACCTTTAGCAGCAATGGCGTATCAGCGTCTTCTTCGGCCTCATCGAATAAATCGATGCGCGCCAGGTTGAACAGCTGCTTGGCCTTTTCCACATCATCGAAGGCGTCAAGTTGGCGAATGAAGTTCCGCCCCTGGCGTCCCCAGGCAGCAAGCAGCGGATGCGCGTGGGCGTGCATGTCTTCCAATGGCAAGGTCGAAAGTTCCCGCCCCTTGCGCAGGGGTTGGCGTCGACGTTGTGCATGGAGCAATTCGCGCCCATCCATGATGTCACCCCAGTAGTACTGGCAAGGGTTGGGTATTGCAAGCATCACCTGACTGTGCCTGGACAGGGCTGCGAGTGCCTGCAGGGTGTTTAACGGGATCTGGCTCATGCCAAAGACAATGACACGCTGTGCGACTTTGCCTGCCAGTGGCGAACCGCTGCTCAGCACATCCATCACCCGCCGCTGCAATTGGGGTCGAATGGCCTGGCTCTGCTGGTCGTCCAGAGTCTGCAATACGGCGCGCCAGAGTTCGGGTTGCCAACGCTGCTCTGCCGGAACATCAACCCTGATGCCATTGGCGAGAATCAGGTGGTCATGCCCCTGCGCCCAGGCTTGGAGCCAGTCGGCGCGGTAGTTCTGGTATTGATCAAACAGGTCCGCCAGCTTGGAGGCCAATTGCAGCATGCGATCGGGCTCTTCGCCCGACAAAAACCCCGCCACGGGAGAAAAGTCAGACCGGGAAACGAGCGTGGGCAGCAGTTGCATCAGTCGCCACACCATCGGCACCTTGTCCAGGGGCGACTCGCCAGGTACGGCGTCGCGCCCGAGCACCTGCCGGTAGGTGCGCCAGAGGAAACGTGAGGGCAGCTCGACACGGGTGGCTGCGCATACACCGCCTATGCGCGCCATCTCCATCTTGACCCACTCGGCCATGCCGTTGCTCTGCACCAGGATGACTTCTTCGTCGAGCGGCCCCAAGGGGTGGCGACGCATCCAGTGGATCACGACTTCCGCCAACTTCTCCGAGCGGTTGCTGTGGAATGCAAGGAATCCGGGCTGCAGGCGCGGACTCGGGTCTGAAATCGTCAAAACGGGATGTCTCCATCTTCGGCCTCGGGCGCTGCCGGGGGCACCGTCTTGGGCGCGCGACTGGCTTTCTTCGCGACCGCTCCCGCATCTCCCAGCGCCTTTTCGAGCGCCTTCTCCACCGCATCGATGCGTTCCTTGCAAACCCTGTAGGCCTCCACGGACTGGGTCACGATGGTCAGGAGATCGTCGATGTTGGGCTCCTGTTGGTCGCGCAACGTCTGGGCGTGGCGCTGCAACACACCATAGGCTTCTTTGAATGATTTGTTAGCCATGGAATTTCCTTAAGGTTGTGATGAGGGCACTGCGGTCACCGTGCCGTCATGAAACTCGATGTCAATCGGCTTTGCCACTTGCGTTGCGCTGGCGCGGGTGATCGGCTTTCCAGCCTGATCGCGCACCAGGACAAAACCACGGCGCAGCGTCTTGTCGGGTCCTTGGCCAGCGATCTCGCGCATCAGCGCCTGGGAGCGGATGGTGCCATCGCGCACGTGGGATTCGGCCAAGGTCGCCACTGCGCTCAACGCGTCGTCGGACATGCCACGCGTCTGACCAATGTCCCTGCGCATGTGCTCCAGAATCCCTTGCATCCAGGTATCCACCTCCACAGCGCGCGCCAAATGCCGCCTGGCCTGTGCCTGAACGGTTGCATCCAAAGCAGCAATCGAAGCTCTCATGGACTGGGCGTCGTAGGCAGCGCGATGCATCAGTTGCTCAAAATTGGCGCTCGCCTCGCGAACGCGCTGGATCACCACTTGCTCGAGCCCGGCAACCACTTTGCTGGGTGTGTCGAATCGGGTGTGCGCCACTTCATCCAGCACCGTGTTGTCGCGCTCGTGGCCGATACCGGTGAGCACGGGGATGGCGCTGTCACAAATCAGGCGCGCCAGATCGTAATCATTGAGCCACGCCAGGTCATTGACTGCACCACCGCCGCGGATGATCGCGATGGCGTCTGGCGGTGCCGTATGGCTGTCGGACCATCCCAGGAGCGCCAGCTGCAACGCGTCCGCCATATCGCGGGCGGCACCTTCACCCTGGAAGCGACTGAATACATAGGTGAACTGGCAGACCCCATGCTGCTGCAGGCGATCAGCCTCGGCCTGAAAATCGCCCAATCCGGCACCACCCTGCGGCGCAATCACCAGCACATGGTTGTAGTCCCATGGGTCCGGCAGTTGCCGGTTGTTTCCGAAAACGCCTTCGGCCTGCAGGCGCTCGCGAATCTCCCGCTTGCGCGCTTCCAGATCGCCCAGCGTGTACTCGGAGTCGATGGCATCAATCTCCAGAGAAAAACCGTGCAGAGGCTTGAACACCGGGCGGGCTCGCACCAAGAGCTTGATGCCAGGCGCCAGCTGGGCCCCGGTATCCCGCTCGAATGCCGGCAGGATGCCATTGGCCGTGGATTGCCAGATGACTGCACTGGTCTTCGCCAGGACAGCCCCCGTGGCATCGCGCTCGGACACACCCAGGAAGACATGACCTCCATTGGTGCGCAGTTCCACCACCTCCACCAGAGTCCATACGCCCATGCGGTAGGCCTGGGACACTGCGTTCGATACACCAGCGAGAAGGCTTGAGAGCGACATTCCCTTACCCACTGAAGGTGCCAACTCGGAGCCACTCGTTTTCAGCAGGGCCATGTCACCAGACGCGACCGGAGTTGCCAATGCCAACGCTGATTGCGGTGACAGCCAGAGTGTGAAAGCGGTCAGATCACGGCCATCCGGGACAAACCACTGCCGCTGCACCGCGTCCCACCGGGCGCCCAGGGCCTTGGCGGCATCCTTGTCCTTGAAGGGGACGGTGAGATAGGTGTTCGGCATAGGGTGATTCTGGCATGTGTTCAAGCTTGTTAACATCCCGGAACCAACGAACTCCCAAGGGCCCCATGCAGCGTATCGAAGACAAATTTGCCGTGCTTGCCACCGACAACGCTCCGGGCCAGGAGGGGCGACAAAAAGCGTCGGACCTGGGCAACCTGCTCCGCGGTGAACCGATTCCAGGCAAACCCGTTGACTTTTCGCATGGCGACGTGGATGCGTTTGAACCCACCCCGGGTTCCTTCGCGGCGTTCTCTGCGGGGGTCGAATCCGGCGCAGAGCAAGCCTATACGGTCTACCGCGGCAAGGAAGACATCCGGGCACATCTGGCGGAAAGACTCGCGGGGTTTACCGGTGCGCCGGTTGCACCGGAGACCGAGTTGATCATCACACCGGGAACCCAGGGCGCACTGTTTCTGGCGGTCGCATCTTGCGTTACGGCGGGGGACAAGGCGGCGATCGTGCAGCCCGATTATTTTGCCAACCGCAAACTGGTGCAGTTCTTCGGTGCAGAGATCGTCCCGGTCAAGCTGGATTACCTGTCAGCCAAAGACCACGCGGGTCTCGACTTGACCCAACTCGAAGATGCCTTCAAGTGCGGCGCAAGAGTATTCGTCTTCTCCAATCCCAATAACCCGGCTGGCGTGGTGTACTCGGAAGCTGAAATTGACAGCATTGCCCGCCTGGCCCAGACCTATGGCGCTACTGTGATCGTCGACCAGCTGTATTCCCGGCTGCTTTATGACGGCTACCACTACACCCACCTGCGGGCCCGTTCTGACGCTCCGCACAATCTGATTACCATCATCGGCCCATCCAAAACCGAGTCTCTCAGCGGGTACCGAGTGGGTGCCGCTTTCGGAACTGCAGCGTTGATTGACCGGATGGAAAAGCTGCAGGCCATCGTGTCCTTGCGCGCCGGAGGCTATAGCCAGTCGGTGCTCAGAACCTGGTTTGCAGAACCCCCGGGGTGGATGCAGGAGCGCATCGGCCTGCACCAATCCATTCGTGATGCATTGCTGCTACGACTTCGCTCGGTCGCGGGTCTCGAAGCACGCACGCCGCAAGCGGGCAGCTACTTGTTCCCCCGGCTGCCCGCGCTTGCGGTGCCCCATCCGACGTTTGTAACCATTCTGCGCCAGCAGGCCGGTGTCACGGTGACCGCCGGGGCCGAGTTTGGCCCGCACTCCACGGACAGCATCCGCTTCAATTTTTCGCAAGACCACGAGGCGGCTGTGCACGCAGTCGAACGCACCTGCGCCCTGATTGAAAGGTATCGAAAATGATGCATGAACCAGCCCCCCAGGGAAACTATGTTTCCGCCAAGCGGCATGGAGACCTGGTCTACACCTCAGGCATGACGCCCCGCGACAATGGCGTACTCGTGTGCGTGGGACCAGTCAGCCCCAACGTGCCGCTGGAGACATACCAGGCCGCCATCGAACTCGCAGCGCAAAATGCCCTGACGGCCGCCCGCCTGCTGGCAGTGCCGCCTGAAAAAATTATGGGCATTCTTAGTTTGACGGTCTACATCGCTGGTGAGCCGGGCCTCACCACGCACGCGCGTCTGGCGGACTTTGCATCGGCGTATCTGCAGCGTGAATTGGGCCATGACGGAGTCGGCTGTCGGGCGGCGATCGGGGTTGCCACGCTGCCCGGCAATGCGCCGGTCGAAATTCAACTCATTGCTACTGTCGGCGCGTAGACGCGCTCCCCTCCACCCGACTGCCTTGTCAAGTCGCAAGCTGCCCCGCCTAGGCCGCGGGGTACGTTTTGAACTGCATTCCAGCCAACCGCAGGCGCTGTACCAGTACGTCGCCCAAACCACTGGCGGGGGTCAGCAAGCCGCCATAGCCACCACCGCCCGGCAGTTCGTCGAGCTGAAGCGCCAAGGCCAGCGCCGACTCGCACAGCATCTTGGTAGTGGCGCGATTGCCGGGATCGCCCTGGTCTGAAATCTCGCCCCGCACGGTATTGCCGCTGGCACTGTGCCCCACCCAGCGCGCCCGAAACGATCCACCATCCATGCTGGCCTCCGAAGGCCCAGCACCCGGAGGCGGTGACAGTTTTTCGGCGAGCTTGCGAATGGGAGCCAAGCGCAGGGCCGCCTGTGAGCTGGCAGCCCCCGCACTCAACAGGGTGGCGGCCACTGCCGCCCCAGGACCTGCGCCCAGGCGCAAATACTCCTGATACTCAAACCCTTGCGGATACCCCAACAATGCGGCGCTGCGTCGCACTACCCGTGTGTTGATGGGCGCCATGAAAAAAGGGCCCAACCAGGCAGCAAAGTCACTATCCCTTCGCGGGCCGTGCGGGTCTGCATGCGCGTTGGCATTGGGCGGACGGGTGCCGGCCGGGTTGAGCAGGAATGGATCGGCCATGGCCTGATCCTGGCCACTGGCGAGCATGTTGAACAGCGAGGCCAGAGTGCCGCCATTAAAGCCGCCGCGAATGCTGAACGCCACTTTGACGCTACTACAAGGCTCACCAAACTGGGCCTGCATCGCTTGCTGGGCAAGGTAAGCGCTCAAGTCAGATGGAATCGAGTCAAAACCACAGAACGGAATGATGCGCGCACCCTTCTTCTTGGCGTCTGCGTCATGGCGGTCGATCAACCCTTTCACCCAGGGCGTCTCGCCGGTGATGTCGACGTAATGCGTGCCATGGCGCACACAGGCCGCCACCAGTTCGCTGCCGTACAGCGCAAACGGCCCGGCTGTGCTCAGCACGACCGCCGCGTCACGCGCCAGCGCATCCATCGCTGCAGTGTCGTGCGCCTCGGACACGACCACATCTACCTTGGGTGCTCCACAATCGCGTCGCACCGCCTCCAGTTTGTCAGCACAGCGGCCAGCCACAGCCCATTTCAAGCCCAGCGCCTTGACCTGCGAATGTTTCGCAAAATAAGCCACCGTCTGGCGCCCGACAAAACCGCTGGCTCCATAGAGCACCACGTCGTACTTGCGCGTCCTTGAAGCAGCCACAGTCACCACCTTCCCTTACCGAAAGGTGTGAAGCATAGATCCAAACAAGTCCCCGTGCCGGCAATGGCTTGTCGCGTTGGCAACCGCAGCACCTCGCCGTTCGCACTACCATCCAGCCTTTTGCAACTTCTGCCTACTGCGAGCTTTGCCATGACCACATCGAACTTGTCCAGCCTGACCAACCACCAGATACGCCTTTCCGCGCGCCCGGTGGGTCTGCCCAAAACCACCGACTGGAGCCACACCAGTGAAGCGGTAAGCGAACCAGCAGAAGGCGGCGTCACGCTCAAGACGCTGGCGCTGTCGCTGGACCCGGCCATGCGCGGGTGGATGAACGAAGGCAAAAGCTACATCGCGCCGGTGGGCATTGGTGAAGTCATGCGGGCCGGCGGTGTCGGGAAAGTCATTGCCTCCAAGAACCCGCAGTTCGCAGTGGGAGAGCATGTCAGCGGCGGCTTTGGCGTGCAGGAGTACATCACCCTCGCCGCCGACGAGATCAAGCGCAGCGGCCTGGTCAAAATCGATTTGCGTGCAGGCAGCCTGACCCAGTGGCTCAATGTGCTGGGCATGCCGGGCATGACCGGCTATTTTGGACTGATGGACGTGGGCATGCCCCAAGCCGGTGAAACCGTGGTGGTATCGGGTGCCGCGGGCGCGGTCGGCCAAACCGTGGGCCAATTGGCCAAAATCAAGGGCTGCCGCGTGGTGGGCATTGCCGGGGGTGCTGCCAAGTGCGAATGGGTGGTGAAAGAACTGGGCTTTGATGCCTGCATCGACTACAAGAGTGGGCCAGGCGCGGTGCGTGCGGGGCTCAAGGAGCATTGCCCCAAGGGAGTGGACATCTATTTCGACAACGTCGGCGGCGACATCCTCGACGATGTGCTCGCACGCATCAACCGCAAGGCCCGCATCATCATCTGCGGCGCCATCAGCCAGTACAACAACACAACGGCCGTGCAAGGCCCCAAGAATTACCTCAGCCTGCTTGTCAATCGTGCCCGCATGGAAGGCATCGTCGTGTTTGACTACGCCGACCGCTACCACCTGGCCATCGCCGAGATGGCTGGCTACATCCGGGACGGCCGCATGAAGAGCAAGGAAGACGTGGTGGAGGGCTTGCAGACCTTCCCCGAGACCCTGCTGAAGCTGTTCAACGGAGAGAACTTTGGCAAGCTGGTGCTCGAAGTGGCAAAGGGCTGAGCGCAGGCTCCGCTGGTTGCTATATTTTTAGTAGCTTCTCCCGCTTATCCAGCGGCCGCTGGAGGCGAATTTCTTTTATGAGTTTCATTTTTTTGGCACACGCGTGTCGCCCTGCGCGCCCCGAAAAGCCAGCGGCGTCACCCCCACTTCCTTGCGGAAGAACTTGACAAAGTTGGTTGCCTCTTCAAAGCCCAGGTCGCGGCCGATAGCCTGCACTGCCAGGCTGGTGTGGGCGAGCAGGCGTTTGGCCTCCAGCAGCAGGCGCTGATTGATGAGCACTTTGGCGGGCACGCCTGCAGCAGTCAAGCAAACCCGGCTCAAAGTCTTTTCACTCATGCCCAAGGCGTTGGCGTAGTACTGCACCTGGTGCTGTGCGGCGAACTGCGCCTCCAGCAGTTTGCGAAACCGGCGGAAGCTGGCAGGCCCGGACCCCTGGGGGACGCTCGACCCTGCGGCGGGAGCTTGCCACAGCGACAAGCGCAACAAAGTGTTGGCAAGTTGAAGACGCAGCAGCTCGTTGCGCAGGGCCACATCTTCTGGAAGGGTGCCATCGCGCTGGATCTGCCGCAGGTTGAGGTTCATCCAGTCGTGCTGCTCACTATGGAGCGAATGCAGACAATCCAGTTCTTCGATACGCCGCAGCAGGTCGAACTCTTCTTGTCCGCGACTCCGACCTGCGGCGGCGAGGCTGTCAGGGAGAAACACCAGCAGCCAGCCAACCCACGGGCGGGAAAAATCGTAGCGAAAGACCTGGCCAGGGCGCACCAGCAGCCAATCGCCCGTGTGTGCCGAATATGTAGAAAAATCTACCATGGGGCTTGTGGCTCCTTCAAGCACGCCGATGAGGCGGTAAAAGTCAGCCCGCTGCAATTGCTCAAAGTGCTCCGGCGGTGCACGCTGCCTGAGTTCTGCGATCGACATGGCCTCCACCGCCAGACGCGTATCGCTAGGCGGGTTGAAACCAACGCTGGTGATATCGGGTGCCTTCTTCATGACATGATTTTGTCTGATTTTCACCATATTCAGTCCGGATTTGACCTCGATAAATGGCATCCAGTGCGGGAAACTCGATGCTTCTGATTCTTCATTCATCCACCCACAAGGACCAACATGGCTAAGTTCAACCCCCGCATCACCCTCACCACCGCTCTGGTACTGGCTGCCCTTACCGCCACCTCTGCATGGTCCCAATCCATGACCGTGGAACAGGCCCGCAAACAGGTGGCACCGTTTTACGAAATGCTCAACCAGCCCGCCATCAAGGACATCAAGGCTTTGTCGGAGCAAGCCTTGTCGCCCGACTGGAAGTCGTATTCCAGCGAAACCGACTTCAAGGGCCGCGACGGCTTCGTCGCGCAGGTGGGCGGCTTCGGCAAACTCATCCCCGACCTGAAGTGGGACATCAAGGACGTGCTGGTGGACGGCAACCGCATCATCGTGCGCAGCGAAGCCAGCGGCACTCCGGTGGGGCCGTTCTTTGGCGTTCCTGCCAGCGGCAAGAGCTTCAAGATCATGACGATTGACATCCACACCATCAAGGACGGCAAGGCCATCACGGCCCACCATGTGGAAGACTGGGCGGGCGCCCTGCGCCAACTCTCTGCCAAGTAAATTTTCAACCACCCAAAGGAAATCACCATGACCAAAGACGAAGTACAAGCCATCGTTGCACCCTTCTACAAGCAAGCCCTCACGGTCAACACCGCGACCACACCTGCTGCCGTGCTGGAAAAGATTCTGGCCCCTGGCTTTCAATCCATCAACAGCCAAGGCACGAAAGACAAAGCCACACTGATCCAGCAAGTCGGTGGTTTTTGGAAGCTTATCCCCAACCTGGTGTGGGAACCGCAAGACCTGGTGATTGGCGTGGACGGCAAGAAGGTCGTTGTGCGCGCGGTAGCTACCGGCTCGCCCAAAGGCAACTTCATGGGTATGGAGTTGGACGGCAGCAATTCCTTCAAGATCGACTCCACCGACATCCATGAAATTGAGAACGGTCAGATCATCCGCGTGCACCATCTCGAAGACTGGGCCACCGGCATCAAGCAGCTTAAGGGATGACTCATCTCGCTGCGATGTTCCGCCGAATCGTTGCCATCTGCCTGCTCGTGTCCCTCGTGGCCATGGGCACCTCCGGAATGCTGATGTTCTTCATTGAAGCACCGTCATTCACCATTCAGATGCACCCCGTGCACAAGCTGTTTGGTTTGCTGATGGTGTTCAGCGCCAGCTGCCACCTCTATCTAAACCGACGCGCGCTGTTCAACCATGCGCGGCAACGCAGCGGCGCGATCGCGCTGGCGGTGCTGACGGTTGCCCTGGTGGGGCTGTACGGCCTGGCGCTGCAAATGGACCGGCACACGCCGGTAGGCAAGCAGATGGACGAGTTGGCGAAAACTTTTGAGCAAGCACGAGAAAAGTAGACGCACTGGCAAAGGCACAACATGAAATTCCACGAGAAAAGT
The DNA here is from genome assembly GCA_020048895.1 of Rhodoferax sp. Taxonomy (GTDB): domain Bacteria; phylum Pseudomonadota; class Gammaproteobacteria; order Burkholderiales; family Burkholderiaceae_C; genus Allorhodoferax. The sequence goes on along the minus strand of JAIFLV010000012.1, from coordinate 42,703 downwards.
AGACGCACTGGCAAAGGCACAACATGAAATTCATATTCAACACACTGGTAGCAATCGCCATGACACTCTCCACAAACACGTTTTCTGCTGAGCCCATTTCACCCGTAGTGCGGATGCCCCATGCCGTCGAAGTAGCAACCTTCAAGCTAAAGCCCGGCGCGACCGACGGCCAAATGTTGGAACTCGAAGCCCGCATCCGTAAGGGTGCTATCTCGAAGCAGCCTGGCTATATTTCGCGTGAACTTGGCAAAGACGAGGCCACCGGCATGTGGCTGATGGTCATGCGCTTTGATACCCGCAAAAACATGGACGCCTGGGTGGCAAATCTCAAAACCGTCCCTGAAATGAAAGAAATGGCGGGCCTGCTGGACATGAGCAGCATGCAAATGGCCTTCTACCAAAGCCTGCTTTGACATAATTGCCCATCTGATCACTCCACCATGACCAAACCCCGCCAACCGTCCCTTTACATCCCCCATGGGGGCGGTCCGGCGTTCTTCATGCAAGGGCCGATGCAGCGCATGTTTGCGCCTATGCAGGAGTTCCTCGCCACAGTGCACCAGACGCTGCCCGCCGTGCCGACCGCAATCTTGCTGGTCACTGCCCACTGGGAGTCCCCGGTGGTGCGTCTGACTGGACATGCACAGCCGCAGTTGGTATACGACTACTACGGTTTCCCGCCAGAGATGTACAGCCTGCGCTATGACGCACCCGGAGCGCCTGACCTGGCCGCGCAAAGCGCCGCCCTGCTGAAAGCCGCAGACATCCAGGCGCAGGTTGACCCGGACTATGGCTGGGACCATGGTGTATTCATTCCACTGAAGGTCATGTTTGAGCAAGCCAACATCCCGGTGGTCGCGATGTCGTTGCAAGCCGGGCTCGACCCGCTCGCGCACATCGCCATGGGCCAGGCCCTGCGATCTCTGCGCGAAGAGGGCGTACTCATCGTTGGCAGCGGCATGAGTTACCACAACCTGGGCAACTTCGCGAATGCCGCAGCTGTGTCGCAGACCTTTGACACCTGGCTTGACATGGCCCTGCAGGGAGACCAGGCCCACCGCCAGGCCCAACTCACGCAATGGGCGGCGGCCCCGGCCGCCCGGCAGTCCCACCCGCGGGAAGAGCATCTGCTGCCGCTCATGGTGGCCAGCGGCGCAGGCAGTGATACACCGGCGCGCAAAATCTGGAGTGGCAAAGTTGGCCAGACGGCTGTGTCGGCCTGGGCGTTTGATTGATCAAACGCTATATTTGTTATAGCGGCTTGCGCTTATTCCACGTCGAGAATCGAACTTCCTGGCGCTACATCTTGAAATGCTGGCTGCCTTCATTAAAATATACATTGTTCAACGTATATCCGGACAGGAGGAGTCATGCAGGTCGCCAAATGGGGAAACAGTCTCGCGGTGCGATTGCCGGTTGCGCTGGTGCAAGAGCTGGGCATTGCCGATGGGGATGAGTTGCTGTTGCAGCCTTCCCCGCGCCAAGCCTCATTGCCGGCCAGCGTCACCGTTGTGCGCCAGCCCGGCAAACTGGAGAAGTTGCAGGCGGCGCGCAAATTTCGTGCGGCCTGGCCTGTTGATTTTTCCTTTGATCGTGATGAGGCCAATGCGCGGTGAAAGCCTTCATTGACACCAACGTTCTGGTCTATTGGGTAGACGACAGTGTCCGTGCCGATGTGGTGGAGCGCCTGCTGGCACAAGACTGTGTTATCAGCGTTCAAGTGCTCAATGAGTTCGCCAACGTGCTGCGCAAAAAACGCGCCATGTCCTTGGCGGATATTGAGGTACTCAGCAGTACGCTGATCAGTACCTGTGAGGTGCACGACCTGAGCGTTCGCACGCACCGGGAGGCCTTGGCATTGATGTCGCGTTACCAATTGTCGTTGTATGACGCCAATATCGTCGCTGCTGCGGGCCTGAGCGGCTGTGCCATGTTGTACAGCGAGGACATGCAGGATGGACTCAATATCCTGTTTTCCGAACTGGCAGGCGGCTCAACGCTTTCAATCCGCAATCCGTTTCGCAGTTGAGGCAGCAGCACTTCGGAAAACTGGTGATGCAATTTGCTACAAATTAAGTAGCTGCCAACGCCCGTCGCTAAAGCGCTGCGGGCACTTTTGCCATACATTTCAGTCAAGTAGCGCGGCGTACACCAGGTTGCGAAACAGCGCACGGTAGTAATCGCGCTGGTTGGGTGCCTGGGTCATCAGAATGGCGAAGAAGTCTTTGGCCGGGTCCACAAAAAAGGTGGTGCCGGCGATGCCGCCCCAGAAGTACATCCCCGTGGACCCGGGGTTGTTGGCAACGCCCTCCTCCAGGCGCACGGCAACGCCCAGACCAAAGCCATGGCCTGGTGCCAGCAACTCGCCCGATCGACCATCGCGGTGCACGCCAATCGCACCCAGGTGGTCGGCCACCATGTAGCGCACCGTGTTGGGCGCCAGCAACCGCACGCCATCGAGTTCGCCCTGGTTTAGCAGACACTGCAGGAAACGTGCGTAGTCCCCAATGGTGGAGGCCAGGCCGCCCCCCCCAGACTCCAGCACCGGTTGCTGGCGTATGTCGATCAGTTTCATCGTCAAGTTGCCATCCGGATCCCTGGCAAACGGCTCCGCGATGCGGTGATGTTTGTCCGGTGGGACACAGAAACCGGTGTCAGACATTCCAAGCGGAGTAAAAATGTTGTCTTGCAAAAAGGCTCCCAGTGTCTGCCCGGTCACCACCTCCAGCAAGGCACCAAGAACGTCGGTCGCACGGCTGTATTCCCAGACGGTTGCTGGCTCGAACGCCAGCGGCAACGCTGCCAGTGCCTGGGCAAACTCGCGGTTGGTGCGAGTGCGTGAGGCCAGACGGGCCTGCGCGTACTGCCGCTGCACCACATCGCTACCCAGAATCTCGTAGGTAAAGCCAGCGGTATGGCGCAGCAGGTCCTGTACGGTAGGAATGGACTTGAGCGGCTGCAGCACCGCGTGCCCATCGACGTGGTTGGCCACGCGCAGATTGGCAAACTCCGGCAGGTACTTGGCCACGGGATCCCCCAGCAGCAACTGCCCGCGTTCCATCAGCATCAGGATCGCCACCGACACCACTGGCTTGGTCATGGAGTAGATTCGAAAAATCGAGTCCAGCGCCATCGGGGTTGCATCCGCCGGATTTTGCCAACCCACACACTCCTTCAACACTGTCTCCCCTTTCTGTGCAATCAGAGCGACGGCTCCTGGGAGGCGACTATTGGCAACGTCGGACCGCAACGCCGCCACCACGTGCCGTATGCGTGCAGGACAAAACGCCAGGCTATCAGGCGCGCCAGAAGATAAAGTGCGATGCATGGAAAAATCTCCCCCGCTCATTGAACGTAACGCTGGCGCAACGGCTCGCCGTCACCCACCAGTTCCAGCCCCGCATCCTCCTGCGTTCTGATCCATAACAGCGTGGCGTCCGCCTTGGCCTGCTGGAGTTCTGCCCCGGCCAGCTTCCATTGCGGCCAGAGTGTCTCTGTCCCCGACAGCCAGGACGGTTTAGGCAAGCTGCCAGCAATGGCGTTTTCAAACATGTCTGTCTCCAAAGTGATATTCACTATCGAATCGATAGCTGTCTACGCACATTCTACGGGGGTTACAGTCCGTTTTAGGCACTGTCACTGTGCTGCTACCCGGCGCTGCCTATCGCTAGTCAGCCTTACAGGCACATGGCGCACTTGCGTGCTGGGCCGGAAGCTCAGATCGCGTCGAAGCAAAAATGGCACTAAACCTGCTTGATCTTGCCTGGCAGGAATGCAGCGTTGGACATAAATGCATGCAATTTATGTAAATAAGCTACGTGCAAACCCGGGTGCGCGTACTTTGGTGCGCCGCTATGATCCGAACTTGTGTCAGCACTTCGCTGGTGCATGGCTTGAGTTTTTTGTATTCTTACTTTTTGTTGGAGAACTATTCATGACGATGAAACGAGTCAAACTGATTGCTGCGGTAGTTGCGTCGCTAGGCGCGCTGCTTGCCGCCCCTGCGCACGCGGGCAAGACACTGGACGCTATCAAGGCCCGTGGCCAGGTAATTTGCGGTGTCAACACCGGACTGGCCGGATTTGGCGCAGCCGACTCCAACGGCAAGTGGACGGGTCTGGACGTCGATTTCTGCCGCGCTTTTGCGGCGGTTACCTTGGGTGACGGTGAAAAGGTCAAATACGTTCCCCTGAACGCGCAAGCACGGTTCACGGCTTTGCAATCCGGCGAGATCGACGTACTGTCGCGCAACACCACCTTCACGCTCACACGCGACGCCTCGCTGGGCCTGCACCAGACCGCTGTGACCTATTACGATGGTCAGGGTTTTATGGTGCCATTGAAGAGCAAGATCAAGAGTGCCAAGCAGCTAAAAGGCCAAACCGTCTGCGTGCAATCGGGCACTACGACCGAGAAAAACCTGACCGACTTCTCCAAGGCTTCCGGTCTGGGCATCAAACCCGTGGTGTTTGAAAAGCTTGAGGCTGCTGAAGGTGCCTATTTCGCGGGACGTTGCATTGCCTACACCACGGACGCTTCTGGCCTGGCTTCCACGCGGAACAAGGTTGCAAAGAACCCCGCAGACCACATCATCCTGCCCGAACTAATTTCCAAGGAACCCTTGGGCCCGCTGGTGCGTCGCGGCGACGATGAGTGGTTTGCGATCGTCAAATGGACGATTTATGGACTACTGGAAGCCGAAGAGTACGGCGTAACGCAGGCCAATGTTGACCAGCAGAAGGACAGCAAAGACCCGGTCGTGGGCCGCATTCTCGGAACCACCGAAGACACAGGCAAGTTGCTGGGCCTGGACAAGGAATGGCTGGCACGCGCCATCAAGACCACCGGCAACTACGGTGAGATCTTTGAGCGCAACGTGGGCCCCAAATCAGCACTGATGCTGCCACGCGGCTCCAACAATTTGTGGAACAAGGGCGGCCTGCAATACGCACCACCCGTGCGCTAAGGCATGGTGTGGCACCTGAATGTTCAGGTGCCACACGACAGGGCAGAGGCGGTTTTGGCTGCGCTGCTCTTTTCTTCCTGAAATGCAGTTGACGACTTAGCAAGGGTTTCGATGGCTCCATCCTCCCCCCCCAAGAAAAAGTCCTGGTCCTGGCGTAGCCAGGCTTTCCGGGGACTGGTGTACCAGGCATTGGCGATCATTGTCATTGCGGCCAGCGTGCTGTACCTGGCGAACAATACTGCCACCAACATGAAGGTCCGCGGCATCCAGAGCGGATTTGATTTCCTCACCGGTGCGGCTGGCTTCGACATTGGTGAGAGCCTGTATGCGTTTGACTCCGGTGAGCCCTACTGGCGCGCTTACCTGGTCGGTTTTACCAACACCCTGCGAGTAGCCGTGATCGGCATCGTCCTGACCACGGTGCTCGGCACCCTGATTGGTGTGGGGCGGCTGTCACGCAATGCCCTGGTGCGCGGGCTGTGCACCGCCTACGTCGAATTCTTTCGCAACATCCCCATTCTGTTGCAGCTGCTGATGTGGTACCTGATGTTTACCGAAGTGCTGCCAGCTGCCAATGAGCCGATGGTTATTGGCCCGTTCTTTTTAAGCAAGGCAGGCTTCAGTTTTCCGATTCCTCATTGGGCTGATGGCCATGTATGGGCCGCCTGGGGATTGTTGCTGGGTGTGGTTGCGGGGTGGTTGTACCGTCGCTACGCTATTGGGGTGTTCGAGAGAACCGGGCGGCCACAAAGCCTTTTTGTGGCCCCTCTGGCAATCGCCGTGGTGGGCTCGCTGATTGCGTGGGCCCTGGGTGGTGCGCCCACCGATTGGAACCGACCGGCCCTGGGTGAATTTGCCATTGAAAATGGCGGCGCCCTCACGCCCGAGTTTCTTTCCTGTCTGCTGGGGCTCACCGTCTACACGGCCGCCTATGTGGCGGAAGTGGTACGTAGTGGCATCCAGTCGGTCGCCCATGGGCAGAGCGAGGCAGCAGCTGCATTGGGACTGAGCCGTGGTCAGACCATGCGGTTGATCGCGTTGCCGCAGGCGCTGCGGGTGATCATCCCACCCATGACCAACCAGTTTCTGAACCTGACCAAGAACTCGTCGCTGGCCGTGGCAATCGGCTACCCCGATGTGGTGTCGATCGCCAACACCGCCATCAACCAGACCGGCCGCTCCGTGGAATGCATCGCCATCATCATGTTGGTGTACCTCAGCACTTCACTTCTGACCTCGTTCCTCATGAACTGGTACAACGCCCGCGCGGCCATCAAGGAACGCTGACATGACCGGCCAAACCTTTCAACCCATTCCCGCCCGCTCCGCTCCGGTGAACACGGAGGGACCGATCGCGTGGGTCCGCGCCAATCTGTTTGGCGACTGGAGCACTTCGCTGGGCACGCTCACCATCGTGGCGTTTCTGTTGTATGTGCTGCCACCTTTTCTGCAGTGGCTGTTGGTTGACGCGGTCTGGGTACGCGACTACGAAGCCTGTCACGCGGATGGCGCGGGCGCCTGCTGGGGTGTTATCGCGGAAAAGTTTCGTCTGATCATTTTCGGACGCTACCCTTTCGAAGAACAATGGCGCCCGCTGGTGGCCACGCTGTTGTTACTCGGGTTGATCGTCATGAGTTGCACCCGTGCCTTCTGGAAAGCCTGGCTGGCGGGCGTGTGGGTGGTCGTGTTTGCGCTTTTCTTCACCATCATGTTTGGTGGCGTGTTCGGCCTCACCTGGGTGGAAACGGATCGCTGGGGTGGCCTGCCCTTGACGATTCTGCTGTCCACCCTCTGCATGACCGCAGCTTTCCCGATTGCGCTGGTCATCGCCTTGGGGCGCAGGTCCAACCTGCCCGCCATCCGCAGTGTCTGCACGATTTATGTAGAACTGATCCGGGGGGTGCCGCTGATCTCGGTGCTGTTCATGGCCTCGTTCATGTTCCCGCTGCTGATGCCTCCTGGCTTCAACATCGATGTGCTGATTCGCGTCATGGCGGGCATTACGTTGTTTGCGGCAGCCTATATGGCCGAGGTGATCCGGGGTGGCTTGCAAGCGATTCCCAAAGGCCAGATTGAGGCAGCCGCAACCCTGGGCTTGAGCTACTGGCAAACGCAACGCAAGATCGTGCTGCCACAAGCTTTGGCGATGGTCGTACCCGGTGTGATGAACAACTTTATCGCGACCTTCATGGACACATCGCTGGTGACCATCGTGAGCCTGTACGAACTGACCGGCTCCATGAGCCTGGCGCTGAACTCCGACGCCAACTGGCGCCCTTTCAAGATTGAAGGCTACCTGTTCATTGCCATCATTTATTTCATCTTCTGCTTCTCCATGTCGCGTTACAGCAAGTGGATTGAAAAGCAGGTTAACAAGAGTAAGTTACGCTGAGACCGCCATGACTGATTCCAAAACTACCCCCTTCATCATTTTTGACAAGGTCAACAAGTGGTACGGGAACAATTTCCATGTGTTGCGCGACATTGACCTGACGGTCGCCAAAGGCGAACGCATCGTTATCTGTGGCCCTTCAGGTTCTGGCAAATCGACCCTGATTCGTTGCATCAACCGCCTGGAAGAGCATCAGGAAGGCCGGCTCATTGTGGATGGCGTGGAGCTTACCGACGACGTGAAGGCCATCGACCAGGTGCGCAAGGAAGTGGGGATGGTGTTCCAGCAGTTCAACCTGTTCCCTCACCTCACAGTGCTGGAAAACCTGACGCTGTCGCCCATGTGGGTGGGGAAAATCCCGAAGAAGGAAGCTGAAGAAAAGGCAATGGAGCAGCTTAAACGCGTGCGCATTGCCGAGCAGGCCTCTAAATACCCGCTGCAACTCTCCGGTGGTCAACAGCAGCGTGTGGCGATTGCCCGTGCGCTATGCCTGCGCCCGAAAATCATGCTGTTTGACGAACCAACTTCGGCCCTCGACCCCGAGATGATCAAGGAAGTGCTGGACGTGATGATCGAAATGGCCAGCCAGGGCATCACCATGATTTGCGTCACGCATGAAATGGGTTTTGCCAAGGCGGTCGCAGACCGTGTGATCTTCATGGACCAAGGGCAGATCGTGGAGCAGAACACGCCGCACGAGTTTTTCAACAACCCGCAAAGTGAACGCAGCAGGGATTTTCTGTCCAAGATTCTGGGGCATTGATATTTCACGGCGCGGTCCTCTGCACTGCGAAATTTGCGCTACAGTGACCGAAAAATCGTAGACTCACGACACTGTGGTTCTGCGGCTTCAGCAGGTCCGGAGTTTCAACAATGAACAAATACAGCACGGGGGCAAGCCGCCCTGAATCCCAAGCATTCGCAGGCCTCTGGGCTCCCGGCGTACGCGTTATGGGCAACCTGCAGTTTGCGTCCAAGGCGCTGTTGATTTGTCTGATGTTCCTGTTGCCGCTGGGTTGGCTAACCTGGTCCTTCTATAAGAGCAAGAACGACAGCATTGCTTTCTCTGCAAAGGAATTGACGGGCATTGAATACACCCGCGGAATCTTTCCAGTGATCGACCTGGCGCAGCAATTGCGACGCGATGCCGCCGCACAGGCCGCCTCGGGGTCGACACCACCAACCATGGGTGAGACCAAAACCAAGCTCGAAGTCGAACGCACCAAACTAGCAGACCTGGAAAAACGACTGGGTGCTGAACTGTCCACCGCCAAAGCGTTTGCAGCAGCACAACAGGCCTACGCAGACACTGATCGCGCACAGGGACTGGAAGCAGTTTTTGCGGCCCATAGCAACCATATCCAGGCACTGATTGCACTGATGATGCAAGTCACCGATGCGTCCAACCTGTCACTGGACCCCGACATTGACTCATACTATGTGATGGATGCAGTGCTGTTTCGTATGCCCGATATTGTGGAGGGCACGGGCAAGCTGCGTGGTTTGGGTCTTGCTGTCATGAAAGCAGGTGGTCCCACATCAGAGCAACAGCAAATGCTCATTGGGCTCATGCCCATCGTGGAATTTCAGCTGGGCAATATGCGTGATGGTCTTGCAAAGGCCATCGCCGCCAATGCGGAGTTGGGCGGCAAACTCGATACCAATGCTGCGGTTGAGACCACAGCCGCACTGTATGACCTGGCTCGCAAAAGCATCATTGCCGGAAAAGACTACAGCACGGAAAACCAGGTTGCCTACCTGGCATTGGCCAACAAAGCCATGCAAGGGCAGTATGCGCTGGCACAGCGCATGTTCACCGAACTTGACGCCCTGATTGTCAAGCGGGTTGGAAACATGCGCTCGGAGCGCATGGTCACGACCGTCATCCTGCTCGCAGGTATCGCGTTGGCGGCTTACTTCTTCTACAGCTTCTTCCTCGTGACCAGTCGAGGTCTGAACGCCGTCAAGACCCACCTCGAAGAGATTGCACAAGGCAATCTGGACAATCCACCGGCCGAGCCAGATGGAACCGATGAACCGGCGCAGGTACTGCGATCACTCATGACCATGCAGGGGGTCCTGACACAGTTTCAGTTGGCCCAAGGTGAGATGGCGCGCGCACATGGAGCGGGCCTTATCGACCAATACTTGCCCGAGCAAAGCCTCCCAGGTGCCTACGGGACCATGGCGCGTGGCGTGAATGAACTCGTGCGCTCCCACACCGATGTCATGATGCGTCTGGTGGATTTGCTGGACGAATACGCCCAGGGCAAATTTACATCCGAAGTGCAAGACATGCCGGGGCAAAAACAGCGCATCACCAGTGTTGTGCGCGAGGCCCGCGCCTCCATGGTAGCCGCTGCACAGGCGGCCATCACCAACACCCGCGTCGTAAACGCCCTCAACAAAGCCAGCACCAATGTCATGATTGCCGATGTCAATCTGAACATCATCTTCATGAACGACACGGTGCTGGCCATGATGCAGCGTAACGAATCGGAGTTGCGCAAGGCGCTACCCAACTTCAGCGCGCGCGGACTGATTGGACAAAATATCGATGTATTCCACAAAAACCCATCGCACCAGCGCCGCATGCTGGAAGCGCTGACAAACACCCACAGCACGCAAATTCAGGTTGGAAGCTTGTACTTTGGCCTGAATGCCAACCCGATCATCGATGCGCAGGGCCAACGCATCGGCACGGTCGTGGAGTGGTTCGACCGAACCGTCGAAGTGGGTATAGAGCGCGAAGTCTCATCCGTAGTGGCCGCAGCGGCTGGGGGTGACTTCAGCCGACGCTTGTCGATGGACGGTAAGGTTGACTTCTTTGCCTTGTTGTCGACCGGCATGAACCAGCTCATGCAGACCAGCGAACAGGGGCTCACCGAGGTCGCAGATTTACTGGAAGCCTTTGCTGACGGGGATTTGACCCGACGCATCACCCGCGACTACGCTGGTCTGTTTGGGAAGGTAAAGGAGAGCGCCAACACCACCGCTGAAAATTTGACGCGGGTTATGTCCGATGTGCGCACAGCAGCGGATGCGCTTACAGGTGCTGCGAACCAGGTCAGTGCGACCGCACAGTCCTTGAGTCAGGCAGCGAGCGAGCAGGCTGCCAGTGTCGAGGAAACGTCATCGCAGATCGATGTAATGTCCGCCAGCATCAGTCAGAATTCCGACAACGCCAAAGTCACTGACGGTATGGCCACCAAGACCAGTAAAGAGGCGGCGGATGGTGGTGGAGCAGTGGGGCAGACTGTTGCTGCCATGAAGCAAATTGCGACCAAGATCAGCATCGTCGATGACATTGCCTACCAGACCAACCTGCTGGCTTTGAATGCAGCGATTGAAGCCGCGCGTGCAGGCGAGCACGGCAAGGGGTTTGCCGTGGTTGCGGCCGAGGTACGCAAACTGGCCGAACGTAGCCAGCAGGCGGCCAGGGAAATTGGTGACCTGGCTGGCAGCTCCGTTTCCACCGCCGAGCGGGCCGGCAAACTGCTCGACGAAATCGTCCCCAGCATCCAGAAGACCTCCGAATTGGTACAGGAGATCGCTGCGGCTAGCGCAGAGCAAAGTGAATCAGTGGTCCAAATTGGCGGCGCGATGGGGCAACTCAGTAAGGCCACGCAACAAAACGCATCGGCGTCGGAAGAGTTGGCTGCCACCAGCGAAGAGCTATCCAATCAGGCGCAGCAACTTCAGGAAAGCGTTGCCTTTTTCAAAACTGGGACTGAACCACAGATACAGCGCCCCGCCCTGGCGCGACCTTCTTCGCCCGAGCGCCGCACCACCACGCCCCGACTGGCCGCAGCACCGATCAGGCGAGACGGCGGCAATTTCAGGCCATATTGAGGATTACAGGTAGTCGGCCACCTGAAAGCGCCGGGTCTGCAGCCAATATTCCCACGTGTACCCTGGCCACAAGGTATCAATGTGGCCGTCGGCGTGCTGGTACCAGCTCTTGCAACCCGAAGCCCAGACCGTGCCTCGCATCTTCTGCTGCACCAGGGCGTAGTCGTCACGTTGCACATCGGGGCGCAAACGCAGTACCGGTTGCTCCCGATTTTTTGCCGACACCAGCGCCTTCAGGATGTAATGGACCTGGCACTCGATCATGAAAATGATGGAGTTGTGTCCCAGACCGGTATTGGGCCCCACCAGCATGAAGAGGTTAGGGAAACCTGCGACCGTAATTCCCAATCGGGTGGCCGCCGGAGTGCTGCGCCATAGCGAAGCCAACTCCGGCACCGGTGCGTCAAGCGCTGCGTCAGCCGTGGGTTCGCCATAGACCCGCAATGGTGCGACAAATTCGGTGGCCTTGAATCCGGTGCCCCAAATGATCACATCGCAAGGGTACAGCGTGCCATCCGCTGAAACCAGTCCTTGCGGGACTATGCGTGTGATGCCATCGGTCACCAGCTGCACGTTGGACCGCTGCAGGGTGGGAAACCAGGCGTTGGAGATCAGCAGTCGCTTGCAGCCGGGATTGAAATCCGGCGTCAGCACTGCCTGCAGAGCTGGGTCTGACACTTGGCTGCGCAAATGGTGTCCGCTGAGCTTGCGCAACAAACCTTGCATGCGTTTGGAGCCCATGAAGCCCATTCCTATCCACTCATTGAACCAGTAAACACGCCAACGACTCAGGCGCTGCAGACCCGGCAAATGACGGTAAATCCACCGTCGGACTGCGCCATAGGGCTGATCCCAACGGGGCATGACCCAGGCCGCGGTGCGTTGAAAAACTGCGACATGGGCCGCCTGCCCGGCGATCTCGGGCACAAACTGGATCGCACTGGCACCGGTTCCAACCACAGCGACACGTTTGCCCGCAAGCGCAACGTCGTGGCGCCACAGACCGGAGTGAAACGTGGGCCCGGCGAAATCACCCACCCCGGGCAGATCAGGGATCACAGGCTTGTTCAGTGGCCCGGTCGCCAGCACCACGTAGCGAGCCCGCAACGGCACTTGCCCCTCAACGCTGACCTCCCAGCACAACGCCTCAGGCAACCAGCGCAGGGACTGCACCATGGTGTTGAACGCGATGTACTGACGCAACTGGTACTTTTCTGTCACGGCCAGGATGTAGTCCTGGATTTCCTGCTGCTGCGGGTAGGGCCTGCTCCAGTGCGGGTTGGGTTCGAACGAAAACGAGTACAAATGGGAAGGTACATCGCAGGCACAACCCGGGTACACATTGTCGCGCCAAGTTCCTCCGACTTCCCCGCTGCGTTCCAGGACACGGATGGAATCCACGCCGTTTTGGCGCAAACGGATCGCAGCGCACAAGCCGCCAAAGCCTGCTCCCACAATGGCAACATCGATCACAGTCACGGTTGCTCTACTTTCCGGCACTCTGGCCCAACGCATTCACTCACGTTCGCTTGCGCAGACAAGCCGACACCCAGCCGCTCGGAGGTCCAGCGCAGCAAGTCGATCCAGATCTGGCGAATTTCCGCCTCGGTCGGGGTGCGCGATGCGCTGGGCAATTCAATCGTCACTACCGGAATACGCTTGTGGATGCCACCATAATTGCCCAGCGACCCTGGGTAGATGCCGACCTGGTCGAGGTATAGGCGACCCAACTTGCTCGGGGGAACCGACGGGCCATCAAAATCAAGCAGGCCAAACGGGGCGTGAACGCTCACGATGAGATTGGGTTTGAAGCTGTCCATTTGTGCGAGCAGAAAGCGCGACTCTGGTTCTGACAAAGGTTTGCTTCCAGGCCAACGGCGCGGATCACGCCGGGTTCTCTTTTCCCAATAGATGCGCGCATCACGCGCCCAGTTGGGTGTCGGGAAATTGCGATTCAAATCCACCCCGTGCGCGTTGACGCGTTTCGCCGGTCGCGAGAACAGCCCATCGGGGTTCAAGGCTGGAATAAAGCGCCAGTGGATGGGGTCTGGCGTATCCGAAAGCGGCGTCAGGGCCATCCCTATCCAGTGAAATACCAATGAGGCGGACGACATCTCATCCCCATGAATGCCGCCCACCACCAGTACACGCAAGCGGGCATCCGCTGCCGCGATATCGCGCCCCCAAATCGGGCGTCCCAACACCGACCGCGCCTGCATGTCGACCAACTGCGCCTGCTCACACAGGGCCGGTTTCACATTCGGAATCGTTCGGGAATAATCGACACAATAGCGCGCCGGGGCTGCGTAAGCAGCTATACAAAACATAGCAAACCACACAACCTTGATAAACTGAAAAAGCATCGGCGGATTGTAGGGTTCGTTTGGCGGTGGCAGCAGCGGGAAGGGAAGCGAAAGAATTCGGTTAAATTCCCTACATGCTTTTGCCTAACAGCCCCGCACGGGCGCTTTCTCCCAATTTCTCCAGCACCGAGTTTCGCCAGGCTCTGGGCATGTTCGCAACCGGCGTGACCATCGTGACTGCGCGTGTCGCCAGTGGCGAGCTGATCGGCCTCACCGCGAACTCCTTCAACTCGGTCTCGCTGCGCCCGCCCCTGGTGCTGTGGAGTCTGTCACGACTGGCAGGTTCCATGGGAGCGTTTTCCGCCGGTTCACATTACGCCATCAATATTCTGAGTGCCGACCAACAGGAGTTGGCGCGCCAGTTTGCGACCAAGGATATCGACCGCTTTGCAGGGGTCGCCTATTCGCAAGGTGCTGGCGGCGCGCCTGTGCTGGAAGGTTCCGCTGCCAGCTTCGAGTGTTTCAACCGCAGCCAGTACGAGGAAGGCGATCACGTGATATTTGTCGGGGAAGTGGAGCGATGCTCGCACAGTAGTGGTGCTTCACCCCTGCTGTTTCATGGTGGGCGCTATTACACCGAACACCCGCTTTGAGCGGCAACAATACCCGCCAGCGCTACACCGTTTCGTGCTCTGTCAGCGTGCCCCGGTAGGCACCGCAACCAATCAACAGATTCTGGTCAATCGGCAAAACATAGGAAGCCTTGCCACGCACATCACCGGTCACAGGATTGACAATGTTGTACTCCACCCAACCGCCGCCCTGATTGCATCGCTCCCAGGCATCTTCCAGCAATTGCTGCGCATCTACACCAGGTGCTTGCGACAAACTTGTTCCGACGCGCTGCTGGTCAGCACCCATCACACGGTACACGCCAGTACGGTCGAAGACAAACACGTAGAGGTCGCGGTCCACGTAGCCACCACGGGGATCGTGAAACACCGGGAAGGCGCTGTCAAATCCCATCGACTGCACCAGCGCGTGCGCCCGCTTGGCCAAGGCCATCGCCTCATCCGCTGTACCCTGGCGCAACTTGATGTGTGTCACTGCCTGTTCCAACTGGCGTGATCGCTGCATCAGCCGGTTCGAGCGGTGTGACGTTCGATCTACCAGGCCCGAATTCTCGATCGTTACCTTGTCCAGGTCACCCACCGCCTGCACCACCTCGGCCAGCGCGATGCTCTGCTTGACGCTGCCTTCGGCCATGGTGTCCACGTTCTGTGCGATCTCGCGAATACCTGTGACCAGGCTGCCCATCAAGTGGTTGACCGCTTCAATGGCCTGCACCGTCGTACCCACACGGGCCGCGGAATCAGCGATCATGGAACGCACTTCGCCCGCTGCTGTCTGGCTGCGGCGTGCCAGACTGCGCACTTCCGCTGCCACCACGGCAAAGCCCTTGCCCTGCTCGCCTGCACGGGCTGCCTCTACGGCAGCATTGAGTGCCAACAGGTTGGTCTGAAAAGCGATGCCATCAATGGTGCCAATAATCTCCGTCATCCGGTTGGAGGTGGTTTGCAATTCGCCCATGCCGTCCACGGTACGCGCCATCAGGTCCGTGGCATTCTCTGCCTCCTGGTGCAAACTCTTGGTCATCATGCTGACCTCCTGCGCCGCTTCCGAGTTACGTGCCACTGTGTCGCTGACCTCCCCCACATTGGAAGTCGCCTCTTCCAGGCTGGCTGCCTGCGATTGCGTACGTTGGGACAGCGAATGCCCGTCCTCCACAAGTTGGCCACCGACATGGGTCACCATGCTCGAAGCACTGCGCACATCCGCCACCAGGGACGACAGCACCGACAACATCTTCTCGAACTCCAGACCGATCAGCGCCAACTCGTCAGTACCAGTGGGATCAACCTTGATTGCCAGATTGCCCTTGGTGCCCTCCTGCAAGCCCGCATGCAGCACCGAGAGCGTGCTGATCGTGGCCATTGAAAAGCTCAGCAAGAAATATACGGCCAACAGGAATCCGGCACTTGCCAGGCCTCCCAGCAACAGCGCAGAGCGCAATGACGCCATCTCACGTGCCTTTAGTTTCGCCATCAGTGTGTTGGCTGCATCGTGGCTAAAAGCACGGCCCGACTCCAGCACTTTCTCACCCAGATCCATGAGGCTCTTGGCGCTTTCTGGATTGGGGTTCTTGAAAAACTGCTGGCCGGCCTGGTCGGCAAGCGCTCGTGTAGCGCTTATCGCCGCATCTGCCTGACGCGGTAACACCGACTCGCCAGAGCGCGACAAGGCTTCAAATTGCTCGCTAACCTCCTGTGTTCTGGCATTGAGATTCTCCACCAGCATCGGGATCGACGCGACCAGTCTGTCACGATTCTGCGCCTGTCCCCACCATGCAGCGGCCACTGCCCGCAACCGGCTGGCAGACTCAAGCCATGGAATCGCGTGCGAAGTCATCACGTTCTGCAAGAAATAGGTCTCGCCGATCGGGTCGAGCACAAGCCCGGACGTTTCCCCTACAAAGAGGGCCATCTTGCGCAGTTCATCTACAACACGGCTGTGTTTGGCGAAACCTTCCGGGTCCGAGGCATCCCTGATCAGCGCCAGCGCTTCAATTTGCGGCTTGACCGTTGACCAGGGTTTGGCCAGGTTCAACTCCGGGTGATCCTTGATCCAGCGGTCCGAGGAGGCCACTTGTTTCTCCAACGCCGCCCGCGTCTGCGACACTTGCGCTGCAAACTCGGGATTGGATGCCAGCAATAGCAACACGCGCTGGTGCTGCACTTCGGTCACCAGCTCGGTGAGCATGCCGTTGCCCTGTGCGCCAACCATCGCAGACCGAGCTGTAGAGAAATCGCTCAGAGACGAAGAAACCTGAACAAAACTCACGACCAATAGCGGAACAAGCGCCAGCACCGCCAGAGTTGCCAGCTTGAACGACATGTTCAGCCGCTGCATCAAGGCTACTCCGGGCTTGAGCCACGTGGGTGTTCGAACTCTTTTTGATTCAGTCTGCATAAGGATTCAGGAGTAAAAGGTCACCCAGCAGTACGCAGGCGAACTTCGATCTTACCGCCACTGACGGTGTGAATTCCGGCCCCGGCGGGTCAACCTCCAAGTACCCGTTGCAATTCTGCCTGAAGGGCGTTTTGGTCAATGGGTTTGCCCACGTAGCCGTCCGCTCCAGCCTTTTTGAATCGTGCCCGATCACCGGGCTCCACGTGGGCTGTGGCCATGATGATGGGCAAATGGGCACCGGTCGTCTGCTCTCGCAGGCGAATCGCAGCCAGCGCTTCCAGACCATCCATTTGCGGCATCATGACATCCATCAGCACTACGTCAAACGTGAGCTTTGCCAGGCATTTGAGTGCCTTTTCACCATCGCCGACCACCACACCCGTGTGCCCCAGCGCTGTGAGCATGGCAATAACCAGCCTCTGGTTAATGGTGTTGTCTTCAGCAACAAGAACTTTCAAGGCACGCATAGCGTTCGTACTCAAAACACGGTATCCACACTGTTGCGCATGGCCATCTTTGCAACTGCATTCAATGCCCCTTCAACGACCGGCTGCCCTGCGATCAAGCGCAGCGACCCTGCGGCAACCATCTTGTCGCGCGATCTGCGCGTCATGGATTGCGAGGTGCCGTACGCGCTGGTAAAGAGGAACAGCGTTCCATGGGGACTGGCCCATGTCAACTGGGTTCGCACCCAACGGTCCTGCACCCGCATTTCCACCCACGAGCCCAACGGCAAGTCGGCAAACGATGATGCACCCGACGCCGCTGCAACGTCACCAACAGATACCGCAGCATGTGCATCCGCTGCACTTTCGCTGCCTGTCTTCGTGTCGACCGTCGCGTCTGGTTCGAATTCCTGCAACTCGATGAAGTTGGAAGCCTCCGCCTCTTGGGGAGCCACCCACGGATCGCCCGTTTCCACCAGCCGGATCGAGGCACTGGTGCGCTGCACGGGCATGGGATCTGCCAATTCTTCGGCGGGCTTCTGCGCAACCCGGAAGGCCTTTTGATGCAAAGCCATCAAAGACTCGAGAAACGCACTGGTCCGCGTTGTCGGGTAGGCGATGCTGTCGAGTCCCTCACGCAGTGTCGCCAGCAGCGGTGGGACCAACCGAGTCAGCTTGGCGTATTTGTTGCGCACTAGCGTGGGGTGGGTACTCCACAACATGGCAGCAATGAACGACTGATACTTGTTGGCCTGGACCGATCCCGCACCCCCCGTGATACGCGCCTGAGCTACCACCTGCGACCAGGGTCCACAGAGAAAGTCCACGACAACCTCGGGCACCAATGCCGCATCCGGGTGGGCGTCAATTTCCCTTGCTATTTTTTCGGCGAGCAAGTTGCGTTCTTCCGCGTGCTTGAGCACCTTGACCGCGTCGCGTTGACCCATTTCGCGTTTCTGCTCGGACTGTTGCCAGCGCTGCCGCACTACTGCCAATGCCTGCTCGAAAGGATCGGCATTGTCGATCGCCACATTCAGCAAAGGCGCAATACTCTGCTCGACGCCATGCATGAATGCACCAAACCCATCTGCGCTCTCGGAGGCAAAAGCAAGGCTGCGGTCGGTGATTTCACGGATCAGCACGCGCGCGGGGTGTAGCTTGTTGGAAAAAACGCGTTGATCGATCAGCGCCAGTCGAAGCAATGCCGGCTCCAGCCGACGAACACATTGCTGCACAGGCTCCAGCAGACGGATGTCGCGGGCGATGTTGTCCACCATCAGTGTGACCACTTCAAGGCTCAGCGATTGGCCCACGCCCTGCGCCTGCACCCGCAAAGCCTGCCGCACGGCGTCAACAGAATCCCGCAGCGCCGCGGGGGTCGATGGTTTCTCGCGGCGCATTTGCAGACGCTGCACCATGTCGTCGACCTGACGCATTTCGCTCAAGGCCTCAAGCGCGGCCGGTACAGTGGCATCAAAGTCTGGAGCAGGCATCTCCATGCTGTCGCCCGGCGCATCTTCAAACTCTTGTGCAAACCGCTGTGAAAAAATCTCCAGAGCGCTCTTGCCGGCCTTCTCCTCCAATTCGCCCGTCAGCAATTGGCGTAAACGATCAAGCGTCAGGAGTACCGCTTCCTTGCCCTGCACTGGCTCCACAGACGGCAGCTTGCCTGTCGAATGGGTCGCGTACTGTACCGATGCAACGGGTCCTGTAGTATTTTGCGCAACAGAGTCCGTGGGAACCTGGGCGATTCCGCGGCCAACGCCCAGCGGCGTCGGAGTTTGCAAAACTGCATAACCGGCGGCCGCGACCCCCTGGCCACGCAACCTCCCCGAGAGTGCCACATACATCCGCCGCAATTCCGTACCCAGCGCAGCGCTCATGGCCCCAAGCCAGTCAAGTTGCGTCGCGGACGGCAACCCCGTTTGCTCTACGACCTCCTTGAGTGCATTGATGTAGACCTCAGGACGCAGCGGGTTGCGTTCGGCATTGACTGCACCCAGGCCCAAAGTCGTACAGATCAGTGTATTGAATTCATTCAGACTGCTTTCCACCGCAAGCATGGTCACCTGCTGGACGCGCGCAAGGGCCACGCTGATAAGCACCTGCACCTCGTCCATCAGTTCCAGTTGGTCAAATTCCAGGTCTGCCACAGGAGTTGGCGCAACCGCGTGGCCGCTGACTGGTTCCTTCTGAAACGAGGCCTGCAATGCCCGTGGAAAATGTCGTGTCAGCGCTGGTTCCCACTGCCGCAACTGACGCACTGATTCCTCAAGCTTGTCACGTTCACGCAAATCACGTGAGGCCGCCTGGCGCGTCTGAAGAATCAGACGCGCGGCATCCATGAGCTTGCCCATCAATTCGCCACCGCCGTTCACAGCCTCCTGAACGGTCGCCTGATACAGCGCCTGGTGCTTGGTGGATGCAGTTGCGGACACGGCCATTTCGATTTTTCCTCTTCTTACTTGAGCGCTTTGAACCGCATGCGTTTGGGTTTGGCACCCTCTTCACCCAACCGCTTCTTCTTGTCGGCCTCGTATTCCTGGTAATTGCCATCGAAAAAGGTCCACTGGCTATCTCCCTCGGCCGCGAGAATGTGGGTCGCGATACGGTCCAGGAACCAGCGATCGTGACTGATGACCATCACCGATCCGGCAAACTCAAGCAAAGCGTCCTCCAACGCACGCAGTGTCTCCACATCAAGATCGTTGGATGGTTCGTCGAGCATCAGTACATTGCCGCCAGCAATCAGGGTCTTGGCAAGGTGCAGCCGCCCACGTTCGCCGCCGGAGAGCGTTCCAACACGCTTTTGCTGGTCGCCGCCATTGAAATTGAAGCGCCCGCAGTAGGCGCGGCTCGGCATCTGAAACTTACCGACGGTCAGGATATCCAGGCCGCCCGATACATCCTCCCACACGGTCTTCTCGTTGGCCAGGTCGTCGCGGCTTTGGTCCACAAACGCCATCTTCACGGTGGAGCCGATGACTACCGCGCCAGAGTCAGGCTTTTCCTTGCCCGAAATCAGCTTGAAGAGCGTCGATTTACCAGCCCCATTGGGTCCGATGATGCCGACAATGGCTCCAGCGGGGATGGACATCGACAGATTGTCAATCAGCAGCCGGTCGCCAAAGGATTTGCTCACACCCTTGAATTCAATCACCTGGCTACCCAGTCGTTCCGCTACCGGAATGAAGATTTCCTGGGTCTCATTGCGCTTCTGGTACTCGTAATCACTGAGCTCCTCAAAACGTGCGATACGTGCCTTGCTCTTGGCCTGGCGGCCTTTGGCGTTCTGGCGCACCCATTCGAGCTCCTTCTTCATGGCCTTGGTACGGGCATCTTCGGTGCGCTGCTCCTGCTCCAGACGCGCCTCTTTCTGCTCCAGCCAGGTGCTGTAATTGCCCTTGTAGGGGATACCGTACCCCCGGTCGAGTTCCAGAATCCATTCGGCTGCGTTATCCAGAAAGTAACGGTCGTGGGTGATGGCCACCACGGTACCGGGAAAACGCTGCAGGAATTGCTCAAGCCAATCGACCGACTCGGCATCCAGGTGGTTGGTGGGCTCATCGAGCAGCAGCATGTCAGGCTTGGACAAGAGCATGCGGCACAGCGCCACGCGGCGTTTTTCACCGCCTGAGAGCACCCCGACAACCGCATCCCATGGCGGCAAGCGTAAGGCATCGGCGGCAATCTCCAGTTGGTGCTCAGAGTCGGTGCCCGCGGCAGCAATCACCGCCTCCAACCGCGCCTGCTCGGCCGCCAGCGCGTCAAAATCAGCATCCGGTTCACCGTAGGCGGTGTACACGGCCTCCAACTTGGCTTTGGCGGCAAACACTTCGCCCATGCCGTCTTCCACGCTTTCGCGCACCGTGTGCTCGGGGTTGAGCTTTGGTTCCTGGGGCAAATATCCGATATTGAGCCCCGGCATGGGAGTAGCTTCGCCCTGGATCTCGTGATCCAGACCGGCCATGATCTTGAGTAGCGTCGATTTGCCAGATCCATTCACACCCAGCACACCGATTTTTGCACCCGGGAAAAAGCTCAGGGAAATGTCCTTGAGAATCTGACGTTTGGGCGGCACGATTTTGCCGACCTTGTTCATGGTGAATACGTATTGAGCCATTGCGTTGCTGTTATTGAAGAGGTAAAACCTCCATTATCGACTGCCGACCTCAGTCACGCGGGCACAACCAGACTTTTGGGAGTTTTCAGCGCACACCCTGGCCCTTGTCCATGTCGTTGAGCAAGGCTGCCTGTGCGACTGCGTCGAGGGCATTGTCAATGACCCGTCCGTCGGAAATCAGGCGAATGAGTCCCAGCCCATGCAGCCGGTCCATCGTGCGCCGTGACATGGAGTGCGCCATCCCACCGCCCGAAATGAACATGAACAGGGTACGGTGAGGACTAGCCCAGGTCAGCTGGGCGCGCACCCACTCCCGGCCCAAAGCCAGATCGACCCAGGAACCGGTCACCAGGTTGTCGGCCGACCACAACTGCTCCTCGCCGGGGTCTGCCACTTCCGGCTCATCCGGTATCGCTACCGGTTGCGGTGCCAACATCTCCATGTAGCCCGAATCGGCCGCTTCCTCTTCGGCCATCCAGTAGTCTTCGGTCGACATCGGCGCGGCATCGCGCACAGCGGCGTCCTCAGCAGCCCGAACGGTCTGCCCACCTTCAGCGGCAGGCGTCGTCGAACGTGCTCCCTCAAAAGCCTGCTCATGGAAGGTAATGAGCTCGTCGAAAAAAGCTGCGATGCGCTCGGGCGGATACGAAATCAATGCCAGCCCCTGTCGCATTTTGACCAGTAATGCAGGAACCATCTCGACCAGCCGCGTACGGTTGCGCCGCGCCAGGCGCAATTGCACGCTCCACAGCAAATCGTCCACCATCGCGAGGTAACCGTCGGAGTCCACCGTGCCGTCGGTACATCCCAGTTGAGACTCTGCCACCACTTGCGCCCAAGGACCTCGCAAGAAATTGGCCACCATCTCCGGTATTTTCTTGTCCTGCAAGCGCTGGGAAAAATCCGCGGACATTTTTTGCGCCAACAGATTGCGCTGCTCAGCATGTAGCAGGCCGCGCGCCGCTTCTTCGGCGCGAAGGCGCTGCTCGTGCTCATCTTTGGCCCAGCCTTCTTCCAGCTTGCGCAGCAGGCGTGCGAAGGCAGCGGCGTCACCCTCGCCTCCCACCAGCACACTCACTGAGTTATCGAAAGTCTTTTGAAAACGTGCATACCCCAGCTCCTGTTCAGATGAAAATGCCAGGCTACGGCTGGTAATTTTGTCCATGAATTGACGTGCCGGGTGCTGTCGGTCTGTAAAGAACCGTGCATCGTTCTGCGACAACTTGATCAGGATAGGCTCCATCTCCTTCAAACCACGCCGAAACGCCCCCAGCAATCTGCGGTCCTGCATCAGGTTTTCCAGCATCATGAGCACGACCTCCTCACCCAACTGGCGGCCCAACTTCTTGCTCTGGGTGCGTTCGCGCTGCACGACCGGGTTGCCTTGTGCCGAGGACTGGGCGGATCGTTTGGCGGCATTGGATTGGTCGACCCGCTGTGCCAACCGCTTCATCATCGGCTCGAGCAGTTTCAGGTCCTCCAATGCTTCATAAGAAGCCGGAACGGTATGCGTGAAGTCCTTGACCCCCGCCTGAGAACCCGGATCCAACTCACCCGACAACAGTTTGCGCAACTTGTCCAACGTCAGGAGGGTGCGGGTCACCGAGTTTTCAGCCGGTTTGGCATGCCCCCCCAGGGCCCCAGCACCGGAACCAATTGGTCCCACCGGCTCGATACCCTGGGTACGCAGCCAGGCGATCGTCTCTTTGTAGAGCTGTTTGAGGCTGGACCCCAAGAGTCCAGCGGCACAGGTCATAAATGAAGCGCGCACCGTTTCATCGACCATATGGTCTTGCAGACTCTCGCGCAGCGCATGCACAAACGACTCGGGTTTGAGCGGATTCAGATGTGGTTGTACCGTGCTCCAGCCGAGCAGGCTGCTGACATATCCATTGAGGGCCGGAAGATCGCGGTCCACCGCCATCACCACCTCCTGCCGGGTCATTGCCAACTCAATATTGGCATCAATCTGCTCCTCCTCAAGGAACTGAAAGTCGTCAAATCGCACCAATGGCCTGGCGCCATCGCGTTCTGAATCACCACTGTAGACCGCTGTGCGCAACGAGGCCGAGAAGCGCGCCTTGACGACATCGCCGCTGGCGCATACCCGCTCAATAGTGGACTTCCCGGCAGGATTTTGCAAAGCGAGCAACGACTTTCCAGCGGTCGGCAGCTGGGACAGCTTGAGACCAGTGAGCACATCGTCGATCAGCGAATCGCTCTGCCCCAACACCGCTTCAATGCAGTCATGCAACGTCGGCTTCACACCGCCAGCGTCGTGGGCCACGCCAAGGCGTTTGAGCATAAATTTCTTCATCGTCTGCACATTCTCCCAGTTGCATGCATCCAAGGCCAGCGTACTCACATTTTGTTACCGAGGCAGCCCATAACGCAAGTGCCACTTACCGCATCTGCAACACTTTAACGCCGATACGACCACTTCGTGCGACAATGCGCGCTGTTGCGGAGCGTCAGTTGCCCGCAGCGTCAGCAAACTGCTGGGGGTCTGACCGACAATCAACGCCCCACTTGTGAACCTATCTGCCTTTGACTGAACGGTGGCCAAACGCCCCGGACAGGCCGATATCCCAGCGCCCTGGATGGGTGCCTAACTATGAACTTCGAAGAATTGAAACTGGCCCCGGCCATTGTGAAAGCCGTGCGCGAGCAGGGTTACGAAACACCCACGGCCATTCAGGCCCAAGGCATCCCTGTGATCCTGGAGGGGCACGACCTTCTCGGTGGTGCGCAAACCGGCACCGGCAAGACAGCAGCCTTCACCCTGCCCATGCTGCATCGCCTGTCCATGAGCCGCAGCGCGCAGAACAAATTTGGTGGCACCGGCATCCGCGCCCTGGTGCTGACCCCGACACGTGAACTTGCCGCCCAGGTGGAAGAGTCAGTGCGCACCTACGGCAAATACCTGCAACTCTCCAGCACCGTGATTTTTGGCGGTGTCGGCATGAACCCGCAGATCTCCAAGCTCAAAAAAGGGGTCGACATCCTGGTGGCCACTCCCGGACGCCTGCTCGACCTGCAACAGCAGGGCATGCTCGATCTGGGTCAGGTTCAGATGCTGGTGCTCGACGAAGCCGACCGCATGTTGGACATGGGTTTTATCCACGACGTCAAGAAGGTGCTGGCCCTGGTTCCCAAAGAAAAGCAGAGCCTGCTGTTCTCGGCCACTTTCAGTGACGAGATCCGCGAGTTGGCCAACGGTCTACTGAAAAACCCGCAGAGCGTGCAAGTGACGCCGCGCAACACCACTGTGCAGCGCATTACCCAGGTAGTGCACCCGGTAGGCCGCGGCAAGAAGAAGGCGCTGCTGGCACATATCATCAACGAGCACAACTGGAGCCAGGTGCTGGTGTTCACACGTACCAAGTTTGGCGCCAACAATGTGGCGGAGTTTCTGGAAAAGAACGGCATCTCCGCCATGGCGCTGCATGGCAACAAAAGCCAAGCAGCACGTACCCAGGCGCTGGCTGGATTCAAAAGCGGTGACGTTCGCGCTCTGGTGGCTACCGACATTGCTGCCCGCGGCATTGACATTGACGACCTGCCCCACGTCGTGAACTACGAGATCCCCAACGTCTGCGAAGACTATGTGCACCGCATCGGCCGTACCGGTCGTGCCGGAGCAGATGGCGCTGCAGTGAACCTGGTGTGCCTGGATGAAGAAGGGTTCATGCAGGACATCGCGCGCTTTACCAAGCAGGATATCCCCACCGTCGTGGTTGAAGGCTTCGCACCGGAACCCGGCGAACGCGCCGAACCCATCGCCATGGGTCGGCAGACCATCTGGGGCGGAGCGGGTAAGCCTCCAAGCCGCGATGTGATGCAGGCTGCCGCCCGCGCAGCTCGAACCGAGATGATGCAGCGGGTGCGTGAAAACAAGGCGGGTAGCGGTGGCGGCCGTTCGGCTGGTGCCGGCGCGCGTGCGCCACAGGGTCCGCGTGGTAATGGCAACGGAGGTTCTGGCGGTCGGTACCCCGACCAGGCGCCGCGCCCGCAGGGTCCCCGTGGCCCGCAGGGTGGAGGCCGTGGTCGCCCGCCTGTGGGTGACGAGCAGCCGCGCAGCCATGAAGGCCGATTCGCCGGTGGGTTGGGTGGCAATGGCGAGCCGCGCGCGCCACGGCCTGCGCCGGGTGGCCAGCCTGACCCGATGCGCACCAGTGTCGATATGATGGCCGAGCGCGGCGCACGCCGTGGCGGTAATTTCGGCGGTGGCAATCGTGGTGGCTTTGGCAACGGAGGTGGCAATGGCGGATCCAGGACGGGTGGCGGTGGTCGCGGGGGCAACGGGCCTCGTGGGCCAGGAAATCCTCGCGGTTCTTTTAGCCGATAAGGCGTACCGGTCGGTCCACGTGGTGGGCCGTCGAAAGCTGGATTCGAGCCACCCCAAGCTGACCCAGCATGTGGTGGACTTCGCAGCACTGCCGCGTTTACCTCAAGCCGACGAGGTGTACATCGCCCTGGGTACCACCATCAAGGTGGCTGGCTCCAAGGCCGCTTTTCGCGCTGTTGACCTGGAGGCTATTGTGGCTGTGGCGCGCGCTGCACGTGCGGCAGGCGCTACAAAATTAGGAGTGGTTTCGGCCATGGGAGCCGACCCCAAGTCCTCCGTTTTTTACAACCGGGTCAAGGGCGAGATGGAAGATGCCCTTGCGTCGCTGGGATTCCAAAGTCTGGTCATCGCACGGCCATCCCTGCTCACAGGCGCGCGTGAAGCACTGGGTCAACCCGCCCGAACAGGCGAACGCATTGGCACAGTGGTCTCCACACTGCTCAAACCCCTGATTCCTGCCAATTACCGCGCCATCGCAGCACGCGATGTGGCGCACGCATTGGTACATGCAGTCCAAGCGGCAACGTCGGGCGACTACCGCCTGCTTTCGGGAGAGATGCAAGGTGCCTCGCGGCACTCCGCGCCGTGAGACGCTGGAATGGTTGGGGCGATAGCGCCGTAGACCATGCCTTGCCAGCCCCGGTGCTGGACTGGCTCGAACAGCATATTGGCAAAGGTCATCCGCCGCAAGACGCGTCGCTGGACGATGTGCTGGCACAGATAAAGCCATCGCGTCTTGCCACGCACCCCCTCATCACCGCAACGACCACCGATCGGCTTCGGGTGGGCCTGGGCGAGAGCTACCGTGACTGGATTTGCCGACGCACAGGGCACTTGCCACCGGTACCCGATGGCGTGGCCTATGTGGAAAGCAGTGCACAAGTGCGCGAACTGCTGGACATCGCGCAGCGCGAACAGTGGATCGTCATCCCCTACGCAGGCGGCACCAGCGTGGCCGGTCACCTCGACTGCCCGGTGAGCGAGCGGCCGGTGCTTTCGCTCAACCTGAGCCGCATGAACCGGTTGCTGCATCTGGACCCCAAGAGCCAGTTGGCGCGTTTTGGTGCAGGCACGCCCGGGCCATTGGTGGAGGCGCAGCTGCGTGCCCACGGCTACATGCTGGGGCACTTTCCTCAATCGTTCGAGTACGCCACGGTGGGCGGATGGGTGGTGACGCGATCCAGTGGGCAACAGTCGCTACGCTATGGACGCATTGAGCAATTGTTCGCGGGCGGCCGCATGGAGACGCCGGTGGGCACGCTCGTCATTCCCACCTTTCCCGCTTCCAGTGCCGGGCCTGACCTGCGCGAGATGGTGCTCGGGTCTGAGGGGCGTTTCGGGGTGCTGATCGAAGTCGAAGTGCGTGTGACACCCTTGCCGGAGCATGAAAGTTTCCACGCCATCTTTCTGCCCGATTGGGAACGCGCAGAAGCCGCCGTGCGTGCGCTGGTGCAACGCAAAGTGCCGCTGTCCATGCTGCGCCTGAACAACGCCGGTGAGACACGCGGGTATCTGGCAATGGCGGGTCACACCAGCCTGATTGGCTGGCTCGAGCGCTACCTTAGCTTGCGCGGCTGCAGCGACGAAAAATGCTGGCTGACCATGGGCGTCACCGGCAACCAGCCCACAGCACGACAAACACTGGCCGAAGCACGGCGCATGCTCAAGCGATTTGGCGGCGTTTACCTCGGCACCGCGCTTGGGAAGAAGTGGTTCGAAGGGCGCTTCAAGGGTCCCTATCTGCGCAATGCCTTGTGGGAAAACGGCTACTCGGTAGACACCATCGAAACAGCTGTTGACTGGCCGCAGGTCAAGACCATGATGCAAGCCATGGAGACCGCCGCCCACACAGCGTTTGCCGACTTTGGCGTCAAGGTACAGGCAGGTACCCACCTCTCGCATGTCTACCCGCAAGGCAGCAGCATTTACGCCACCTACATCTGGCCGACTGCCCCCGGCGGTTACCTTCCCAATCTGGAGCGCTGGCGCCATTACAAGAAGCGCGTCTCTGAGGCGATCGTTGCCAACGGGGGCACTGTAAGCCACCAGCATGGCGTAGGACGCGACCACGCCCCGTACCTGAACGCAGAGAAAGGACCGCTGGGAATGGCGACGTTGGCTGAGTTGTGCCGGCATTTCGACCCGCTGGGCATCATGAATCCGGGCAAGCTGCTGGCCGATGGCGGGCCATGGGCACCGTAGAGTGCGCCCCTACAGCCAATGGGCGTACCGCCCAACGGGATCGGCTGTGCTCCAATGCCTGGGACGTGTTGGTCATTGGTGGCGGCATCACAGGTGCCGGTCTGGCACGTGAAGCCGCTCGGCGCGGCTGGAAAGTGGCTTTGGTGGAACAGCACGACTTTGCCTGGGGAACTTCAAGCCGCTCCTCCAAACTCGTACATGGCGGACTGCGCTACATGAAAGAAGGCCAATTTGGCCTCACCTTGCATTCAGTGCGCGAGCGCCAACGCCTGATGGACCAGGCACCCGAACTGATTGAGCCACAGAGTTTCCTCATGGCCGACTGCCCTGGCCGCAAACCGGGCCGTTGGTCGCTAAGCCTTGGGTTGACCATTTACGACTGGCTGGCAGGCCGACGCCAGCACGCCTATGTGAATCGCAACGGTGCTGAAATGCTGGCACCCGGCATGCGCCTTGCCGGACTGCAAGGTGCGACCACTTTTCTGGATGCAAAAACCGACGATGCCCGTCTGGTGACACGCGTGCTGATGGAGGCTCAGCACGACGGGGCCTTGGTAATGAACTATGCCAAAGCCACCACATTACGCAAAGACCAGGGCACGGTGTGTGGCATCAGCTTGGAGGACCAATGCGGTGCCGCCAGGACCGGTGAGGTAAGCGCGCGTGCCGTTATCAACGCCACGGGCGTCTGGGCCGACGCATTACGGGCTGGCGTGGGCGGCAAGCCCCTGTTGCGACCGCTGCGTGGCAGCCATCTGGTTGTCGCCTGGTGGCGTCTACCAGTGGCGCAATCGGTCAGCCTTGCACACCCCAAGGACGGGCGCACGGTGTTCTTCTACCCCTGGGAAGGCACCACATTAATTGGCACTACCGACCTCGACCACCTCGACAACCTGGCACACGAGGCTTCGATCACGCCAGAGGAAGTGGACTATCTTCTGGAGGCGGTGAACGACCACTTTCCTGACCTTGCCCTTGGTGCACGTGATGTGATTGCCTGCTACTCTGGTGTGCGTCCCGTGGTGGACAACGGCTCCGGTGACCCCTCCAAAGCCCCGCGCGAGCATGTGGTGTTGAACGAATCAGGACTGATCACCGTGTGCGGCGGCAAGCTCACCACCTTTCGTACCATGGCCCAGGATGCGTTGGCTCTTGCTGCTCCACAGGTCGGCAAGCCATTTCACAAAGACCAGGGCGATGTGTTCACACCTGCTGCTAAGCTGCCCTGGCGCCTTGGCCGGTCCGTACGCCATCGGCTGGCAGCACGCTACGGTTTCATGGCCCAACGGTTCGCCGAGATGGCATCGGCAGACGAACTCGAGATCATTGCTGGCACCGAAACGCTGTGGCTGGAACTGCGCATTGCTGCCAGGTTTGAAAGCGTCGTCCATCTGGACGACCTGCTGTTGCGCCGCACGCGGCTGGGCATTCTGTTGCCGCGAGGAGGCATGGGCCACCTGGCGCGCATTCGCGCCCTATGTCAGAGTGCACTGGATTGGGACGATGCACAGTGGGAAGCAGAGGTCCAGCGCTACCAGACCATTATTGACACGCATTACCGCGTGCCGGGAGCTGATGATGGGCGATGAAATTCTCCTGGCCATTGACAACGGCACCCAGAGTGTGCGGGCATTGCTGTTTGACCTGCGCGGCAATCTGGTGGGCAAGTCCCAGGTCAAGCTGGACAACTACCAGTGCGTCCAGCCCGGCTGGATGGAGCATTCCCCCGAGGAGTTTTGGACGGCCCTATGCAAGGCTTGCCATGCGCTGTGGGCCAACACGGCCGTCAAGCCGCATCAGGTGCGCGCACTAGTGGTGACCACCCAGCGCGGTACGGTCATCAATCTGGACAAGCACGGGCAGGTCTTGCGACCCGCCATCATCTGGGCCGATCAGCGCATGGCGCAAGCGCGCAAGAAATATGGCCTGCTGTGGGAAAGTGCATTTCTGTTGGCGGGCCTGCGTGACACCATCAGCGCATTTGAACGCCAAGCTGAAGCGGTGTGGATCGCACAGAATCAACCCGAACTGTGGGCCCAGACCGACAAGTTTCTGCTGCTATCGGGCTACTTGCACTACCACCTGACGGGTGAGATGGTAGACGCCGTGGGCAACCAGGTCGGCTACGTGCCCTTTGACCACAAAAAGGGCGCCTGGGCCGCGGCAAGCGACTGGAAGTGGCAGTGCTTGTCCATGACACCCTCCATGATGCCAACGCTGGTGCCCAATGGCACCGTGATTGGCACCCTGACCGCCACGGCCGCGGCAGACACCGGGTTGCCCCAGGGACTCGCTGTTGTTGCGGGAGCATCGGACAAAGCGTGCGAAGTCATCGGGGCGGGCAGTCTCACCCCCGACATCGCCTGCCTGTCCTACGGCACCACCGCCACCATCAACACCAACACGCCGCGCTACGTTGAAGCAGTGCCATACATACCGCCCTACCCGTCGGCCATGCCGGGCTACTACAACACCGAAATCCAGATCACTCGCGGCTACTGGATGGTGAGCTGGTTCGCAGCGCAATTTGGCTTGAATGAGCAGATTCGCGCTGAAAAGGAAGGTGTAACGCCCGAGCACTTCTTCGACGAGTTACTCCACTCGGTGCCCGCCGGCTCGCACGGCCTGGTGCTGCAACCCTACTGGAATCCTGGCGTGCGCATCCCTGGGCCCGAGGCGCGCGGCGGCATCATTGGCTTTAGCGAAGTGCACACCCGTGCCCACATCTACCGCGCCATCATCGAGGGCCTGGCCTATGCACTACGCGAAGCCGGTGAACGCATTGCGAAACGTTCGAAAACGCCGCTGCACCTGGTGCGCGTCGCGGGTGGCGGTTCCCAAAGCAACGCCGCCATGCAGATCACTGCCGACATTTTCAATCTGCCCGCCGAGCGACCTGCGCTCTATGAAGCCAGCGGGCTGGGCGCTGCTATTCTGGCCAGTGTGGGCTTGGGCCTGCATGCGGACTTCCCAACGGCCATTCGCGAAATGACACGGGTAGGGCAACGTTTTGAGCCGATCGCCGCCAACGCCCAGTTGTATGAGCAGCTCTATACCGACGTCTACCAGAGGATGTATGGCCGACTGCAACCGCTGTACCGCGCCTTGCGGGACATCGTTGGCCGCACCACACCGGAGTAACCCATGACCACCGTACTACTCACCGGTTTTGAGCCGTTTGACAACGACAGCATCAACCCGTCGTGGGAAGTCGTGCATCGATTGCAGGGGGAAACCATCGCCGGAGCAATGGTTGTAGCGACACAGCTTGCGTGCGAGTTTGGCAAGTCGCTGCGCCAACTGGAGCGCGCGATCAAGAAGCACCAACCGACCATCGTGATCGCCGTGGGGCAAGCCGGAGGGCGCACCGACATCACGCCCGAGCGGGTGGCGATCAACCTCACTGACGCACGCATCGGCGACAACGCTGGCAAACAACCCACCGATCGCCCGATTCACCCACAGGGGCCCGCCGCTTACTTTTCCACCTTGCCAGTCAAGGCCATGGTGCAGGCATTGCAGCGGGAGGGTTTACCTGCCAGTCTGTCGCTGAGTGCCGGCACCTTCGTCTGCAACCATGTCTTCTATGGGCTCATGGCGATGCAGCAACGTCATGGCGTGCAGCGTTGCGGCTTCATTCACATTCCGTTTTTGCCCAGTCAGGCGGCGGGACGAACGGGCGCGCCCAGCATGGCGCAAGAGGACATGGTGCGTGCATTGCGCATTTGCGTGGAGGTGAGCGTGCGTCGCAAGCGCGATGTACGCACAACGGGCGGCACTACCCATTAGCGGTACCCCTCAACCCCGCACAAACAAGGTCACCAACGGGTCTGCGCCCACCTGACGGCTCCAGTGCCCATGGATAGCGGGGTCGAACGTAGCACCCTCGGGCAGCATATCAGCGCTGTAAAAATGTTCGCCGGGCTGGAAGATGCGCGACGCACCCCCCTGAAGGCCAATTTCCATCTGGCCACCCAAAATGAAAACCCATTGCGGCGCACCGGTGCAGTGAAAGCTGCTGCGAAACCCCACCGGGCTGCGGCGCAACTGGTAACCGCCCGAGGCAAACACATCGGATAGCATGGACTGGGGGTTCCCCTGATCCAGGGGCACCGATTCTTCGCGAAAGCGCGCACGCCCGTCGCTGTCGGTAAAGAGAATGACTTTGGTGAACGTGTCCATGGCCCGGCCCTCCTGTTTGGTAGAGCAAAGATTATTGCCGACCAAGGCACAATACCCCCATGCGAATCCTCCACACCATGCTCCGCGTTGGCGATCTTCAGCGCTCCATCGATTTCTATACCAAGGTACTTGGCATGCAGTTGTTGCGCCAGTCTGAAAATCCCGACTACAAATACACCCTTGCTTTTCTGGGCTACGGAAAGAACCCCGAGCACGCCGAAATCGAACTCACCTACAACTGGGGTGTCGAGTCCTACGAAATGGGCACGGCGTTTGGCCACATCGCACTGGGCGTACCGGACGCCTACGTCGCGTGCGAAACAATCAAAAAAGCGGGCGGAAAAGTCACGCGGGAAGCCGGTCCGGTCAAAGGTGGAAGCACTGTCATTGCCTTTGTGACCGACCCGGACGGATATAAGATTGAGCTAATTCAGCGCGCCTGAAAAACCGGAATTGCTACACTTTCAGTAGCTGCTTGAGCAATGCCAGCGGGCGTCAGAGCCAACTACAGGCACCTTCTTCCGCAGTGAGCGCAGCGCGGCGCATGCCTGCGAACAGTTCACGGCCCATGCCGATGCCGTTGTCGACCACGAGGCCAGGGGGCATCTCCGCGCAGGCACGCGCTTGCCACTGTGCCGCATCCACCAGCACCTGCACCGTGCCAGCGTCTGCATCCAGTCGGATGACATCACCGTTCCACACCTTGGCCAGTGGCCCGCCCGAAGCGGCTTCGGGTGACACGTGAATGGCCGACGGCACCTTGCCCGATGCCCCACTCATGCGGCCATCGGTCACCAATGCCACCCTGAAGCCCTTGCCTTGCAGCACGGCCAATGGCGGCGTGAGCTTGTGCAACTCCGGCATACCATTGGCCCGGGGGCCTTGCCATCGCACCACACACACCACATCGCGGTCTAGCTCGCCCGCCTGGAAAGCACGATGCAGTGCGTCCTGTGAGTCAAACACGCGACAGGGCGCCTCCACCACATGGCGGTCAGGCGGCACGGCCGAGACCTTGATGACGCTGCGCCCCAGATTGCCCTGCAACAACTTCAATCCGCCCGTGGAACTAAATGGATTGGCCACTGGTCGAGCCACAGTTTCATCGGCACTCTTGTCGGCCATGGTCCATCGCAGTGAACCATCCTCATGTGCCGAGGGAATACCGGTGAACTCACGCAGACCACCTGCGCGAACGGTGAGCACATCGGCATGCATGAACCCTGCATCGAGCAGTTCCCGTATGACAAAGCCCGGGCCGCCAGCGTCCTGAAAGTCGTTCACATCGGCACTGCCGTTCGGATACACACGGGTGAGCAATGGCACCACATCGGACAGCGCCGAGAAGTCATCCCAGTCAATCACGATGCCCGCTGCACGTGCCACCGCCACCCAGTGGATGAGGTGGTTGGTCGAGCCCCCAGTGGCCACGAGCGCAACCATCGCATTGACAATACAGCGCTCGTCTACCACCCTGCCGATGGGGGGACATTTCGCCCCCACGCTTGTCACTTCGTGTACTGCGCTGCCCCCCGAGGGGTCGCTCGCGTCTTGGGGCGGCCCGGCGACGCTCAAGGATTGGAGGCCAAGTACCGTGCGTACGGCTTCGCGCGTCAATTCGTCGCGCACCGCGGCACCCGGGTTGATGAACGCAGTGCCGGGCACATGCAGGCCCATGGCTTCCAGCAGCATCTGGTTGCTGTTGGCGGTGCCATAAAAGGTGCAGGTACCCAGACCATGGTAGGCCGCAGACTCGGCTTGCAGAAGTTCGGCACGGCCCACCAGTCCTTGCGCGGCCTGCTCCCGCACTTTGGCCTTGTCGTTGTTGGACAGGCCCGATGTCATCGGACCTGCTGGGACAAATACGGTTGGCAAGTGTCCAAAGTGCAGCGCTCCGATCAGGAGCCCGGGCACGATCTTGTCGCACACACCCAGCATCAGCACACCATCGAACATGTCGTGGCTCAGCGATACGGCCGTGGCCATCGCAATCGCATCACGGCTGAACAGACTCAGCTCCATGGCGGGTGTGCCCTGCGTCACACCATCGCACATGGCCGGTACGCCACCGGCCACTTGTGCCGTGGCACCATGTCGGCGGGCTTCCTGTTTGATGATGTCGGGGTAATGCTGCAGCGGCGCGTGCGCCGAGAGCATGTCGTTGTAGGCATTGATGATGCCGATGTTGGCAGCCTTTTCCGCCACGACACCAATACGGTCCAAGCTGGAGGCGCGTTTTTTGTCACCCTCGGGCATGGCCGCAAAGGCATGGGCTACATTGGCACAGCCCATGCGCTCGATGCCCGGCTTGCGCTGTGCGGCGGCGTCCAGGCGGGCCAAATAAGCACTCCGTGTGGGTGCACTGCGCTGCGTAATGCGACGGGTTACCTCTTGCACGACCGGATGAAGAATTGGAGAAGCGGACATTGGTTACCTGGAATACTTGTAACAAAATTACAAGACCAATGTTAGCCGCAAAGCAATTCCCTGTGCGCACATCAAGTTACCAGCTGGGTACGAACTGCAGTCGCGGTCGCTGCATCAGCGGACTGCCTATACTGCTGGCATGACCTCCATCGCCGATCTACGCAAGAGCTACGAGCGCGATGCACTGGACGAGAGTGCGTCTCACGCCGATCCGTTGCAACAATTTGACCAATGGCTCAAGGAAGCCATTGCCAGTGAAGTCCCCGAGCCCAATGCCATGACGCTAGCCACCGTGGCCAACAACCTGCGCCCTTCCACGCGGGTGGTGCTGATCAAGGGCTACGACGAACGCGGCATCACCTGGTTCACCAACTACGCCAGTCGCAAGGGTCAGGATTTGGCCGGCAACCCCTTCGCAGCACTGCAGTTCCACTGGGTCGAACTCGAACGGGTGGTACGCATCGAGGGTACCGTGGAAAAAGTCAGCGAGGAAGAAAGTGACACCTACTTCCACTCCCGCCCACTCGACTCACGCATTGGCGCATGGGCGTCACCGCAAAGCGAAGTAATCTCTGGCCGCGGCGTACTGGTGGGCAATGCAGCCAGATATGCCGCTCAGTTTTTGCTGCAACCACCGCGCCCGCCGCATTGGGGCGGCTATCGCTTGAAGCCGGACAACTGGCAGTTTTGGCAGGGGCGCAAGAGCCGCCTGCACGACCGCTTGCGCTATACGCTGGAGCACGATAGCAGCTGGCGGCGCGAGCGCCTGGCACCTTAGAAGCACATTCAGCACGCCCACCTGCGTCGCCGACTACTTTTAGCATTGCCGCCTACACCACCCAGGCGGCGCTAGTGGTCGATACATTCCTGCATTGATAGCTGGTCGTCGTTGTTGGCATCTGCCGCATCGATGTCCAGACACATACCCCAACGCTGCGAAAAGGGCCGTTGGCGGCGGCTGGTGTGTTGCCACCACGGTTGTCATCGCGGCGGTTGCTATTGGCCAGCAGGACCAGGCCAGCAATGGCTGCTACGGCAGCGATGGCGTAGCCGACATTCGAACCATTGCCGTGGCCGGAGTCTTGCGGTGTCCGGGTGACTTGAAAGCGTCCGCCACACCCCGAATTGACCCACAGTTCCTTGGCACTTAGGCGTAGCCCCAACTGCGCCCGAAACGGCAACCGCACCGAATCTGCTGCGTGAGTTCGACCTGCGTCACATCGTCCGGCAATCGGTAGGTGCTCATGCCGCCGTTGGACACCAACTCCACCTCCCTATCCTGGGTCTGCGCCTGCGCCTGGATAGGCGCTATCGCCATCGATACCGCGGACAACACCACAGCGCTGTTTCTGAAAAAGCGTTTCATGGTTGGCCTTTCATGAGTTACATCGGGTGTGAACTGCCGATGCCCGACACGCTGCGCTACTTCCCAAACAGCGCCTTGGTATGGGCTGCATCAATCTTGTCTTCGTACTTGCTGACCTTGCATGTCTTGGCCTTGCAGTCGCAAGCGACCTTGTTGGTCAGCACAAAAGTAGTCATGTCAAAGTCCTGCACACCAGGTTCCGGACGGATCATGTCCATCAGCCGTTTCTCTGCTTTTTCACCCAGGTACATCTTGGTGAGTGCATGTCCATCAGCCGTTTCTCTGCTTTTTCACCCAGGTACATCTTGGTGAGTGCCACGGCGATACCCTGCTCGTCTGCGCAAAATCCTCCCTTCTTGTCACAGATGACGCCCGCTTCGGGCGAGTACACCGAGCCTTTGAGTTGCACGTTCTTGGCGTGGCTGGCAAATGGCGCCAGCAGCAAGGTAGAAAGGACGACCGCGGCCAGCGCGACGCATGGCCGAGTCGCCGATCCTGTACCGACCGGCAGAGCAGGCCTATACCCTGGAATGGACACAGCACCACTGGCGTGCCCGCTACGACAGTCTGACCGACAAAGTAACGGCAGAGCCCGACGGCAAGCGGTAAATCAGGAGCCCCATCGTGCGACATCGCCACGCGCAACCGAACCGCTTCAGTGACTCGCCCGGTCTGTAGTCCAGACAAACCACACCGTGAAGAACTCCCCATGATCCCATCGCTCCATTGGCTGATTGACGCGGCACAACGTGGCCACCCCGAGGTGGCGATTGCCGCCAGCGTGGACGTGGCACCTAACCTCAGCGACGCCTGGTCCCAGGTGTGTGGGCTGTTCCATATCAGCGCCCAGGAACTTGCCGCCCTGGTGGCGCGTGCGCATGGACTGGAGGCTGCGAGCATGCGCAACTTTCAGGCGGTAGAGGGCAGTTGCCTGCCGGAACGCATGTGCCGCCAGTTGGGGCTGGCACCCTTATGGCACCAGCGCGACCTGGCCTGCATCGCCGTGGCCGACCCGCGCCTCACGCAGGAGCAACTCAAGCAACTCAGTTTTGCCGCGAAACGCCCGATTCAGCTGATGGTCATGTCACCCGAAGACGTTGACACCTGCCAGACGCGGCTGTTTGCGCACAGCGTGCGCGAAGGTGGCGTCAAAACGCAGGTGATTGACTTGTTGGCGCCAGGAGGCGTCGGCAGCGACAACAACACGGTGAAGCTTGCCGGCGCTATCTTTCGTTCGGCCATCGACCGCAACGCGTCTGACATTCACATCCACCCGTTTGTGGGCGGTGGCGCCATTCGCTTTCGGGTCGATGGTGTCATGCGCCGCATTGCCACGCTGCCGATCGAGTCGCTGCAGAGCATTTCGCGCTACCTCAAGACCCATGCCGGGCTGGAGCCCAACCCGCTCAAACCGCATGATGGGCGCTTGCGGCTCAAGTATGGGCAGCGCGAGATCGATGTGCGGCTGTCCATCCTGCCCGCGTACGATGGCGACCGCATTGTCTGCCGCCTGCTCGACCAGAGCCGCAATTTCTCGCTGCAGCAAAGCCGCTTTTCGATTGCAGACCAGCAGGCCTTGCACCGACTGATCGGGCAAAGCGCCGGCATTGTGCTGCTCACCGGCCCCACCGGTTCGGGCAAGACGTCGACGCTGTACGCGCTGTTGGCCGAACTCAACAGCGTGGATGTGAACATCATGACCATCGAAGACCCGGTGGAATATGTGCTGCCCGGTATTTCGCAAGTGCAGGTGAACGAAAAGCAGGGCTTGTCGTTTGCCGACACCTTGCGCTCCATCCTGCGGCAAGACCCGGACGTCGTGCTGGTGGGTGAGATTCGCGACGAGGAGACTGCCCGCATCGCCTTGCAAGCCGCGCTGACCGGGCATCTGGTGCTCTCCACCCTGCACACCAACGACGCGTTGGGGTCCATCCCTCGGCTGCTGGACCTGAACCTCGATGCCAGCGTACTGGCCGACGCACTCATTGGCCTGGTCTCGCAGCGCCTGGTGCGCTGCCTGTGCGAAGCCTGCCGCACGCCGCGCGAGCTACCCTCGCTTGCCAGCGAAGAAGAGTTCTATCGCATCACGGGCGAGATGCCTGCGTACCGTCCGGTGGGTTGCGAAAAATGCGGCTACACCGGCTACCGTGGGCGCCTGCCTGTAATCGAGTATGTGGAAATGACGCCCCAGCTGCGCCAGGCCCTGCTGACGGGTGGCCGCAGCTTGGCCACCCTGCAAGACGCCGTGCAAGGCCACCGCCGCTCGATGGCAATGAGCGCCAAGGCGTGGATTATTTCGGGCATGACCACCCCCATCGAAGTGCAAAAAGTGCTGGGCACCAAGTTTTGGACCGAGTTGGCGCACGAACATGACAAGGAGCCCGGGTCGCTCACTTTGGATGCCGGCCAGGAGGGCCAGGGCGACAAACGCATGAAGGTGCTGCTGCTGTCCAACGACGAGGCACTCGCCGCGACGCTGGTCGCCGTCCTGCCCTACGCGGTGGAGCGCGTTGCTGACGAAACGCAGGCGGTGGCGCACATCGACCAGCAAGGCAATGTGATCGCGCTGGTGATCGACAGCGGGCTGTGCGCCGGGCCACTGGAGCCATGGATGCTGGGCCTGCGCACCGCCCTGGCCAGCTCCGGCCTGCCAGCGCTCTTTGTGTTGCGCGATGGCACAGAGGCTTTACGCGATGTGCTCGACCGTTACGGTGCCATGCACCTGGACCACTCCGCAACGCAGAGCGATGGTCTTGCAGCAGCCATGAACCGCTTGCTGCAGGGCATTCACTGACAGGTGACTACCCCTGCCCCAGCCAGGCCAACACCATCGAGAGGCTCAACAACGACAGCAGCGACGACAAGCCCACTGCCGCGGTGACCACATCCTCTGCGACGGCGTAGCGCTGCGAGAAAAGAAACACATTGGCACCTATGGGCATGGAAGCGGCCACCACCATCACCAGCATGGCCAGGCCCTTCACGCCCAACACGGTGCACAAACCCGCCACCAGCAGCGGCATGACTGCATTCTTGGCCAGTGCCAATGCCAACGCGCCCTTCCAGTGCGCGCGTACCGCGGTGTTGGCCAGTGTCATGCCCACCAGCAACAAGGCCATCGGTCCAAATGCGGCACCCAGCCACGCCATCACCTTGTCCACTTCAGTGGGCAGCGTCCAGCCCGAGGTGGCGAACAGCAAGCCTGCAATGATCGGCAGCGGCACCGGATGGATGAGGGCGTTGCGCGCTGCCATGGTCACCGTGCGCACTGCGCTTGGGCCCCCAGCACTGCCTTTGCCAGCCGCTTCACGGGCCACGGCAAGCTCAAGCACGATGGTGGCGCTGGTGAGCAGCACCAACGCATGTACCGAGATCAAGGTCAGCAAAATGACGACACCCGCCTCACCAAAGGCCAAGCCGACCAGGGGAATGCCAATCATCACGGTGTTGCTGAAAGTGGCCGCCAGCGCCAGCACCGCCGACTCGCGGCTGAAACCGCGCAGCACCAGCACCCCGAAGAAGACGATGAAGGCAGCCGCAAAGTAGGCGGCAATGGGCGCAAAGTCCAGACGCTCCAGGTGCACCGTGCTCATGGTGCGAAACAGCAGGGCCGGGGTGAGCACCATGAACACCAGGCTTGATAGGTCTTTTATGCCTGCAGCGCCCACCAGACGTGCGCGAGCAGCTATGAAACCAATAGCAACCAGGATCACGACCGGCAGCAGCGCAGAAACCACCAGCGGGTTCATGCGCGCCCCGGTCTACTTCACCGCCACACCATCGATCACCCGGTAGTACAGCCCATAGGGGTCGTCCTGCAGCACGGCAAACTGACCCTCCACCACGACCGGCTCCATGGTGTATTTCACCGGCGTCTTGGTTTTGACTTCCACCATGCTTTCAGGCCCGCCCGGCGTGCAGAACGAGCACGACATCGGCACCGAACTGAGCAGGAAGTGGCGCTGCTTTTCACCGGGTTCCAGCGGCATCATGAAGCCCTGCACCCGTTGGCTCTTCTTGTTCAGGGCCTGCACTTCCGCCGGGAATACCGGCAGGATGCGGTTCTTGTCCACGCGGGTCTTGACATTGGTAAGCACCGACCAGGGCAACACATCTGCGCGCTCCTGCAACGGCGCAAAGGGGCTGTTGGGGCTGTGCACGCCAGCACCGCTACCCGAAGGAACACCGGTGCCGCCCGCGATTGGTGAAGAAAGCTGGGCCTGAGCACACAGCGACAGCAGCACCGCCATCACGGCGGCAATTCTGGAAATACGTTTCATACTTGATTCCTCATCTGGTTTCCATCTTAGTCCAGTTGCACGCCGTGGCCGACAGATCAATGACCTTCAATACGAGTGTGCCCGGCACCCTTGGATTCACTGTTTTGCGCCCAGGTGGCGGGATCGGAATCAATCACGGTATACGTGCCGGCAGGTAGCCTGACATTGGGTGTGGCGTTCCAATAAGCGTTGGGTACCCCACCTTGGCCGGGTGTACCTCTGGTGCCCCAAGGGCCCCATTTTTCTCCACTTGCATTGCGCAGGGCGATGGAGCCGGTTTGCGATGTACCACGCCCATCGTTCCAGTGGTAAGTGACGATCCTGGTGATGGTCCTGGGCTGGCTGATACTGAAAGTTGTCTGTTGGGTCGGCTTGTTGTAAACACCACCAGTGTTGCCGTTGTCAAAGATTGCATTGCCGTGCGTCACGGAGGACACGGCAGGCGCGGGGTTGCCACACCGTTCCAGATCCTGCGCCCGACCTGCGGTTTCTGAGCGCGACAACTCGAGCGACGACGCCATGCACCAGCCATAGTGACCGCCCTCACTGGTGTGCCAGCGGTTGCCCGTGTAGCCACATTGCCGCTGCACATTGTCTGCCTGGCGGGCAATGGCTTGCGCGGTGTAATCCTTGCAATAGTCGGGCTTGCTCTGCGCGTTGGGTGTGTCTGCAGGGGGCGATGCTGGCTGCACGCGCGTCCAGTGGCTGTCCCCGGCACGTTTGGGGCCATTGAGTTCTTCCACCCGTCCTGAACCCCGCTGCCCGTCGGCAGCAAAGCGAATGTCGTAGTAGCCCTTGATGGAGCCATCGCGCGTGGTGTAGTCAATGCGAAAAGTGCCTGCCGATGTCCAGTGCCCTGGTCCGCTGGCATTGCCAAGCCCGGCTTCCTGTGCAAACCAGCCCCCATTACTCGTGCGGGAAACGGTCCACGTTGCCTCCGGATTGTGCCTCCAGGTGCCTACCACGTCGGGCTGAGCCACCGCCACGGGTTGTGGAGCGGGCGCGGGCGCAGGGTGCAAGTGCTTGTCCAGCGCAGCGATGTAAACCTCCAGATTCTTGTCGGGCACGTACCGCAGGCTCTCCTGGTACTTCGCGATTGCCTCGCGAATCTTTCGCTCGTGCTCCAGTGCGCTGCCTTCGTTGCGCAAGCGTTGTGCCGCCTCCCGGCGCTGCTGCAATGCCAGCTGCTGCTCTACCGTCTGGATGTACTGCTCCAGATTCGGGTCAGGCACCAGTTCCAGGCTCTGCCGGAACGCAGCAATGGCCTCGGCCAGGCGCATGGATTGGCGCAGACTCTCGCCCTGCTCACGCAGATATTTGGCACGTGCATAGCGGGCCTGCTGCTCCGCCAGGGCAGCCTTGAGCTGCTTGACGTGGCTTTCCAGCCCATCGTCACGCTGGATGTCCAGGCTGGCGGTGTAGCTTTCTATCGCCTGCGCCAGCTGGCGCGCCTCCTCCTGCTGGTGGCCGCGCTGCTTGGCCTGCACTGCCTTGGCCAGTTCGCTGCGATCGTAGTTGAGCTGACCCTGAAAGTTCTGCGCCGTTTCGGCGGGATGCTCCCAGTCCTTTGCCACTTTCTCCAGCACCGCAATGGCCGAACGCATGTCCTTGGCCTTCTGGAAGTCCGATGACTTTTGCCAGGCGTCGCGCACTGCAGTGTTGTAGGTCTTCATGGCGCCCTCGACGCGGCCCTTGAGCGCCACGAAGTCAGGGTCCTTGTCGGCGGGTGGCAGCACGCGCGGCTGCGCTTTCATCATCTGGTATTCCAGGGCCTGTAGTTCCCCCCAAGCCCTGTGCGCCTGGTTTTTGCGCACCATGTCATCGATGGGCGGGAAGCGTTTTTCCTGGGCTTCTCGCCAATTAGCGTTCCACTTCTCGTATTGGCTCTTGGTGGCCTGGTGGCTGATTTCCTCCTGCGCGCTGCGCGGACCAATTTTCTTGAGCACCCTGTCCATATTGTCAACAGCGCGGTCCAGCCGCCCGGCTTCGACATTGCGTGCTGCATGGTTCGCGAGATAGGGTCCCACTGTGGCACGTACATAGTCCAGATCTGCCGGCAGCATCAAACCCTTGATAGCGTTGAGCTTGTCAGAAATGGCGCGCGCGGTTTCCTCGTCTTCCATCGCTTTTCGGCTGGCCACGTCAGCCTTGATTTCCTGCACCTCCTTTTCCACGGCGCGGGCGTTTTCCACCAGGGCCTGCTGATGCCATTTGTTGAAAATGTCCTGCGCCTCGTCGTAGCGCATTTTGGTTATCTCATTGAAGCAGGCGTACTGGGTTTTGGTGTCGCTGGTGGGCAAAGGGGTCTTCCAGATGGACAGTGGGCCATTGCACTGGCACGGGCCATGCCCAAACTCACCCTTCATCGAGGGGTTGTAGTTGCCGCCAAACATGCCGCCGCAATTGCGGCACATACAGTTCAAGAACGGTTTGACGTCCTCATCGTGCAAACCCAGTTTGCGCATCTTGGTCATCATCTGCTCAAACGCGCGCCTATCCAGCACCATCTGGTGCATGACCGATGCCAGCTCGTTCTGCATGGCGGCGTAGGCCTCCATCTCCTTCTCCTGGGTGAAATACTCCCAGATCGTGTCGGGCAAATAGAGCACACCGATCAGCACGTCCTGACCCATGTAGACACCGGTCTTTAGCAGGGTGAAAGTGACATGCTTGACCATGGACGGGTTGGCGCCGTTCTCAAACTCCTTGATATAGCGCTCCAGTTCCTCGCGCTGCGCTTTCTCGAATGCCGGGCCAATGCCGGTGCCCTCCCAAGCGGAGTGCAC
>JAIFLV010000136.1 GCA_020048895.1 Rhodoferax sp. | reverse complement strand
TCCCTCGTATTTGTAAAAACCTGCCACATCGCCAATTCTTGTGATTTTTGACCTGGTGGCTTTACCGTTGGTATGGTTTACGGCTCTGTCGCTTTGGGCTCCGTATTTCTTCCACCCCCGCGCGCGTAGTCTATCCAGAGCTTCCTGATCCGTTGACTCCGGGCGATCTGCAGCAACTCTTCAGTCAATTCTGGCTTTGTGAGTGACTCGGGAGATTTGGTCGGGATTCCAGACCTCTGGATCCATACGGCCAGTCTACGACAGCATCGACTACAAGGTTGGTCAATGCCGCGGGTTAGCCAATCCATCCGGTTACGTCCTGAATCGCGGCGAGCCTGTGCTGTACCGATTCGAGAATTCCAAGTTCTACAAATAGTTTGTGGTCGATTTGTAGGACTGTCGTTCTTACTGCTTGGACGCCAAGTTCCCAGCCTATTGAGTGATCCGCTTAAGGCCGTTCGTCCGGAGCATGCGATGTGCCCGAGTTGCAGTGGATCAACACGGTGCTGGGAAACCTCAAGACCAGTCTGAGTGACAGTGACCACAGCTTTGGCTTCAGAAAGAGTGCAGCGCAATGTCTCGGTACTTTCGCCTACCGCTTCAATCGTCGGTTTGACCTCAAGACACTGCCCCAGCGCCTGCTGGTGGCAGCGGCGCAGTGCGGACCGCACCCGCACAGCACTCGATTCGGATGGTGGCTGAGGTGCATTGCTAATCAAGAATGCCATTTGACTTCGATCCGCGACTTATCTGCCACGAACTATAATTGTCTATAATTGGCCATAATCGATGAAGGATCACGCTTGAACTCAAGCCTATTTAAACGCACTGAACTAGCCGCCGAAATCGCGGACAAGATCCTCTTCACATCGCCAACGTCAGCATCGAGTTCTGGATTGTTTCTTGCTGCACCCAGACGCACCGGTAAATCAACCTTCTTGCGCGAGGACCTAAGGCCTCAGTTGGAGATCAAAGGCGCACTGGTCCTCTATGTGGATCTTTGGGAAAATCG
Organism: Rhodoferax sp.; assembly: GCA_020048895.1. Classification (GTDB taxonomy): domain Bacteria; phylum Pseudomonadota; class Gammaproteobacteria; order Burkholderiales; family Burkholderiaceae_C; genus Allorhodoferax. Next base: position 12,612 of record JAIFLV010000136.1, on the reverse strand, counting down.
CCAAACCGATCCAGGTGATGCTGTCGTGAGCGCCATCCGCACTGAACTGGCAAAGCATGACGGTGTGCTCAAACGACTTGCCAAATCCACAGGTCTGGACAAGGTTTCAGTCGCAGGAACATCCTTCGCTTTGGACAAGCTTGGACTTGCGCAGGGAATCTCACTGAGTTCCGCCTTGATCGCTCTTTCCGATGACGTACAAACGCCCATCGTTCTGGTGATTGACGAAGCCCAGCACGCCATCACAACCGATGGCGGCACCAATGCGCTATTTGCCCTCAAAGCTGCACGAGATGAACTTAACAGTACGCGACACAAAGGTCTGCGGGTGGTAGCTACGGGCTCCAACCAGGACAAGCTGGCGATGCTGCGCAATAGCAAGGATCAGGCATTTTTTGGGGCCCCGTTGGTTCGATTCCCTTCGTTGGGCATGGATTACGTTAAATGGTTCTGCGCCCATGCCGACCTTGGGGCGCCCATCGATCCTGACGTGGTGTTTGAGATGTTTGCCAGGGCCTCATTTCGACCGGAGATTTTGGGCGCTGCGGCAGACACTTTGCGTTTTTCATTCGGCGGCGCAACGACAGATATTGCGGGCCGGTTCTATGAAGAGGTGGCACTTGAAATCGAATCCACTAACAAAGAAGCTAAACGCGTCATTCATAGTCTTACGCCATTGCAATCGTCTGTGTTCCAGGTGTTGGCCATGGCTGGATCCGACTATGCTCCATTTGAATCCAAAACCATGGAGGCGTATCAAAACGCGATGGCAACAATTTCGCCCAAGAGCGATGTTGCGCCTGACCTGTCCAATGTCCAACAGGCATTAGTCGCTTTGCAAGAAAAGGGACTCGTGTGGAAGGCCGCACGTGGGGTCTATGCGCTGGAAGACACCAGCCTTGGCGAGCTGCTGCGCCTTGACGCCCAAAGCCAAGGCCCAGCGTAAGGTTGTCCAAATACACCGGCGAAAACGCATCATTCAGTTTCCCTTAACGCATCTGCTGTGCTAAATTGATCCACCTGTTTCTCAACCACCGCTACTGCGGAACGAGGAAACAAAGTCACTTTAATCAACTGGCATCAAACCAACCCGAATGGCCATACAGCCCTTCTGGGTGGGCGCTCTCCCATTTTCTAAATGAAAGTGGAAAAATGAAAATCAATTCAAAGGTGCGTTTACAGGAGCGGCTGGCGTTGGGTATTCGCTCGGGTGAAGTTAAGGTGCCGCGCTGAGCCTCTTGTTGTGGCATATGTGAAAAGTCAAACATGCGGCTTCACTTCCGTTAGGTCTAGGCGCTTCTAAAGATTTTCGCGGTTGGGCGTACAACCCTAGGTAGCTCTCATTTCTGCGCCCGGCACACATGCCCACCCCGCCCGTCTCACCCCTTCGGAAGTGGTCCATTAAGCACACACTTTGGCCTATCACCCACGAGTCTCTATCCAGGCCATGTCCACTACGAATCGTTTTCGTATTACATTTACAGCTCTGATAAATGTATCTTGTAAAGCACACAACCCAGGAGTGAAATGGGACGCCCCCGCATCCTCGAACCACGCCAACATATCGCCAGTCTGCGCGTGAGCACGAGTGAGCATTCAGACATGCAAACCCGCGCGCAAGCATTGGGATTCAAGTCCCTGGGCCACTACAGGCCATGGAACTGGTGGTGCAGGAAGCCAGCGGCGCGGCTATTTCGGGTGAGACACGATTGTCCAATCTGCGCTTGCTGCTGCGGCTATTTCGCGGGACACAGCGCGGTGTGATCGTTTTTGACGAGGCCGACGACATCTTTCGCCGCTCTTCGCCCTTTGATAACTCCGCCTCCGATGAAAACGCTGTCGCAATGAACAACCACCGGGCCAGCCTGAACCGGCTCCTGGAGCACAGCCCCGTCGCGATGATCTGGATCATGAACGATCCGCAGGTTCTAGACGCGGCGGTGTTGCGACGCTTTGACGCGGTGATCTGTTTTGACAACATCCCTCGCTCGGTTCGGCTTCGCATACTGCGCGAGCGTCTGGATACGCAGGCCCCTGAGCTCGCGCGTTGGGCGCAAGTAGCCACATTGACTCCGGCATTGATCGATCGGCTTGGGGTCGTTCAGAACCGTGCCAAGGCCGCAGGCATGCCCATGAGCGACGCACTATGCCGCCTGTGGATCCGACAACGGCTACCGGGGAAAGCCTCACGCCACCTACGAACCACGAGCAGCGCCGGACCACGCGAAATGGACTGGGACATTGACGCAGTAAACACAAATGTGGACCTGCACAAACTCGTTGATGGCATCCGTAAAGCGGGTTCCGCTCGCTTACTCCTGCATGGCCTGCCCGGCACGGGGAAGACATCCTGCTGGGAGAACAGGATGCGGCAACCCAATACTTCCAACGAACGACTTCGCGTGAGCTCACTGCCAAGTTTCTGCCAGTGGTGAAGCGAGCTACCGCAAAGGTCCAACTGGCTCAGAAGTACAACGACTTCGCTGGAAAAGCCGCAAAGTTCGGGCTCGTCGATGATAAGGATGCGGATCTGGATACCTATGTAACCCGAAAAACCATGGACGGACTTTTCGTGATGATCGCCGAGCAAGAGAAGCAGATTCGAGCAGATCCCATTGGGTCGGGAAGCAGCATCCTCAAAAAGGTCTTCGGTTCCATTGGGAAGTGACTGCCAGGCTTTGTACTTTTCTTGCCAGGAACCAGCAGACTCAGTTCGCCACCATTATCCTGAACGCGCGCCACAGCGCCAGGTCATAAGCAATCTTGAGCACTCCACAGTGGTACCAGAGGTGCTGCCCAGAGGTGCCGCTTCCCCACCCGATTGAAAGAGCCACCCGGCCAGTAGCGGACTTGCTGCTGAGGCCAGGTTCGCCGGATGTGCGCTGACCATGCGAGCGCGAGTTTTCCGTCGATGATGACGGGTTCCTTGTCCAAGGGATGAATGGCCTTAGGTTCAGCAAGGGCCAGCGTGGGTGTAGCCTTTCCTGGGCACCATTGTCGACGTTGGCAGCTGGTTGGATCTGCAGCTAAGTCCCCAGGCTCTGCAGCTCAATGATTCCCTTCGGAGTGCGCAAAGTTGCAGTGATGTTGGCTGGGCCACAAACGATGGGAACTCCCGTCAGTCCGAGAGCTGCATAGGAAGCCTGCAACTTGTCTGCGGATGGGTGGGTGATGGATATACCGCTCAAGCTCACGCCAGAACGCCCAAGGGTGTTTCTTGGGTGCAATCGCATGGGATCTTCGTCATCCTGCGTGCCCCATTGAATCAGTGTCGGCAAGACACCATTGAAGAGTCGTTGCCCGTCATCCCTCACCGTGATTTGCCATTGCAGCAGACCTCTGCAGGTGCGGCGGTTGGCGGTTGCTACCGGGCCACGTTCAATTCCGAGACCCAGCAGCGCCTGTCGCGCGTCCACGATGTCGTTTGTATTGACAACGAAGTGAGCAAGTTTGGGCTCAGTGGCGACTGCTGCCTGGAGCGCTGGATCGTCCATATCGAACCAACGCGCACATGCAGGAACCCTTGCAGCAGGATTGATGGCAATGATCTCACAGTACGCAAAGGGATTTGCCGGCGTCGCAATCTTGAACAATCGGTTGTGGGTCCCGAATCTTTCATGTTCACCACCAGGTCCAGGGATAATGCCCATCTTGTCCTTGCACCATTGCACTCCCTGCTCAAGAGTGTGTGCAACAACTACCAGGTGATCGATCTGTGTTTTCATGACGAGACCTTAGCACTGGATGGGTAAGGCATGGTGCTGTGCCAGATATTTCAAAAACAGCGTCGGTTCATCACGCAAATTTGGGAGTTCGTCTGAACAAAATGCAGTTCATCGCATTGGCAGTGCATTTGTTGTCCAGCACAATTACATTCTCTTCAACCGGCCGCAGTGGCCCGAATTTGGAGATAGAAATGACCGCTTCCCACAGCATCCGTATCGCAGCCATCTCCCTTGCGGTGGCAATGACCGCCATCGTTCACGGGACTATGTTGACTGGCTTTGACAGCGTTGCCCAGCAGGCCTTTGCCAAGCAGACTGCTTCAGCCGATGTGGTGGCGTTGCAGAAGGTCACGGTTGCGGCGCATAAGTCCTGACAGGATGAGGGAGGGTGCCCACTCGCACTCCCTACTGATCGTTACTATGGAACCGGCACGCACCTGGATGCCACGCAGGCAAGTACTGGTGGCACTTTGATGATCGCTATGCAAGCCACATCGCGTTGGGAAGAAAGCGCACGTGCACGCGTTGCGAGCTCGCGTTGCTGGTCGGATGCAACCTTTGCCGCCGAGGCTGAAGTTGACACCAGTGAGTACGGTTTGAAGTACCACATCCCGCAGGGATCTTTCGGATCGGTGAATCCAAGGGTAGAACACTGGGAGACTTGATCGCAAGGGGAGTCCACCCCAAGCAGCCTTGCCTCAGATTCCTTCGCATTCGCCAAGTCAATCGCCTGCTGATATGCCATGTTGGAGTCTCCACCACCGCATCCGCCCATCAAACCCGCCACTAACGCAAGAACAGCAATTCGCATAGACGTTTTCCTCAAGCTTGCACCAATGTTGTCACGCGCCTTCTGGTGCGCTCTCTTAGCGAGCACTCACGAAGTTGTTCTGACAATTTCTCCAGACCTGGAATGGTCATGATCACGACCGTCGAAAAGTTGGTATCGGTTGACCTTAGGTGCAAATGGCAGTGACCCAGCAAACGCATACCGAGCGGCTTCAGAAGATCAAAATGGTCGATACGGAACAACTCCACGCTTTCCTTTGACTTGGATAGAATGCCGCGCTCAATTCTGACCCGCTGTGTCGTGACTTCGTAGCTGGTCGACAAACTCTTTACCCAGTAGTACACATACGCAAGCCCCAGTGTTGCGGCCACGATCAACCACTGCCATGCAGAGAAAATGATCGCCGGGTGCCCAGCAAACAGCAAGTGCTCGACCTCCACTTCCTTCGAGGCTGCAAATGCTACCAAGTCGGAATTGCAGAAACGGCATTTGATGGCTGCCGCTTTGATCGTTTCAGCGCAGACCGGGCAGGCCTTGGTATCTTCGTTCATCAATGCTTCCTTGACTATTTAGGGGCGGCCAAAAGTCCAGCATTTCCACCCCAATTCTTTGTCATCGTAGTTTAAGGAGCGTCAACTGTCTGTCACGGTCGACCTGTTCAGCATTTGCTGCAGCATGTCTTCCAGCAAACTCTACGGCAATTCGCGCAGGCCTCAACTTGCGGACATCATCGCACCGCAACTCCAACACGGCTCAAAACCACCCTCGACTAGCTCACCACAGGAGCAGTCCCAGCAACGCTGTGGAACACCGAGCAGGATGCGCAGTAGCTCAAGAGGTTGAGATTCCTGGCTGGAATCATCAATCCAGACCTCTGGAAGGCATTGATCTGGAGGTAGCTCCCCAGCTGCACTGCGCAGGCAACAGAGCCTATCGATATGGACGCCAGTTAGCTGACGTTGAAGTGGCTTCCTTTTGCTTTGCCAATGGCCGGTCTGGAGGTAACCAATTTTCGAGGTGTCTGACCGTTGATGACCATGTTCCGACATTGGGACCAGTTGCCCGATTGCAGTCAATGGGCAAGCCGAATTCTCAAAACCGGTCGTTCGATTTCGAAAAGTGGAAGTTCACCTTGGTCGGCTCCTGTGCAGCGTTAAGAGTCACTGGAGTTTTGGTGCCGAATGGCTCCAAGACCCATTCCGGTCTTTCATGCGGTACTTTGGTAAGTCAAATAAGCAGTCATTTCGGATGGTCTCAGTGGAAACCCTGTGTATCTAAAACCCAGAATTGCGCATCAGAATCGCAAGTCTGCGTATAAAATACACAGACTTGTGTAACGGAGGCGCAGATGAGCAGTCGATCCTTCACCATGGCCGACCTTTTGGCGATCACCGGATACACGCGCGATCAGATGCGAGGTCTGCTAGATTCCATACCGGCGTATGCCAGCCGTAACACCCAGGTGCGAGTGGCAAAGCAGTACTCCGCGCAGGATTTGCTAGTGTTACGGACTTGTTCACAACTCGAGTCTCAATACGGCCTCCAAAGGGGTGCTGTGGCGGGCTTCGTGGACGGTATGCGCTCCGCGTTGTCCGGACCGAGACCGGTTTCAACTACCCCTCGCCTGTTGCTGACCTTTGATCCGCCTGATGTCCGGTATGTGGAAGCCACAGAACGTATCGAGGAGGGGCTGCTGGTTCCGCTGGTTCCAATTTTTCAGGCGGTGGACGAGTATCTGTTGCCTGGACGTACGCAGCTCGATTGGGGGCAGCGCGAATTGGGCTTTGGACCGCAGGCCATCAACTCCACAACAGCTGCACCAGCATCGGTGACCGCACAAGAGCTTGCCTCGTCAGCAAGTGCAAAACAAAGAAGGAGGACGCTGTGAGCTACAACGCACAAGTCCTCAGGACTTCCCTAACCCACCTTGGCTACCGCGCCGCGGACGTTTACCCAGGGTTCCGATTCGCAGCCGTTGACCTACCAGCACGGCCCGTGCGCGAAGTAGATGCAGCCGCGTTCTTGGATGACCCCGCGTCTTACCGCACAGCGGCCCTGGGCGTAGTTCGCACCATCGCAAACGAAACCGCGCGGGATACCGTTGAGGCCACGCGAAGCCTGGGGGCACCGTACCTTGTTGTCATTGGAGGCGAAGAGGCTTCGCTGTGGACTTACACAGCCAGCGGAGCCACCCAACTCGAAAGCACACTTGCATCGCAGTGGCAGACGCTGCTGACCGACCGAGCGAAATTCGGTCCAGGCCCGATCCGTCAACTCAAAGCGCTACAGATACGAGAAGGCACTCCAACCACAGGGCTGCTATTCGACCCACGCTCCTTGTACTCCATTCAGGCGAATACGCAGGCTGCGTTGGACGATATGCTGACGCAGTTTCTTGCCCATTTCGATGGTAAGCGAGTCGCCGCGGGCCAACTTTCGCTGCAGGTCCACTATGAGGTGCTATTCCCTCTGGTTTTTCGGTTGCTGGCAGGCAAGATTCTGATCGACCGCGCCGACAGCCGGGTGGCAGCCATCGATGTGGACGATCCGCGCAAAGTTGTTGCCACCGTGGAGGCGTCGTACTCGCTGCCCGCTCAGCGACTGCATTGGACCAAGACCCGCGTGACTCAACTCGCCACTGCTTGGCTGACCTTGCGGGACGGCTTGTACGTACGCAACGTCGCAGCGGACGATCTGGCATTCGTGTACGAGAACACTCTGATCACGCCAGAAACACGTAAGGCCTTTGGCACGCACAGCACGCCCTACAGTGCTGCGGACTATGTGATTCGGTCGTTGCGTTTGCCTGACGGCAATGCAGCAGGCCAGCTGCGCGTCTACGAACCTTTTGCAGGAGCTTGTGTGTTTCTAACGGCGGCTCTGCGGCGTTTCAAGGAGCTACTACCTCAATCCTGGTCTGTGGCCAAGGTGCATGAGCACCTCGTGAGCCACTTTGTGGCTAGTGAGATCGACCCGTTTGCCTGCGAGATTGCAAGGTTGGCGCTGATTCTGGCGGACTACCCGAATCACAACGGCTGGCGCATCACACCCGAGGATTTGTTCGAATCTGGCCGCCTTGCCGAACGAGTTAGCCAATGCGACGTGCTCCTGTGTAATCCACCCTTTGAAGATTTTGACGAAGCGCGCTCGGAATTGTCCGTCCACAAACCCGTGGTGCTGCTGGATGCCATCGTGAAGACCCCACCGGCATTCGTCGGCGTCGTGATGCCCAGCGGCTTTTCTTCGCACAAGGTCTACCGGGAGCATATCCGGCGCATTTGCGAGATCTACGGTGATGTCGAAGTGATGCAACTTCCGGAGCGCGTGTTTCGCCACGCCTCAATCGGTGCGGAGATTCTGATCGCCCAATGCCGACGCGATACGGATGCCCGGCGTGCAGACGCATGCGACGAAACCACCATTCGCAAAAGCGTGGTTCTACGGGCCGATTGGCCGCGCTTTACGCAGACCTTGCAGACTTCTTCAAGCGATATGGCCGAGGTGAATCCTCGCACGTCACCTGGGTTTGCGGCTCTGCGACCGCTCCGGCGCGTTTGGGACTACCTTGCTGAATCGCCTGTGTTGGGCAGCGTGGCCGAGATGCATCGAGGACTGGAGTGGATAACAGACCAGAGCGATGCAAGCCGACTTAAGCCTACACAAGGGTTTCGAGCTGGCCTGCATCTCGTGTCGGAGTCTTTGACCCAGTTCGAGGTGAAACAGGCGGTCTATCTTGATGCCCGCGCAATCAACCTGCGCGGTGGTGCGATCAAATACGCTTGGTCGTCTCCAAAGATCATTTGTAATGCATCTCGTACGTCTCGTGGGCCATGGCGGTTGGCTGCAGCGATTGATTCGAATGGACTGATTGCATCGCAACAGTTCTTTGGCATCTGGATGCGTGAAACTGTTGAATCTGCCCCCAGTCTTGTTGAATTATGCGCGATTCTGAATTCCCCGCTGGCAAACGCTTTCAGCTACGTGCATGACCAAGAGCGGCGTTTTCGCGTCGAGGTCATGCAGCAGATTCCTCTGCCGCAAATTCGGATTTCCCGCGAGATAGAGAGCTTGGTGACCGAGTTTGTGACGGCATGCGAAGGTGATGACGGGCCATTATTCTTCTCGCGCCCCAAGTCTGCGCAAGACATCCTTATGGAGATCGACGCACTGGTGCTGAAAGCGTATGACCTGCCGCCCCGGCTGGAGCGCGAATTGCTGCGTTTCATGGGTGAAGGTCAGCGCCCCAGCCGCGCGGACTTTGAAGGCTACCCTGGTACTGGCAGAGAAGATGCGGCAATTTCTTTGCACAAGCGACTGGCCATTTCCACAGCTGACATGCGGACTGCTTGGCGTACGCTCATGGAGCCGTTGCCCAAGAGGGTGGCTGCAGTGTTCGACCTGGCGTGAAAGGTTCACATGTTCCTTCTCGATACCAGTGCTCTTTCGGCTTTGACGAATCGGAGCCACGCGCGGCATACCAACGCCGTCGCTTTCAAGGATCAGTATGTCGGACAAGAACAACGACTCTTCGTTTGCGTGATTTCGTTGGCGGAGATGCAGTTCGGCCTGAATATGTATGAAATGCGCGCACCACGGCCCAGCGAGGCAGACCTTGATGCGTTGCATAAGCATATACAAGCTGCGGGCAACCTCTCCGAGCCTTTGGATGTGACTCATCATGTCGCCACGGAACAAGGTCGGTTGCGCTCAAAATGGGCATGCAAGCTCGCCCCACGCAAAGCAGCGCAAGGCAAGCTCAAGGGAGTCCCCCCTGAGCAATGGAGCGATGATTGGCCGGCCAGCACGCTTCAAATCACAGAGAACGACATATGGATCGCAGCGATGGCACTCACGCACGATCTCACGTTGTTAACCTGTGACAAAGACTTTGACAAACTGGTCCAAGCAGACTCAAACCTCAGGATCATGCGTCTCTGATTGTGATCTTGAGGCTCCGGTGTCGCATGATGGATCGTTCGATGAACGGCTTCTAGCTTGCAGTTCTGGAAACTGGCCGTTGCTGCAGGTGCAACGTCAGTCACCTCGCAGGATGATAAATGGCAGGTTCAGGCGGCGACCGCCAATGGGTTGCAAAACCTGACTGCAGCCAGTCACGGTTGGCGCCCGGCGCGACTTTGCTGATAGCGATTACCGGCCTCGCGTTGTCGGCTCAATCGGGTGATGTCTGCACACCCTGAATTGCAATAGCGCTGGCCACGGTCACATTGGCTGCACACCAGGACTTGCGCCTGGCATCGTGCGCACAGGAAAAGCCTGCCGGTCTGTTCGTGCACGACACCTCCGGCAGCACCCCAGTAATGGCCGGATTATGGAACGCGCCCATCCTGGTGGCCCGCGGGCCACCAGGATGGAATCAGAGGCGAATCACCAAAACCCGAAGCAAAGAAATGAAACCGCGCTCAAAAGCCATCTAAGCACGCTTCATGACAGCCATTCACAACTAGAACGGTACATCATCCGCTGGCTTCTCAGGTGGTGTCAGGTACTTGTGCAGAAGCTTGAGCTTGTTCAACAGCTCATCAAATGTCACGACCTCAACGTCCTTGCAGGAGTTGCGAAAGACCTCAAAGCTCCGGCGCTTGACCGGCTCCGTCAGCGTTGATCCAGCAATCACGACGCACTTGATGACATCCGGCTTCCAGGACCTCAATCGTTCAGTGTCACTGGTGTGCTGCGTCCAGCGTTGGCGCAGCTCGCTCTGTTGGTACAACACCTGCGTCATCGCGCCACTCAGCTCAGCACTTGGCCCAAATATCTCTTCACCCCTGTACGCCTTGCCTTGAACAAGCTCGGTTCCGGGTTTCTTGATTTCCACGATTGCGAGCGCCTGCCCAAGCTCACCAAACAGGAAGTCGCCAATCTGTGCGCCTGCACCGGTGATAGTCGATGGCTTCGCGTGGAACTGTGTATGCAATAGCTCCACCGGGCGCGCAAAAACCATGCTGAGAACGAGCTTGTTCTGTTCAAAGAACGTTTGCCAGTGCCTCTCTTGTGTTGTCTTTCCGAGCAGTTCGTCGTACTTCTCAATCACCTTGGCGAGGGTTGCACGCTCGATTTCGGCGTGCAGCATCATCAAATCGCGAGGCGCTTGCTTGGCTAGGTTCGGTAAGCGTTGAACGATCTCGCGAACGGTTTCAGTCTCCCAACCGTCACCCTGGGCACGACGTTTGGCCTCGGCCGCTGTTTCGCGCCGGACCTCCACCAACGGATGGTTGACTTGGATCACGCGCCTGAACTTCTCAGGATCAAGCTTCGTGAGCACGTCGTCATGCACCACGCTTTGCTTGGTCTGCCGAACCAGCTTGCGGCCTGCCGTCTTGGTCCGATTGAACTTGCGACGGAGCTTGTCCAGCTCGTCTTCGCGAATGCAAATCACGCCTTCGGTGAGCGCCGTCGCTCGTTTGCGGCTGACAACCAGAATTTCAGTGCCCTGGACACGCGAAAAGGTCTGCCAGACCGCATCAAGATCCTTGGGCAAGCCCAGGCCATCTCCGGGAGGATCGAACAGCCCATAGGGTAAACGCTCCGCAATACTAAGCGCAGTCTCCTCCGCCTCATCCGGCAAGTCATTCTCGTGGCCGTCTTCATAGATGACGATTCCAAACCGACCATTCTTCTGATTGAGATACTGCACCCGATGCGGGTTCGCATGTATCGGCCGCATGATGATCCTGGTTGGCGTGATCGTCGCCAACAGCGGCCATGCACTTTCCGGGTGGGCGTGCCAAATCCGTGCATCCCGATCAACGAGTTCGAACGTTTGCAGGAACAGGTCTAGGGCCGGCTGGCCGTTGTCTGTGGTGTGTTCGATGCGGAATGCCGCGTCGAGGACTTCGGTATCGCTGTACGCTTGTTTCGGCTCCCCGGAACTCTTTGTCATCGCTCGACCCTTTGTTAGTGCATTGCTTTGGCCGATGAATATAGGGCAAAAGGCGATCATGCTGACCGCTCGCAATCTCAGCAGTCTCTCACAACTGACCGCTTCTAGGCGGTCGGTTTGGGTTTTCCACAGACGGTTCCAGGTCGGTACAGCGAGTGCGAGCCGTAGAGAGGCCGTCGTTGGTGCAGCGCGAACCGCCACGTGAAAGTCTTACGGCTGCTGTACCTCGCAAAGCGGCCATTCGGTACACCGTCCGTCGCCGGGGCGAACGACCGATTGGCAACAGACCGCGTGAGTTCGCCCGGCGGCGGCCAACGGCCGCACGCTGCACAAGAGCCGCACAGTCGGTGGGAATGGCCCTTTGACTATGAGTGACAGCTTACTGATTCCCATGCACGAGTTCGAATGACGGCTTCCTCGAATGGTGGCTGACCGCAACGGTTAAGGGTTGCAGGACGCCTGACCGTGCACCGTCTGCGCACGAGTGACGTGGGACTGAAGGTCAGGAGTCGTACAAGCCCCCAGGGAGGAAACCGCGATGAAAGCTGAAACTGTTGAGGCAGCTACAAGGCTATGGTGATTTGACTGTGCGCACAGCTACTGTTGGACGTGGCGAGGTGTGCAACGCTGGTGAACACATCGAGGTAGGTTTCCAGCGTGTCCGCAGCATGCTGCTCACCCGCCAAGGCCAGACACAATGCCCCAACTTCTGAAGTGCAGAGATGGTCATCCCGCTTAACGTGAAAGAAACGTACCTGCGGACGATCTGACCCCTGACCGATGCAAGGCCAAATGCGCGGCGAGGCAACCTCAAATGGTCAGAACGTCAGGCTGGTGCTGGAACGAACCCGTGCTTGACCAGCATTTGTAACCACCGTGGCGCGTTGCGCGCCACCATCAAGGCTTCGTAGTCCACGGTTTTGTCCACGTAGTGCGTGTTTTTGGCGAGCATCGCGTAGATCGTTCGCAGCATCTTGTGCCCCAGCGCCACGATCGAACGCTTGTGACCCTTGCGCACGTTGAGCGCCTGAAACTTGTCTTTGAGCGCACATCGGCTGCGCCCTGCAGCTTGTGCAAACTCGCACAACAATCGACGTACCCAGGCGTTGCCCTTGCGAATACGACCACTCTTGCGCTTGCCTGCTGACTCGTTGTTGCCCGGACACATGCCAACCCAGGAGGCCAGTCTCTGGGCA
>JAIFLV010000073.1 GCA_020048895.1 Rhodoferax sp. | reverse complement strand
GTGGTCACCAACAGAGCGCCGGACTCACTCCACAACTGGCTGGTCTGGTCAAAAAACCCGTTGCGAAAAGCCTGAGCCCGCGCTTGACCCAACAAATAGCCGGTTCCGTGCTCTGCGAGTTGCTGCCCGTTGGCGTGAAAATAGACCGTCATCGACACGGTACCGACCGGCACATGCGTGGACCGGCGAATAAAAACACGCGGAAAAAAGATGTCAGCAATGGCAGCGAGCGATGCGAAGTCCAGAGGGCGCGGCGGATTGTCCCGAACCCACAACTGCGACAGGCTGCTGTGGCCACTGGCATCCCATACCTCCGGCAAGCCACCGACAATCGGACGCACTTCATAACGCTTGATCCACTCCATGGGCGCCTCCACCTTGGGCAAAGGCACCTGATCCGGCAGCGGGCTCGCTGGCATGGTCTCTTCGTCCAGGCTCCAGGTCTCACGCCGAGTGGCAGTCACTGCAGTGGCCGTCAGGACGGCCTGCCCAGCCTGGATCATCTCGATGATCCAGTGCTGGGTGGAGCGGTTGGTGCGGGCTGCGCGCGCCTGAACTGTAAACGGGCCGTTCGCCACCGCCGCCGCAAAGTTGACTGTGAGAGAAATGGGCTCACCCAACAACTGCGGGTGCACCAGTATCGCGTTGAGCGCTTGCGCCGCAGTCACGCCACCAAAGGGTCCCACCATGTTGGCATACGGCGCACTGGTGTGGCCAAGCCAGGTTCCATCTTCCTGTGGAGCCAGTTTGATGGCTTTGTCAAAGGGATGGGTTTTCATCAGACACGCTCAAAAATGCCGGCTGCGCCTTGCCCCATACCCACGCACATGGTGACCATGCTGTACTTCAGTTTATTGCGGTGCAGCGCGTGGATGGCGGTGGCCGCGCGCATGGCGCCCGTCGCGCCCAGAGGATGACCCAAAGCAATTGCACCACCGATCGGGTTGACCTTGGTGACATCCAGCCCGAGCGTGTTGATGACCGCCAACGACTGGGCCGCAAATGCTTCGTTGAGCTCAAACCAGTCAATATCGTCCTGCTGCAACCCGGCATTGCGCAGGGCGGCGGGAATTGCCTCGATCGGACCGATGCCCATGATGTGTGATGGCACGCCTCTGGATGCAAACGACACAAACCGTGCCAGCGGCGTCAGACCAAACTGCTTGACCGCTTTCTCGCTGGCAAGCACCAGTGCACCTGACCCATCGGATGTCTGCGAGCTGTTGCCCGCGGTCACGGATCCACGCGCCGAAAATACGGCCTTGAGCTTTCCCAAACCTTCGAGCGTGGTGTCAGGTCGTGCACCCTCGTCCATACCGACCGTGCGGCGCTTTTCCACCACATCACCCGTTTCCAGATTGGCGCTGCGGTCGACCACTTCGACAGGTGTGATTTCTGCTGCAAAGTCGCCCCGCTGCTGGGCTGCAATGGCACGACGGTGGGACTCGACGGCAAAAGCATCCTGCGCATCCCGACCCACTTTCCACTGATTGGCAACTTTTTCGGCGGTGAGACCCATGCCGTAGGCAATGCCCACATCATCACTTTCGAATATCCTGGGAGACAGGGAAGGCGCGTTCCCCATCATGGGCACCATACTCATGCTTTCGACACCGGCCGCAACCATCACATCGGCCTCGCCCACGCGGATGCGGTCAGCCGCCATCTGGATGGCACTCAAACCGGACGCACAAAAGCGGTTAACCGTAATGCCACCCACGCTGGTTGGCAAACCAGCTAACACAGCCCCAATGCGCGCAATATTGAGTCCCTGCTGACCTTCGGGGATAGCGCATCCGCAGATCACATCCTCAATCGACTTCGGGTCGAGCGACGGAACCTGCGTCAACGCGGCTTTCAAGGCATGCACCAGAAGCTCGTCCGGGCGTGTGTTGCGGAAAAAGCCGCGATGCGATCGGCCAATAGGTGTTCGTGTGGCAGCAACGATATAGGCTTCTTGAATTTGTTTCATGTGTAACTCTTTTCATTAACAGAACCGGCTGTGGCCGCGATGATTCGAACGAAGTTCGTGACTGAGCAAGCGTAGCGAGGAGGCGACAGGCTAGGCGCGGGCGCCCGAAAACAACCGGAACGTACTTCTGTACGTGAGGATTGTTTTGGGGCTGCAACGACGCATGTCGGCTCCGCAGTAGCTTGATCAGTTACGAACGGGTTTGCCGGTGGACATCATCCCCATGATCCGCTCCTGCGTTTTGGGATGGCTGAGCAACGAACCGAAGGCCCTGCGTTCGAGCGCCATCAGATACTCCTCCGTCACCAGCGTGCCGGCATCGACATTACCGCCACACACTACTTCGGCGATCAGGCCGGCAATATGGAAGTCATGCGCGCTGACAAATCCACCATCACGCATATTCACCAGCGATCCCTTGATGGTTGCAATACCGCTGCGCCCGGCCACGGGAAACTGCAGTTTGTGGGGAGCACGGTAACCCGATACGTGCATCGCGCGGGCCTCATTCATGGCGACAAACAACAACTCGTCTTTATGGGGCACCACAACATCGCTGTCGAGCAGGTATCCAAGCTTGCGCGACTCCAGCGCACTCGTGCCCACCTTGGCCATTGCGGCGGCCGTGAATCCTTCCGTAAGGAACGGTAGCAAGTCTTTGCCGGTGCTGGCCGCTGCATTTTCTGCAGCACGTCGCGCAATGTAGGTAAGGCCGCCAGCCCCGGGGACCAGGCCAACACCCACCTCTACCAGTCCCATGTAACTCTCCATGGCAACTACGCGTTTGCTGGAGTAGACCGCAAGTTCACAGCCACCGCCCAGCGCAAGGCCGCGCACTGCAGACACCACGGGAACATTAGAGTAGCGCAGTGCCAGCATGGCTTGCTGCATTTCCTTCTCTGCTCCTTCCACGGCGCTGGCACCACCCATCATGAACGCAGGAAGCATGGCCTGCAGATCAGCACCCGCGGAGAACATATCGTCTGGCGACCAGATGACCATGCCTTTGAACTCTTTGGCTGCAAGCGCCTGCCCCTGCAACAACCCTTCGACGACACCCGGCCCGATCGCATGCATCTTGGTTTTGATGCTGGCGATCAGTACTTCGTCATCCAGTGTCCACAAGCGGATCGATGCATCTTCATGCAAAGTACGACCTGCACTCATTGCAGCGGGTGCGTTGGCCCCAAGCACCGTCTCGGGAAAATGCTGACGTGCGTACACCGGCAAACTGCGAGGAGCGACAAACTGCCCTGTAGTGGGGTTCCACGAGCCTTGCGGTGTATGCACACCACCGGCCAGTGCAACGGGGCCATTGAAGACCCAATCGGGCAGTGGCGCACTACATAGCGCCTTGCCGGCGTCAATGTCTTCCTTCACCATGTTCGCAACTTCCAGCCAGCCCGCTTCCTGCCAGAGCTCGAAGGGACCCTGCTGCATGCCAAAGCCCCAGCGCATGCAGAAATCGACATCGCGAGCGTTATCCGCAATCGATGTCAAATGGACCGCCGCGTAGTGGAAGGCATTGCGAAGAATTGCCCAAAGGAACCGTCCCTGGGCACCTTCGGCATGGCGCAACAGCTTCAGACGCTCGCCCGCGGGCTTCTTCAACATGCGGCCGTAAACTTCATCGGCCTTTTCACCGGCAGGAACATACTCTTTGGTGGCCAGGTCTAACCGAAGGACATCGCGCCCCACTTTCTTGAAGAATCCGGCTTTGGTCTTTTGACCCAGGTGCCCCATTTCCAGAAGAGTCTTCAAGACTTGAGGCGTAGCAAAACTCGCGTAGAACGGGTCACTGTCGAGGTTCAGGGTATCCTGCAATGTCTTGATGACGTGGGCCATGGTATCCAGACCCACCACATCCGCAGTTCGAAACGTTCCAGAACTGGCCCGTCCCAGCTTCTTGCCAGTGAGGTCATCGACGACGTCGTACGAGAGCCCGAAGTTCTCGACCTCCTTCATCGTCGCCAGCATGCCGGCAATGCCCACGCGATTGGCGATAAAGTTGGGGGAGTCCTTGGCGCGCACAACGCCCTTGCCCAGATTGCTGGTGACAAAAGACTCCAGATCGTCCAGGATGTCGGGCCGTGTGGTGGGTGTGTTGATCAGCTCCACCAATGCCATATAGCGCGGAGGATTGAAGAAATGGATGCCACAAAAACGCGGCTTCAACTCTTGAGGTAGCACCTCACTCAGTTTCGCAATCGAGAGCCCGGAGGTATTGGAGGCGACAATGGCATGCGGCGCGACAAAAGGTGCAATTTTCCGGTAAAGGTCGAGCTTCCAGTCCATGCGCTCGGCAATGGCCTCAATGATGAGGTCACAGCCGCGCAATTGCTCCAAGTGTTCATCGTAATTGGCTTGCCCGATCAGCGCCGCCTCTTGCGCAACACCCAGCGGTGCGGGTTTGAGTTTCTTCAGGCCCTCCACTGCTTTGGTGACGACACCATTCTTCGGACCATCCTTAGCGGCAAGGTCAAACAACACGACGGGGACTTTGACGTTGACCAAATGCGCAGCAATTTGCGCACCCATCACGCCAGCGCCGAGCACGGCGACTTTGTTCACTTGAAATCGGGACATACTGCTTCCTGAAATTAACTTTACTGGACACGCACCCAAGTCTGGGTTCGTCCAATGCCAAACACCGATCCGCGCACTTCGAGCTTCTTGCCGTCTTCAATGGGCGTCAGTCGCAACGAGTAGTTCTTGCCGTTCTCCGGGTCGAGAATCTTGCCGTCTTCCCATACATCTTTGCCGTCGACCTTTTTGGCACCGCGAATGATCTCCAAACCGAGCAAGGGTTTATTTTTACGGTCGTCGCTGCACTCGTGGCAGACATCGTCCTGTTTGGCGTCCTTGCGCAATAGTTTGGTAATCTTCCCGCTAAGCGCTCCACCCGATTCGGTAATGGCGATTTCGGATTTAATCTCTTTGGTCTTCTCATCGACGGTGTTCCAAACCCCCACTGGGCTCATTTGCGCCAATGCGCAAACGCTGGTGAGGCCAAGGGCGATAGCGATCGCAGTACGAATCATTTTTGTCTCCTGATATTAGTTAAGCAAATACCGCGTCCGTATCCATCAGCACCTTGCTTCCGGCACGCGCAGTACGCATCAATGTAGCCGTTTCCGGGAACAACTTGGCGAAATAGAAACGAGCGGTCTGCACCTTTGCGAGATAGAAGGGATCGGTGTTGCCAGCCGCCATCTCGCGTAGTGCCACCTGCGCCATGCGCGCCCAAAAATAACCGAATACCAAATGACCGGCAACCCGAAGGTAGTCCACCGCCGCAGCGCCGACTTCATCCGGGTTCTGAAACCCCTTGAAACCAATCTCGGTCGTGAACTTCGTCATTTGTTCACCCAGGACGGCAATCGGGGTGATGAATTCGGCCATTTTCTCGTTGACGCCCTCTTCTTCCACCAGTTGCGCGATCAGCTTGCCAAACTTGCGCAGTGTGGCGCCGTTGTTACCCAAGATCTTGCGTCCCAGCAAGTCCAGGGACTGGATCGTGTTGGTGCCCTCATAGATCATGTTGATGCGGTTGTCCCGCACGAATTGCTCCATGCCCCATTCCTTGATGAAGCCATGCCCACCAAACACCTGCATGCATGCATTGGTGGAGATGTGGCCGTTGTCGGTGAGGAACGCCTTGACGATGGGAGTCAGCATGGCCAGCATTTCGCCAGCATCCTTGCGTTGTTTTTCGTCAGGATGGTAGTGCTCCTTTTCCAGCAATAGGGAGCAAAAAGCCTGCAGTGCCCGACCACCTTCCGCATAGGCTTTGGCGGTCAGCAACATTTTTCGTACATCTGGATGCACGATGATCGGATCGGCTGCCTTGTCCTTGGCTTTTGGGCCCGTCAGGGAACGCATCTGAATGCGGTCCTTGGCATAAGCCAATGCATTCTGGTAGGCCACCTCCGTCAAACCCAGGGACTGGTTGCCCACCCCCAAACGCGCGGCATTCATCATGACGAACATGCCCTGCATGCCTTTGTTTGGCTGACCGACCATCGTGCCGATAGCACCTTCCAGCACCATTTGCCCCGTAGCACTGGCTTTGATGCCCATCTTGTGCTCCAGACCACCACAGTAAATCCCGTTGCGAACACCCGGAGATCCGTCTGGGTTCACCAGGAATTTGGGAACGATAAAGAGGCTGACCCCCTTAATCCCTGGAGGTGCATCCGGCAATCGCGCCAACACCAGGTGGATGATGTTGTCCGACATATCATGCTCGCCGGCGCTAATGAAAATTTTGTTGCCGGTAATCTTGTATGTGCCATCGGGCTGCGGCTCAGCCTTGGTTCGCATCAGACCCAGATCGGTACCGCAATGGGGTTCGGTCAGGCACATGGTCCCAGTCCACTCGCCGCTGGTCATTTTGTGCAGGTAGGTTTGTTTCTGCGCATCGGTGCCGTGGGCGTGCAAAGCGGCATATGCCCCGTGGGTCAACCCCGGGTACATGGTCCACGCCTGGTTGGCACTGTTGAGCATTTCATAAAACATGCTGTTAACGACCAGTGGGAGCCCCTGACCGCCATACACCGGATCGCAACCCAGCGCAGCCCAGCCGGCCTCAATGTACTGTTTGTAAGCCTCCTTGAACCCCTTGGGGGTTGTCACAGCATGGGTCGCTTGGTCGAGGCTGCAACTTTCCTTGTCGCCCGATATGTTCAAGGGAAAGATCACCTCAGAGGCGAACTTTCCACCCTCCTCAAGCACTGCGTCAATGGTTGCCGCATCGATGTCTGCATGCCTTGGAACTTGCTTCAGTTGCTCTACTACATTGAGGACTTCGTGCATCACAAACTGCATGTCTCGCAGCGGTGGGGTGTATGTGGGCATAGGGACTACTCCTGTTGAAAGATGGATAAAACTGGAAAAACCCGGTGCGCTTTACGCACCAAATCGTGTGATGATGTTTTCAAAGCCCTGGTTAGCACGCGCGATGGATCCGGGAATCTTCAAAAATCGTGCCTCGTAATGCAACGCGAGAATGAGGCCATGTATTTCAAATGCCATTTGCTGCTCGTCGGCCTGCAAGTGCAGGTGCCCGCATTCTTTGGCTTGAACAACGGCACGGTACATGGCACTCAGCCATGTCTGAACAGAATTGGCCAGCGCATCCCGCACTGCGCCGGGGCGATCATCAAATTCGACTGCGCCACTGATGAAGATGCATCCCGATTGCAATTCGATCGTGACGCGCTGCATCCAATTGGCAAACAGTGCCTTGACTCTGGGCAGACCGCGAGGCTGTGCCAGCGCCGGATAAAAGACTTCCTGCTCGAATCGGATGAAATATTCGCGGACAACAGAAATCTGAAGTTCTTCACGTGAGCCAAAGTGCGCGAACACGCCGGACTTGCTCATTTTGGTGAGTTCGGCCAGCACCCCGATACTCAGTCCCTCCAATCCAATTTGTGTGGCCAAACCAAGGGCAGCTTCGACAATCGCTCTTTTCGTCTGCTGCCCTTTTTGCAGGGCTCGCCCAGGCTGTTGGCCCCCATGGCGAACCGCATGTGGTAAAGCGCCACTCGTGGACTTACAGGACAGGGACAATGCGGACATAAAAGGTACAGCAAATAAAACGAACGATCGTACTATTCTGCAGCATGCCGCACCCATTCAAGGAGAGCAATCTCTGTTCTAGAGATAAACTTCTAACGTTTACACGGGTTTACCCGAGCAGTATTGCCAAACAAGCGTCCAGATTGTCTGATGCGGGCCGTCGAAAATTGGATCGGACGTATCGCTGCAGACGTCCCATCAAGAAAGCAGTCAGAATGGCAGCGCGCAATTGAGCATGTGCAGTCGGAGCGTCCTGACCACTCACCTCGGCAGACATTCGAAAACATTGCCTTAACAAGGACTCCAACCTCTCAAACAGTTGGTTGATGCGCTGTTGCAGTCGCTCGTGCTCAAGTACTAGAGCATCCCCAACCATCAAACGGGCAAGGCCCGGATTTTTTTCGGCAAACTGGACCACCATCGTGACAATTTTTGCAGCTTGCCGATCGCCTGTACCTGCCCCAGGTTCAACCACTGTATGCTCGCGCTCTGCAATCTGATTTGCCAGGGTGAAAATCGATTGCTCAATAAATTCAATCAGTCCTTCAAACATCTGGGCTTTACTGGCGAAGTGTCGATACAAAGCCGCCTCACTGACTTGCAATGAAGCCGCAAGTGCGGCGGTGGTGATTCGTTCACTCCCGGGCTTTTCAAGCATCTCTGCCAGGGACTGCAATATTTGAACTTTCCGCTCGCCCGGTTTGGGACGCTTGCGAACATTCGATGCATCACCTTCGTCCGATGGGGTCGGAACGCTGTCGTCAGTCGCACGCTTGGTCGTTGGATCGGCCATGAAAAACTCAGTGAGAACGAATCATCGTGCCAAAGGCCTGATCGGTCAATATTTCCAAAAGCAGCACATGGGGTACCCGCCCATCAATGATGTGCACAGAATTGACTCCACTTTTGGCGGCATCGAGGGCGCCCGCAATCTTGGGCAACATTCCGCCACTGATCGTCCCGTCTGCAAAGAGTTCGTCGATTCGACGGGCGGTTAAATCCGGCAGCAATTGGCCAGCTTTGTCCAACACACCGCTGATATTGGTCAGCATCATCAGTTTCTCTGCTTTCAAGACCATTGCCAGCCTGGCAGCGACAACATCGGCATTGATATTGAAGCTCTCGTTGTTGTCTCCAAAGCCGATGGGGCTGATGACCGGAATGAACGCGTCGTCTTGAAGGGCTTTTACAACACTCGGGTCGATGCTTACAATGTCACCTACCTGACCCACATCATGCTCGACGCTGGGGTCAGCATTGTCTAGCATCTTGAGCTTTTGAGCACGGATCATTCCTCCATCGCGACCAGTTAACCCGACCGCTTTGCCCCCGGCCTGGTTAATCAGCCCCACGATGTCCTGCTGTACCTCACCACCCAAAACCCACTCGACAACACCCATGGTCTCGGCGTCGGTAACGCGCATGCCCTGAATAAATTGGCCTGTCTTACCGAGGCGTTTGAGTGCACTCTCTATCTGCGGACCGCCACCATGGACCACGACAGGATTAATGCCAACCAGTTTCAGCAGGACAACGTCCTCGGCAAAATCCTGCTGCAACTCGGGATCAGTCATGGCGTTGCCGCCATACTTGATGACCATAGTCTTACCATGGAATTTGCGAATGTAAGGCAACGCTTGCGCCAGGATTTCAGCTTTATCGCGTGGTGCGATGGATGCAAGTGCAGTCATGGAATATGCGTCCGTTATTCAAACAGTGCCCGCATTGTGCAGCATGTCATAAGCACGCGTCGCGACGTGCGACGTTGCTTTAGCGTAAATTTGCGGTGATCGGTCAGCCCCCGATCGCAAAGCTCTCCTTGACTTGTCCTTGGGCAATGAGTGTTGCCAACCATCTTGGAGTGAGACCACGCCCGCTCCAGGTTTCACCGTTGGGACCTTTGAACTTCGGCGCCACCGGTGCACCCGCAGACTTCTTTTTTGCTCCTTTGCCAGGCCCCTTGGGCGCATCGGAAACAGCACGAGCGGGACGCCCACGGCCTTTACGCTTGGACACACTTGCGGCCTGCAGATCCTTCACCGTAATGCCAAAGGCATCCATTTTTACAAGAATATCGCGCAAAGTTGCATCAAATTCGCGCGCTTTAATTTCGGCAGCCTGCTTCTGCAGTTTTTGAATCTGCGATTGAATATCAACCAGATTATTCATATTAACTCCAAGAAAATAATGGATCAATTAATTTGCTAGTGCACGATACCATCACGCTTAACAACCTTAATGGCCGTCAGGAAAATTATTTTAGCATCGAGCCATAACGACTGCTTGTCAAAATACTCCTTGTCCAAGGCTACCTTTTGTGTGTCGAGCAATTCATCACGACCATTTATTTGTGCCCATCCCGTAAGCCCTGGCACCAGGGAATGCACGCCGCAGCGAGTACGTAACTCAATTAATTCCACCTGATTGTGCAGAGCCGGGCGTGGGCCCACAAAACTCATATCGCCAACAATAATGCTCCACAGTTGGGGGAGTTCGTCCAAGCTGCTTCTTCTTAGAAAACCACCAACAGGCGTCAAAAATTTTTCCGGGTCCGTCAGGAGGCTTGTAGCGACTTCCGGTGTGCCTTCGCGCATGCTTCGGAACTTGGGCATTTTGAACAGTTTGTTATTTCTTCCAACACGGTCAGACCAGTAACAAGCAGGCCCTGTTGAGGTAGCCCGCACAAGAATGAAAATCAACAGTAAGGGAATCGCCAAGCCAACCGCCAAAGTGATCGCCAGCAGAATGTCTAGGACCCGCTTCACAGGAGCCGCCCTTTTAATTTTTTCGAATATGCATGGTACCTGTAGCTCATGCCTCGATGATAACAACCCCCGACATGGCTCCATCCATCCATCCACAAACAGTCTTCACAATTTTGGCAAATCCAAGTCCGTCAAAACGAATTGTCTCGGACTCAAGCCCAGCTGTCGCCGCCCCTCTTCACTATCAAACACCAAGTCTTCGTTCATTCTCACCGCCATGGACGAATTCCAGCTTCGGTAGCGTGGAATGAATTTGAGAAAAATAATCGCGAATTTAAACAGTAGCAAAGGTACTCGTATGAATTTCGTAGGGGTTTTGCAAGCTAGAAATATTCTGGAAACCATTTCGGCATAAGTGAGGGTTTCACCACCTGAAATATTGAAAACATGCGCCCTTAGGTCTTCTTTGTTCAACGCCGCAATCGCAGCAAGCGCAACATCCTCGGCATGAATCGGTTGGCGTAGTCCCTTCGCACCTCTCAACAGTGGGAACCATCCAAACCGGCGGATAAAACGCGCAATTTCAGAGATATTCTTGTCGCCACCGAATCCGTAGACGAGTGTCGGCCGCAGAATAATCCAATCGATCCCACACTCCTGCGCCCAGTGTTGGAAGAATTCTTCAGAATCGGCTATTTGCTGGGCTATTTGATTTTCGCCATGATCCGCGAAACCACTTCCTGCGGCTTTTGTGAACCGACTCGTCGAGGAAATGGCAACAATTCGGCGCGCTCCCATCGTCAGAAGAAATGGTAAATGGGCCGGCAAAGTCCAAATCGGTGCCACATAGATCCAATGGGTGATTGGTGTCGATGGCGCGGTTCGATGCAATTGACCGCCGTCACCGAGCTCATACCAATTTTCCCGATTTAGACCATTTATTTTGCGCACACTCCTTGAAAAGGCGAAGGCCGTTCTTTTCTGCTGCGCAATCCAGCGCAATACGCAGCCACCGATCAAACTGGAGGCGCCGACCACACCGACGGGGACCTTATCATCCACCGCGCCCTCTAATTCCATTGGCGGCAACCTTGATCCAGTGACTCATGAGCAATGCAGAAAATCGAATCCACACCGCAACTCCCACCAAACCCATCAAGAACCCAGGATACTGGTGACTAAAGAACTTTCTATAAAACCGAACCATGCCTTTGTGCTTGTGCCATTCAACAAACATGGGCCTCGCACGACTACTATGACCCTGGTAATGAATTACGGGCGCATCCGGGACAAACAGTATGCGCCAGCCCTTTTGACGAAAACGCATGCACCAATCCAGATCCTCACAATGCAGGAAATACGCTTCGTCCCACGGACCCACGTCTTCCAAAGCAACGCGACTCACCAACATCAGCGCGCCCGAAATCGCCTCAACTTCAATGGGTTCGCTGGGCAAGGGTTGCTTATGCAAATGAAAGTCAAAGAATACCGTCGGCCACCAACCACTGAGGCGATTCAAGCCGAATGCTCTTACGAACGATCTCCACGGGGTCGGAACTGCCCTTCGCCCCCCTCCCTGCTCGCTGCCATCGAGATTGGTCAGAAGGCCGCCAACCATCCCAACCGATGCGTCGCCATCAAGGGCTTGCACGAGTTTACCCAGCGATAGCGGACCTAGAATTGTGTCGGGATTGATGAACAGCACATGGGGGCACGTCGTTAACGTGATGCCTACATTGCATCCTGCAGCGAACCCCAAATTCTCCTCGGAATAGACCAGCTTGAGGGGCCCATGTTCCGGGAACCGCGCAGCCAAGGTTTCCATGCTCGCATCGATGGAGTGATTATCCACAACGATAACTTCCTGAGCTTGCGACAGGGCCACTTCAACGCACTCAAGCAACAGATCACCGGCATTGTGATTCACCACAACGACAGAGACTGGCTGAAGCAACGCTGTCATGAGTATTTACTATCCACCGCAACAAGCCGCATTAACGTGATCATCTTCATGCGACACAAATTCAAAACGGCTGACGATAAACCAATGTGATATACCTGGATACGACTTTGCCATTTCGAGCCGCAGTAGCAGGTCCGACATTGCCACCGCAGCGATCAGGATCTAGGCAAAAAAAAACCCTGCTTCACAGGGGTCAAAATGGTGGTGCAGTATAACAAGTTTTACAACTGAAAATATTTCTCGACAACCAGTCACTGCTTGCCTGCAGCAAGTACGGCAAACTGTTGCGAACAAATGAGGCCCCCTGCAATAGCTATCAAGAACTGTCTCGATCTGAGCGGTGCTTAGACCACTGGTTGAGTCTTGCGGAAAGTTGACCGCCGCTAAGTCATGTGTTCAAAAATACGGAACTTCAGCTGCCGACAAAAACACAATTGGAAGTGAATCGCATACGAGCTCTCTGCATTGCGCACGAAGCGGGTTACAGCGCAATTTAGCGGAACTGCAATGGCATGTGGCCGCACCGAACAAAAATCTGCATTTACCTTGAGTTATCGTGGGTTTTACGCCTAAATGAGGCTTACTGCTAACAAAAAGGAGTTCTTGTGGAATTGCAACATTTGAATCAAAAGCAACTAGCCTACCGCTGGCAGATCAGCCAGGCATCACTTGAACGTTGGCGTTGTGATCGAAAAGGGCCCGCTTACATCAAACTTAACGGCAGAGTCGTTTATCGCCTTGCTGATATTGAAGACTATGAGAACCAGAGCCTACGTGTTTGCGGTCAACCTGAATTAGCCAATTCAAGCAATTGAGCCCGTCATAGTAGCCTTGAGGGTTCTTGCGGGGTTGTGACAACCCGTGCAAACTCCTGCTAACAGATGGTGCAGTCCAACGTTTGTTTCAACTCTTTACATGAGTGAGGGCGTATGTCTGTACCGGAGTTAAATTATAGCTTGATTTCCCAATGAAATTCGACGCAGCCGACGCAAAAGTTGCATGTGTCGAATTTCCAGACTGTGAACGGCAAACGTTCGATTCCGGTCAGTGCAGCCAGTTTCGCCGCAACGAACTTCGACACACGGAATTCGGGGTGCGCGCTCTTTGTAGTGCAATGTCGCACTTCAACGAACATCGCCTCCATCCAACCGGCAAGTTGGCTTCTCCATGGTTCTACGCCCTAATGCGAGTCCCTTTTTTTACATGGAGAAAGTGATGACCAATTTGCACCTAAGAGAGAGCGAGTTAGGAAAGCGGTGGGGCCTCAGCCCCAAGACCCTGCAGCGCTGGCGTACGGAGAACCGAGGGCCTGCCTATCTCAAGCTGTCCAAACGGGTGACTTACGCCATGGAGGACATCGTTGCGTATGAGGCCAGCCAAAAACGAGTCTGCGAAAACTCGCATGCTTTCGCAGTCCAGCACGCAACCAACCCGATCAGTGCCGATGCCTCGGATTCAAGCATCCAGGCGGACACGCAGGCCGGGATGGGCGAACCGACTGACAGCGCCTTCATTACCGATGCTGAAGCTGCCCGCGCGACGAA
>JAIFLV010000046.1 GCA_020048895.1 Rhodoferax sp. | reverse complement strand
GCCGCCAGCGCCCACGCGCCATGCAGGCGGCTGGACAAGACGCCCAGGTGAAAGGCATCGCTGAGCGCAATGGCGATGAGCTTGTTGTCCGGCAGAATGCTGGCATTCAGAAACTGGAAGGTGCGGTGTTTGGCGGTTTCTACGGTGGCGATGTAGCGGGGGAGGTTGGCGAGTTGTTTGCGCAGTACCTTGCGGGGTTCACCGAAAAACCACCAGTTGTCGCGGTAGGTAGCGCGGTTGTTTTGGTCGCGCTCAGGCTTCACGCGCTCCAGCAGCCATTGGTAGGTGGCCGGAAACTGCGAACGTAGCTGTTCTGCGGTCAAGCCAAAGGCATCAATCACCTTCACCCCGCGTGGCGCGTCGGTGAGGTCGCGGCCATTGCGGTAGTCGCGGATGTGGCGCTCCAACCCCGGCACGGTGCCTAAACCCAGCGAGGCCGCTTCATCGGGGGTAACGATAAAGCCTGCGCCAAACAGTTGCACCCCCCGATTGCTCAAGTTCTCGTTGGCATGCAACGGTCGAACATCGGTAACATTCGCCCCCACACTCAAGTCCGCATGAATCACCCCGGCTTTGTCTGCCAGCGTCACCGACACCTCGCCAAACTCGCCGGTTTGCTCGGAGGTGACGGTGAGAAGGCGGCCTGTTGTTTCGCTTCGGCCCGCGAAATTGGGGTTCAAAAAAATGGGGTCAGAGCCCGATTTCGTTGGAGGTTTCGCGCCCCGATCAGGCGGTTGTCCTGAATCGGGGTCCGACCCCAATTTTTCGCCCCCCAACTTCGCTGCACCGCTGTCCTCGGACGCATTGCCGCGCGCCGGCAGCGTGGCCTTCGCTGCACCGCCAGCGCCAGCGCCATCATTCACGCCGACGGTCATCGCAATACGCACCGCAGCACCATTGGCGCTGTCCACCCACGGGTGGTCTGGAATGGCGAATACCAAGGACACACCGCAAGCGGGGGAGTGGGCAATGTCGGGCACCGATTTGTGCGCGTTTGGCACCATGAGGGGCCCGGCATTGCCCGCTCTCCCGCCACCCACCAAGCTGGCACGTTCCCCACTGCCCGCTCTCCCGCCGCTGCCCCGTGCGCGCTCCCCACTACCAAGAGGATCACGCCAATGTGCCTTACCGCCCCCTGCTCGCTCTGCGGCCATGCGTGCCTCATGTCCCGCCAGCGCATTCACGGGCAAAACAGGTTCGCCCGAAAGTGCCGCCTGCACCACCCGCCGGTTGAAGGTCTGGCGCAGGCTGTTGGTGGTGATCAGGCCAAAGCGCGTGGCTTGCCCGTGCGCCACCAATGCGGCGGCCCGCGCCCACCAGTACATCACAAAATCGGCACTCTCGGGCACCTCCTGCCACACGCTGCGCAAAGCCTGCACGTAGCCATCACCCAGCGCGGCGCGCATGGTGGCAGCACCAATAAACGGCGGGTTGCCGACGATGAATTGCGCCTGCGGCCACGCAGCCTGCCGCGCGCCAATGTACTTCCACTGCACCACCTGCGCCGCTTCGTCGGGCACCAGCGCGCCGGTCACCGGGTGGGGTTTGAAGGTCACACCGTCCCAGCGGGTGAGTAGCTTGTGGTCGGAGTCGTAAGCGGGCTCTTGTGCGTCCCAGGCCAGCACGGCATCGCGGTGTTCGATGTTGCCGTAGTCATGCACCACCGGCTCGGCCACCGCCGCGTTGCCCTGGGTGCGGATGTGCCACTGCAGGTAGCCAATCCACAACACCAGCTCGGCCAGCGCAGCGGCGCGCTCATTCACCTCAATGCCGCGCAACTGCTGCAGGGTGACGGTTTCGCCCTCAAAACCCAGCGAGTCCTGCGCCCCGGCGTGGCCCAGGTCGGCCAGCTGGTTGAGCACCTCGCCCTCCAGGCGCTTCAAGTGTTCCAGCGTCACATACAGAAAGTTGCCACTGCCACAGGCCGGGTCGAGCACGGTGACGGTGCACAGCCGGTGGTGAAAGTCTTTGACCACCTGCCGCGCCTCGCGCCACTTGGCCCGCACGGCACCGGCGTGGCGGTCGGCGGCGGCGAAGTCGGCCTTGCTGGTCACCGCCACCGGGCTGGCTTCCAGACTGGAGGCTTCATGCGCCAGCATGAGTGCGGCGGCCTGGGCGTCGGACCACTCGGCGCGCAGTGGCTCAATCACCGTGGGCAGCACCAGCCGTTCCACATAGGCGCGCGGCGTGAAGTGGGCACCCATGGCGTGGCGCTCGGCGGGGTCGAGTGCGCGCTCCAGCAGGGTGCCAAAGATGGCAGGCTCCACTTCGCGCCAGTTGGTTTGCGCGGCGCGGATCAGCAGGTCGATTTGCGCCGTGGTCAGCAGCAGGCTGTAGCCCTCAGAAGTGCTGCCCTTGAACAGCTTGCCGTTGAAGCGCAGCACGTTTTTGGCCAGGGCGGCGGTAAAGCCGCCGTGGTCCATATCGGCCCACAGGATGCGCAGCATCTGTTGCAGTGCGCCGGGGTCCGTGCGGTGGGCTTGCAGCAGGCCGACGAAAGCGCCTTTGGGCAGCAGTTCCACGTCTTCGGCAAACATGCAGAATAGGCAGCGGGTGAGGTACGCTGCTACTATTTCAGGAGCTGCTTGCGCTTTATCCACGGGCGCTACAGGCATATTTGGCTTATAAGTTTTGCCCTCCAGCGAGACCGCCAGCTCGGCCAGCAGGGCCGCTACGTCGCGGGTGACGGCGGCGCTGATGCGCGCCGGGTTCAGCGCCTGGGGCGCGGTCCAGATCTTGCGCAGCAGCGCGCGCACCTCGGGTTTGGCCAGGTCTGCCAGCTTGATGCGGTGGCTGCGCGGGTCAGGGAACGGGGTGTAGGTGCCACCGCTCTGGCTGAACTCGGCATACACCTCGATCACGGTGCCGACATCGACCACCAGCACAAACGGCGGGCGACCTTCCGCTGCCGGCAAGGCGCGGGCGTAGTTTTCGCCCTGGCTGCGGGCGCGCAGCAGGCCGTCGTCAAAGCCCTTGGTGTGGGTGAGCGCCTTTTGTTTCTTGGCTTCCAGCACAAATTGGCCGCGCTTGTAACAGTCCACCCGGCCCGCGCTGCTGGAGCCGTCGCCATGCAGGAACGTCACCGGGCGCTCGAACATATAGTCCTGCTCGGGCGTGGGGTGCGGTTTGTCGACCTCCAGCAGCGCGCATAGTTCGATGACGAAGGGCTGCGCGGTGGCCAGTTCGGAAGCTGTTACACCGCTCCAGCGCTGGATGAAGGCGGTTGCATCGGTTGGTATGGCGGTGACTCCCATGGCGGGATGATAGCGGCACTGCCAGCTGGTGTTACGATGGTGCTACCTATTGTGGAGATTGGCATGACGACAACCACCTCATTGAAGTTGCCCGACACACTCAAGCAAACCATCGCCCTCGTCGCAGCGCAGAGCGGCAAGACCGCGCATGCGCTGATGGTGGAAACCTTGCAAACGGCAATGGATGACCTACTGGCGCGACAAGCGTTCTACCAGGACGGTGAACAGGCGTTGGCGGATACATTGCAGTCCAATCAGGTGTATGCCGCTGAAGATGTCAAGGCTTACCTGATGCAACGCGCGCAGGGGCAAGCGCCCAAGCGGCCTGTGCCTGTAGCGTTTGCCCCCGCTCGGGCGCGCAAGTGAATCGGCTGGATTACGGCGAGCGCGCTTTGCTCGACCTAGAGCGCTTGACAGACTTCTTGGTGGAAAAAGATCCCGACGCGGCGCGGGCAACCGTCGGAATCATTCTCAGCGCGCTGGATGTCCTGCGCCACAGCCCTGAAATTGGACGCAAGGTACGTGGTGGCAACCGCGAACTGGTGATCTCACGCGGCGCTACGGGTTACCTGGCGCTCTACCATTTCTTTGCACAACACAGCAGGGTGTTGGTGCTGGCGGTGCGTCACCAGCGCGAGGCAGGGTACGCAGGTCAGTGAGGACCGGCAAGAGGTACCCGGTGCCCAGCAAGAACGCCAGCTGACCAAGCATCGGGCAACGATCTCAGAGTTGGCCGGGATACAACTTGGCGTAAGCCGCAATGAGCTGCTGGTGCATGGCGCAGGCTCCCAGGTCCAGCCCCAGCGCCGGCTGATTGAAGAAGCACTGTTCGCCCGCAAGCATGGCCTGGGCTTGGCTCAAGGTGGCGCTGCCGTACAGCATGTGCAAGGCGTGCTCGAACGCTGCGGGTTCTTCCATGCCATGCAGGTCGTCGATACAGGCGTAGACCCGCAGACGCTCGGGGTTGATCTGGGCGAATTGCCTGATCCATTCACAGCCTTCGCCAATGGCGGCGTCGTCGCCGACCGCCAGGGCCAGCAGCGTCTTGAGTTCGCCTACACGCAGGTCTTTCCAGAACGGATCATTACCGGGGGCCAGCCCGATAAGGGGTGCAACCAGACGGTCATCGGCAATGCCACTTTCATTGAGGGCATCCAGCAGATCGCAGCGTTCCTGCTCGTCCAGGTCGGGCAGGTGGCAAATCGGTTCCCGCAAGGGGTTTGCAACGCTGTTGTTCTCGAACTCAAGTTCGTCGACAGGGTAGATCTCTGACATGCCCGGAACCAGAATGCGACAGGCATAAACACCCAGATGGGTAAAGTCGGCAATGTAGATGTCCTTGTCCATGGCGTGAATGGCTTGCACCAGCCAGGCATAGTCTTCCTCGGTGGTGGTGCTGAAATTCCAGTCGCAGAAGTCAAAGTCGCTCGCATTGCCCAAAAAATTCCAGCCGATGATGCCGCTGGAGTCGACAAAGTGGATCTCGATATTCGGAGAGCTGGCGATTTCTTCCATATCAAACCCGGGTGCAGGAAAGCCACCCAGGGCATCCAGCGCGCGGCCCTGCAGCAGTTCGGTGAGGGCGCGCTCAAGGGCAATCTCGAAGCGCGGGTGGGCGCCAAAGCTTGAGAAGCAACCCTGGTCGTGCGGGTTGAGCAAAGTGACGTTCATGACCGGAAACTCGCCGCCCAGCGAAGCGTCTTTCACCAGGATACCAAAGCCCGCATCGCGCAAACCAGCAATACCGGCCGCAATGCGCGGGTACCGGTTGATCACAGCGTCGGGCACATCCGGAAGGCACAGTCCCTCGCTGATGATGCGGAACTTGATGTGGCGCTCGAAGATTTCGGACAGGGCCTGCGTGCGTGCTTCGGCGGCTGTATTGCCAGCCGACATGCCGTTGCTCACATACAGGTTGCCGATGATATTGACCGGGAAATAGACGGTGGCGTCATCGCGCTGTCGCACATAGGGCAGCGCACAGATGCCGCGTTCGATATTGCCAGAGTTGAAGTCCACCAGCGCTTGCGCTGCGATGGCGCTGCGTGGGTTGTACAGCGCTTGCAACTCCGGCGTGAGCAGGTCTTCGGGCCAGGACTCATCATCGTCGAGTGCAAACCATCTTTCTTGTGGATGGTGCACAAAGGGGCGCTTGCGGCCCTCTGCCAGAGGGTATCCCAGGTAGTAATGGTTCCAGAAATAATTGGTGGCCAGGCGCTCGAAAAATTCACCCAGCGCACTGGCCAGTGCCGCCAGCCGCGAGCCACCCTTGCCGTTGGTGAACATGAGCGGGCAATCGCGATCGCGCACATGTACCGACCAGACACCCTCCACCGGGTTGAGCCAGGATTGCGGCTCTACGTGAAAACCAAGGTTGTCGAGCTGGCCTTGCAACTTCGCGATGGTGGACTCAAGGGGGGCGTCTTTGCCAGGGATAAAGCTTTCAGAGTGCATTCGAAATTCCTGTTTGGGGCTCGAGTGTAGCCAGCATCGCCCGCGACTGGTGCTTACCCGGCATTGCCCTGCTTCTTTTGACAGTAAGATTTGGCCACTTCGACAACAGGCGACTTCATCGTGAACCAAGAACTTCAAAAGTGGCGCTTCTTCCGTGCTGGTGGTTTTGACCAGGTGCAACTCGACAGCGCCGCAGAGCTGCTGTCCATCGGTACTCTGGACCAGAAGCTGTGGGTGGCGCTGTCCTGCCCGGTCAAGGGCATCGAATTTGATGCGCGCACGCTGGCCCTGGTCGATAGTGACGGCGATGGACATGTACGCGCGCCGGAATTGATCGCTGCCGTCCAATGGGCGGGTGGGCGTCTGGTCGACCGCGATGTGCTGGTTCGCAAACTGCGAGGGGTTCCGCTGGCAGCCATTCGCGGGGATGATGACGTCGGGCAGCGCATCGTCGCGGCCGCCAAAGAGCTGCTGGCATCACAGGGCGGGGCTGATGGACTGGTTTCGGTTGACGCTGCAACGGCCGCGCAGGCGCTTTTTGCAGAGCAGTCTCTCGCTGCATGGGAGGCCGCTGGCGCTGCGGTCAAGGTGGTGGGCGAGAGCACCAGCGATGCCCATGCGGCGCTGCTGGCGGTGTCCGAGAAGATCGACGACTGGTTTGTCCGTTGCCAACTGGCGGCCTTCGATGCCCGGGCAGTGGACGCCATGAACGCCGGTACCGATGCGTTGGTTGCGTTGGGCGTGACCACACTGTCGACGGATGCCCAGGGGTTGGCTGCCCTGCCCTTGGCACAGGTTCAGGCTGGTGCGGCTTTGCCGCTGCGCGAAGGGTTGAACCCGGCATGGGCCGCCCGCGTGGATGCCATCCGAGCGCTGGTGGTGACCCCGTTGCTTGGGAACAAGGAATCTTTGACAGAGAGTGAATGGCGCACACTGCAGCAACAGTTTGCCCCATTTGCGGCCTGGCAGGCCAGCAAGCCCGACCCAGCCGCCCAAGGCGAGGGCGTCAGGGACCTCGAGCAACTTGCCCGCTATGTACGTGACCTGCAGAGTCTGGCCAACAACTTTGTTGCATTTCGGGATTTTTATACCCGCCAGGGGCCAGCGACGTTTCAGGTGGGCACCTTGTACCTGGATGGCCGATCCTGCGACCTGTGCGTGGCTGTGAATGACGCCGCAAAACACGCGGCGCTCGCCGCTTTGGCGCGGATATGTCTGGTGTATTTGGAGTGCGTGCGCGGCAGTGAAAAGTTGGTTGTGGCGGCGGCATTCACCGCAGGGGATTCTGACCAGTTGATGGTCGGGCGCAATGGGGTTTTCTACGACCGCCAGGGGCGCGACTGGGATGCCACCATCACCAAAATTGTGGACCACCCCATCAGCTTGCGCCAGGCCTTCTGGTCGCCCTATAAGGCAGTGGCGCGCATGGTAGGAACTGCAATGCAAAAAATCGCCGCCAGCAAGAGCGCTGAGGCCGATGGCAAGCTGGCCGCCGTGGCAACCATTGGCACCCAGAAAGTGGTGACTCCGGCTGCCGGAAAACCGGTCGCACCAGCACCTGTTGCACCCTTTGATGTGGCGAAATTTGCGGGAATCTTTGCTGCAATTGGCTTGGCAGTGGGAGCATTGGGAACCATGCTGGCTTCGCTGGTCGCCGGTCTGATCTCTCTGGCGTGGTGGCAGTTTCCCCTCGCCGTTGGCGGGTTGATGCTGCTGATCTCAGGTCCTGCCGTATTGTTGGCGTGGTTCAAGTTGCGCAGCCGCAATTTGGGTCCGTTACTCGACGCAAATGGCTGGGCCATCAATGCGCGCGCGCGCATCAACATTCCCTTCGGTACGTCACTCACCCAACTGGCGACGTTGCCCCAGGGCGCACACCGTACGCTGACCGACCCGTACGCGGAAAAGCAAAGTTCCTGGAAATGGGTTGTGGGCCTGGGTATTGCGTTGGGTCTGTTCGCAGCCTGGAAGGCCGGGTTACTGGCCTGATGTCCGGCGAGACCCGGAGCCGTTACAGCTTGACTTGGAGTGTCTTGGAAATCATTGCCAGGGCCTGCGGACTGTGCCAGTCTTGCGCTCCATAGACCTTGGCCAGAACCTTGCCTTTAGCATCGACCAACAAGGTCAACGGGAGCCGGTCTGCTCCGAGCATAGCCTCCAGAGGAAACGGCTTGCTGTCTATGAAGTTGGGAAAGCTGATGCGCGTCTTTTGCAAGAAACCCTTGGCGTTGGTCCAGTAGTCATCGGTGGAAATGCCGATGATGTTGAACTGTTTGCCGCCGTACGTCTGCTGCAGTCGTTCCAGTGACGCCATCTCCTGCAGGCAGGGCCCACACCAACTCGCCCAAACATTGATGATGAGCGGTTTGCCACGAAACTCCGACAGCTTTTGTGTGGCCCCGGAAAGCCCTTGCATCGGTGCTTCGCGCAGAGTTTGCCCGATCGGGACTTCTCCTGGGGTTTTGGCTATCGCACCCATTGCCGTAGCCGCCCCGAATAGCAGTGCGAAGCAGACCTGCCGAACGTTCACCACGGAATGCATGCAGCGCACATTTCGCAGACTTGCCGCTCCTTAGGGTCGCACGCGATCCACGCGCAACTTCAACCCTTTGGTGCCCACCTTCACCGTTTGTGCCTTGGACAGCAAGTCACCCGGCTCCGGCATGGCCATGCCGGTTTTTGAAATACGCACTTCTACTTCGACCTCGGCGGTATTGGAAATGAGCGACTCGGGGTTCATTGCCAATGAATCGTCCAGAGTGAATTTCAATGGCAGCTGGCTGGCCGGCACACGCAGCACAGCCATCGGCATGCGGGTACCCGGAAGACGCGCAATGACCATAACGATGTCAGTTGGCAGTGCCTTTGCCTTCAACGCGGGGTCCAACTCCACTTCGCCACTCACGCTGGCCGCCGGGTTGGCATTCGCTGTGGGTCCTTTGGTGTGGGGATTGGGTGCTGTGCCAGTGCCGGCAGCAACCACGGGTGCCTGTTTGCCTGACTTGGCATAGGCTTCACCGATAGCGTTTTGCAGCATCTTTTCATCTTCGGAGCCAGGTTCGAGTTGTTGCACCAGTCGCTCCCAGGTGCCAATGGCCTTGCCGAAGTCGTTGCGCTGGAACGCAGCGGTGCCCGACAGCCATAGGGCCATGCCATTGTTGGGATCGACCTTAAGGGCTTTTTCGATCAGCTCGGTGGGGCGGCCAGCCAAATTGCCTCCCGCATTCGTCGCAATCGCATCCGCATAGTCGGCTAACAATTGCGCATCGCTGTCAAGCAAGGCTCCCGCGCGGCCAAAGGCCCGCTCGGCTTCGGCATTGCGTCCGACCGCCTTGTAGGAGCGCGCCAGCATCGCCCAGCCTTGCAGGTTGTCGGGTTCCTTTTCCAGTTTCTTGGCAAGACCTTCCAGCATGGTGTTGAGTTCGCTGGCATCCACTTTGTGCTGGGGGCCATTGGGGTTGAGCGTGGCGGGATTTCCCAGACCCAAATACAACACCACCGCCAGGACGGGCAGCGCAAAACCGATACCGATCATGGTCTTTTTCGGTGGCTGTAGGGTGACCGTGGCGTCGGCAACGTTGTCGTCATCGATCAGCCGGCGTTGCAACTCGGCGCGCGCCTGCTCGTAGTCGTCCTGTGCGATCATTTTTTCATTGCGATCGCTTTCAAGGCGGACCAGCTGATCTTTATAGATGACGGTGTTCAACTGGCGGCGCGATACGTCGGTTGGCGCGCTTTTCCAGAAAAAAGGGCGAAACAGGAGCGCCAACACCAGCACCACGATCAGGGTGCCAACTAACAAAAATCCAATCATTTATCGCCTTCCTTGAGCAGCGCTTCGGCACGCTTACGTTCTTCTTCGGTCAGTGCGACCGCGCTGCTGATGTCGCGGTTGCGGCGACGCATATAAACAAAAAGTGCAATGACGCCGGCGATCATCAAAACAAAGGGGCCAATCCACAGCAACCAGGTAATAGGCTTCACCGGTGGACGGTAGAGGACGAAGTCGCCATATCTGCTGACCATGAACTCGCGGATTTCCGCATCCGTCTTGCCCTGTTTGATAAGTGTTCGCAATTCACGGCGCAAGTCGTTCGCCAAATCGGACCGGGAACCGGCCAATGATTCATTCTGGCAGACTAAGCAGCGCATTTCTTCGGAAATGACGATCAGACGTTGCTCAACGACGGGGTCATCCGCCAGCGAGGCCGCTTCGTTACCCCAGCTTGGCGAGACGCACAGCAACGCCAACACGAACGCATACAAATAGTTCACGATTTCTTCAATTGCGTGATCGGGCCGATCTCCTTGTAGCGGATGACCCCGTTCTTGTCGATCAGATAGCTTTCGGGTACGCCATAAACACCATAGTCAATGCCTACCCGGCCATCTGCATCAAACGCGATCACGTCGTAAGGGTTGCCGGTGCGCTTGATAACACCCATGGCATCCTTACGCTGATCCTTGTAGTCCAGGCCGATGATGGGGATCAACTGCTGTTTGGCCAAACCCATGAGTACCGGATGCTCTTCGCGGCATGCCACACACCAGGACGCCCACACATTGAGCAGCCAGACCTTGCCCAGCATGTCTGCAGAAGAAAACTGTAGTTCCGCCTGCTGCATCTGCGGCACGGTAAACGCAGGGGCTGGCTTGTTCACCAGCGGCGAGGGCACCTCACGCGGGTCGAGTTTGAGTCCGACGGCGAGAAAGCCGACCAAAACAATGAACAGCCCCAGGGGCACCAGGAACTTGGCCTTCATGCACGAGCCCTCTTGAATACCACCTTCTCTGCGACCTTGGATTTCACTTTGAGCCGGTACCTGCGATCCGACATGGCGAACAGTCCACCCAGTGCCATCAGGGCGCAGCCACCCCAGATCCAGTCGACAAAAGGTTTGAAGTAAACACGAATCGCCCAAGCGTTGTTGTCCAGAGGTTCACCCAGGGAGACGTAGATGTCGCGGGTAAAGCCGGCATCGATCGCCGCCTCTGTCATGGGCATGGTGGACGAAAAATAGGCGCGTTTTTCCGGGTAAAGCATCTTGGTAGGGCTACCCTCGCGGGTTAACTCAAATACGCCACGATTGGCCTTGTAATTGGGACCCATCACGTCCTTCACCTCGATAAGCTTGAACTGATAGCCGCCCACCGTGGTGGTATCGCCTGGCGCCATCTTGACGTCCTTCTCTTCCTGGAAACCGCCGACCATGGCGACGCCAAAAACGAAGACTGCAATACCAAAGTGTCCCAGATGCATGCCCCAGAACGACAGCGGTGGCATGCCGGACTTGAGGCGGTTCACCACTTGCAGGATGCCTGATGCCATGACCCAGACCGTCAACGCGCTACCAATCGCCGTCATAACGGTCCAGCCGCCCATCATCCAGGGAATCAAGGCGCCGGCAACCACCGCCAGCACACCGGGAATCCAAAGGCGCATGGCCATGTCCTTGATATCCGAGTTCTTCCAGCGCGCCAGCGGAACTGCAGCCAGAAGAAACACAACGGGCATCATGATGGGCACAAATACCGCGTTGAAGTAGGGCGGGCCGACGGAAATTTTGCCCAGGCCCAATGAATCGACGATGAGCGGGTACAGAGTTCCCAGCAGCACGGCGCCACAGGCGACCACCAGCAGCACATTGCCGGTCAGCAACAACGATTCCCGGGAAAACGCCGCAAATGACCCGCCTAGTGCGACTTTGGGTGCTCGCCAGGCAAACAGCAACAGTGAGGAGCCCACCACCAGAACCAGCAGCGCCAGGATGAAAATTCCGCGGCGTGGATCGGTGGCGAAGGCATGCACGGATGTCAGTACCCCGGAGCGGACCAGAAACGTTCCCAGGAGGGAAAGTGAAAACGCTCCAATGGCCAACAGCACGGTCCAGCTTTTGAAACTACCGCGCTTCTCCGTTACCGCCAGTGAATGGATCAGTGCGGTTCCCAGCAACCAGGGCATGAAAGAGGCGTTCTCCACCGGATCCCAAAACCACCAACCGCCCCAACCCAACTCGTAATACGCCCACCAGGACCCGAGCGCGATGCCCAAGGTCAGAAAGACCCAGGCTGCATTGGTCCAGGGTCGGGACCAGCGTGCCCACGCCGCATCCAGTCGTCCGGATAGCAGGGCTGCAATGGCGAACGAAAACGCCACCGCGAATCCGACATACCCCATGTACAACATAGGTGGGTGAAAGATCAGGCCTGGGTCTTGCAATAAGGGATTGAGGTCCCGTCCGTTCTCAGCGGCAGGCAGCAGGCGGTCAAAGGGGTTGGAGGTAAACAGGATAAACAGCAGCAGACCGGTGGTTACCAATCCAAGCACGCCCAAAACGCGCGCCACCATGGTGTCGTCCAGCGTACGGGAGTAGCGCGCCACCGCGATGCTCCACGTAGACAGTAGCAGCACCCACAGCAACAGAGAGCCTTCGTGCCCTCCCCATACTGCGCCAAATCTGTACAAAGTTGGCAGTTGCAAATTCGAGTGTGCCGCCACGTACTTCACCGAGAAGTCATTGACATAAAACCCCCAGGTCAGGGCTGCAAACGAAATGGCGAGTGTGACAAAAGTGGCTTGCGCAGCCGGGCGTGCAAGTGCCAACCACTCGGCGCGGCCTTTGTGGGCGCCAATCAGCGGCAATGTCCCTTGAACCAGAGAAACGCACAGGGCGAGAATGAGGGCGAATTGACCGATTTCAGGTGTCATGGTTTGGCTGCATCCTTGGCGCGTTGGGCTTGGTCCAGCGCATGCTGGGCTGCCGGGGGCATGTAATTCTCATCGTGTTTGGCAAGCACTTCCGTTGCCGTGAAGACGCCATCAGGTCCGAACTTACCTTGCACCACAGCCCCTTTGCCTTCTTTAAAGAGATCGGGAAGAATGCCTTGGTAGGCGACGGGAACATCATGGGTCAGGTCGGTCATGGAAAAGTGCACCACCAGGTTGTCACGGCGTACAGAGCCTTCCTTGACCATTCCGCCGACCCGAAATGCGGCAGTTTTGGGCGCCTTTCCCGCTGCAACTTCGGTTGGAGTGACATACAGCGCAATATTGCTGTTGAGCGCGTTGAGCACCAGTGCAGAGGCGATGCCGACCGCCGCAAGACCGCCAACGACGATCGCGCCACGTTTTTTCCAGCCTTTCATGGGGTTTCCTTTTCAATTTTTTCCGCCAGTGCCTGGTGGCGCAGCGTTTGAAGTACCTTGGTATGACGCGACTTCGCCAAAAAAGGTTCCACAATCATTGCCAAGGCGCAGATGCCAAAGCTGCCCCAGACATACAGGCCATAGCCGCCCATCGCGAAAAACTCGGCAGGAGAATTCCAGTTCATGCTTTTACCTCCGGCAAATCCTTGACCCACTCTGTGTGGGACTCGCGCTCCAGAATGATCGTGCGTACCCGCATCAGTCCAACGGCAATGGAGTACATCCAGAAGCAAAGTGCCATGAGCAGCATGCCCCACAGCATGGTGACCGCCATCGATGATTTGGATAAATTCACACTGGAGCCCTGGTGCAGGGTGTTCCACCAGGTGACCGAAAAATAGATGATTGGAACATTTACAGCACCCACCAGCGCCACGATGGCCCCGGCCTTGTCAGCGCGGCGCGGGTCGTCAATGGAGGCTTGCAAGGCCATAAAGCCCAGATACAGAAAAAACAGGATGAGTTCCGACGTTAACCGCGCGTCCCATACCCACCAGGTGCCCCACATGGGCTTGCCCCAGAATGCACCCGTCCACAGCGACAGAAATGCCATCAGCGCACCCGTCGGTGCCAATGCCTGCGCCATCATGCTGGGCAGTCGCGCATTCAGAGACAGCCCAATCGCAGCCCAGGCTGCCATCACGAGGTAAATAAACATCGACAACCAGGATGCCGGTACATGTACAAAGATGATGCGGTACCCCTCGCCCTGCTGGGCGTCGGTAGGAGCCACGAAAAAGCCCATCCATAGCCCGGCAGCACCGAACACCGCGGCCAGCGTCCAGAATATGGGAATCATTTTTCCCGCAAGTGGGTAGAAGTTGTGGGCGCTCGCAAAGCGAAACCAATTGATCAGTCGGTTGCTCATTCCAATGCAATCCTCAGGGCGGCCGTAGTCGCCCACGGCGCGAAAAAAACAGCCAGCGCCAACATGGCCGCCAGCAACGAAAGATGACCTCCGGCACCCATGCCGGAGATATGAGCCTCCACTGCACCAGCACCGAAAATCAGCGCAGGAATGAACAGAGGCAAGACCAAAAGACTCAGCAACACGCCGCCACCGCGCACACCCAAGGTCAGAGCGGCTCCTATGGATCCAATCAGGGACAGCAAGGGTGTGCCCAGCGTGAGGGCAATCACCAGCACTCCGAGTGCGCTCGCGTCCAGATCAAACTGAATACCCAGAATAGGCGCAATCAATACCAAAGGCAAACCAGATACCAACCAATGGGCGCCGATCTTACCAACTACCAACATCACCAGAGGTGTTGGCGAAATTGCCATTTGTTCCAGTGTGCCGTCTGCATGGTCGGCGGCAAACATTCTTTGCAGTCCAAGCATTGTCGCAAGCAGCGCAGCGACCCACAGTACGCCCGGCGCAATTTTGCGTAGCAGCGCCGGTTCGGGGCCAATGCCCAGAGGGAACAGGCTGGTAACGATCACAAAGAAGAATAGGGCGGTCAGCACCTCACTCTTTCGACGCATCACCATGAGCAGGTCGCGTCGGGCTACGGCGAGTATGGCTTTCAAAGCTGGACCACCCGTCCGCCTGGAATGGGCATGGTTTGATGGCTGGTCAAGATGGCCATTCCTCCGCTGGTCACGTGGTCACTGATGAGGGTGGACAGTAAATCTACCGCTTTCACGTCCAGAGCGGTAAACGGCTCGTCCAGAATCCACAAAGATGCATTGCGCGTGGCGATGCGTGCCAGCATGACACGACGTTTTTGCCCTGCTGACAGCACGCGAACCGGTAATTGTTCTCGCCCTTTGAGGCCAAACCGTTGCAACGCTCGCAACGCCGCCTCGAGGGGCAATTGCGCGCCATCCATGGCCGCAGCGAACTCCAGGTTCTCCAGAGCGGTAAGGTCTTCTTTCAAGGCGCCATGGTGGCCGAAAAAGAGCAAATTGCGACGATAGTCTTCAGCATTTGCTATCGTCTCTCCACACCACCGAATCTCACCGTCAGCCGGCTGCGCCAAACCGGCCAGCAGGCGCAGGAGACTGGTTTTGCCAGCACCATTTTCGCCACGCACGTGCAGCCACTCACCCGCTTTGATGGACAAATCGAGGTTCGAAAACAGGCGGCGGTCACCGCGCACACAGGTCAAGCCGTGGGCACTGAGCATGGGCGAAAAATGGAGTCCAAAAGGTTTGCAAGCAGCAAAATCGGCCAAAAATGGACGATTCGCACAACCTCGCGTCTAGTTACTTGATTGTAATCAACGTAGTGCGGCGGAACGGTGCCAACAGATTCTGATTGATGTAAGTCAAGGTTGCCAGTCGTAACCAATAGTGATTGGGGCATGGTCTGAAAATTTTTGCCCTTTGTAGATATCGGTGCTGCGTGCACCTGCTGCCAGAGTCGGCGTGGCCAGGTGATAGTCCAGTCTCCAGCCCACGTTATTCGCATAGGCCTGCCCGCGGTTGCTCCACCATGTGTAGCATGTGTCGGTAGTGTCCGGCTCAAGCTGACGGTACACGTCGATCAGGCCACACTCGCTCGTGAGC
Organism: Rhodoferax sp.; assembly: GCA_020048895.1. Classification (GTDB taxonomy): domain Bacteria; phylum Pseudomonadota; class Gammaproteobacteria; order Burkholderiales; family Burkholderiaceae_C; genus Allorhodoferax. The sequence goes on along the minus strand of JAIFLV010000046.1, from coordinate 34,810 downwards.
TTGGTCATCCAGGCGCGCTCGTCAGGCAAAAAGCCGCTATTTCTCTGGTTGCTGCGCCAGTTTTTCAAGTCTGCTTCGCGATGTGCAATATTGATGTCACCACACAGGATGAAGTCGCGCTCGGACTTAAGTCCCTCCAGATGCGGGTACATACGTGCAAGAAAGCGGTATTTGGCTAGCTGACGTTCCTCGCCAGAAGATCCGCTGGGGAAGTAGGTGCTGATGATGGAGTACTTTCGTGAAGGGGTGTCAAAGCGCAGTTCCACATAACGACCCTCCGCATCAAATTCGCCTCCATCAAACCCCACCACCACGTCGCTGGGTTGCAGGTGGGTGTAAATCGCCACGCCCGAGTAGCCTTTTTTTTCGGCCAGGTGAAAGTAACCCTGCAAACCGGCCATCGACTCAAACCGGTCCGCAATGTCAGGCGCCTGGGCCTTGACTTCCTGTACGCAAATACAATCGGGTTTCGCCTGCAACAGCCAGGCTTCCAGGCCTTTACTGGTCGCCGAACGAATACCGTTGAGGTTTAGGCTGGTTAATTGAAACAAGGAATTCCCCATGTCAGGTCATGACGCGTTGGCACAGGATTTTGTGCAGTTTGCTGTGGAGTGCGGTGTGCTGCGCTTCGGTGAGTTCAAGACCAAGGCGGGGCGCATGAGTCCGTACTTCTTCAACGCCGGCTTGTTTGACGATGGGGCCAAATTGGGGCGTTTGGCCGAATTCTATGCGCAGCGTATTCTGAGCAGCGGCGTGGCATTTGACATGATATTTGGCCCCGCGTACAAGGGAATTCCACTTGGCGCGGCCCTCGTGGTGGAGTTGGCACGCCGCGGATGCAATGTGCCTTTTGCCTACAACCGCAAGGAGGCCAAAGACCACGGTGAAGGCGGTACTCTGGTAGGTGCTGCGCTCAAGGGGCGTGTACTCATCGTCGACGATGTGATGTCAGCTGGAACCGCTGCGCGTGAGTCGATTTCTATCATCCGGGCCGCGGGTGCGGTTCCGCATTCAGTTCTCATCGCGCTGGATCGCCAGGAAAAGGCGACCGAAAGCGGGCGCGATGTGCCCTACAGCGCGGTGCAATATGTTCAACGGCAGCTAGGGTTGGAGGTTTTTGCGATTGCGAAGCTGGACGATTTGATGCACTATCTGAAAGATCGCCATGGTGAAACTTCCAGTCTGGAGCACCAGCGCGTGCTGGCTTACCGTCAGCGGTACGGCGTGGAAGAAGGGAATCAATGAAAAAAAACATGATGGCTAAGCTGGGAGCAGGCTTGGTTTTTGGGGGGTTGACCGGCGCGCTCATGGCGCAAGAGGCACCGGTGATTTCCGGTGTCTATACATGCATTGATGCCAAGGGGCGCAAGTTAACGGCGGATCGCCCCATACCCGAGTGCACAGACCGGGAACAAAAGGTGCTCAATCCGAGTGGCACGGTGAAGGCCAAGGTAGGCCCGAGCTTGACGGCACAGGAAAAAGCGGAGCTGGAGCAAAAGGAACGGCGCGAAGCGGAGGAACGAAACCGGACTGCTGACGAAAAGCGCCGTGACCGCGCCTTGCTGACCCGTTTTCCGAACCGTGCGGTCCACGATCAAGAACGCATCGAAGCCATGGCGCAAATCAAGGTTGTGATTCAGGCGGCACAGAATCGACTCGACGAACTGATCCGGCAGCGCGTGACGATCGATGACGAGATGGAGTTCTATAAAAAGGATCCGAGCAAAGCCCCCGCCTACGTACGCAGGCAACTCGAAGAAAACGTGCAAAGTCAGGCAGTGCAGCGACGCTTCATCCAGGAGCAGGAAGCCGAAATCAGGCGTGTGAACGTGCGGTTCGACGATGAGTTGGCGCGCTTGCGACAGTTGTGGACATCGGGAACAGCCTCCCCGTCGGCAAGATAAGTAGTCAGGTGGCAAGCTTGGCCCGCAGCAAGTCATTGACTTGTTGCGGGTTGGCCTTGCCTTTGCTGGCCTTCATGATTTGTCCCACCAGCGCATTGAATGCCTTGTCTTTCCCAGCGCGAAACTCCTCGACATTTTTGGCGTTGGCGGCGAGTACGTCGGTCACGATCGCCTCCAGTGCAGCGCTGTCGTTCATCTGGCGCAGGCCTTTTGATTCGATTACCGCATCGACGGTCGTATTTGGCTGGGACCACAGCGCATCAAACACCTGGCGCGCTGCGTTGTTGGAAATGGTTCCATCTGCGATGCGCTGAACCATCAATGAGAGTTGTGGCGCCTGCACGGGTGCCTTGTCAATGGCGAGGTCATCGGCATTGAGGCGACGTGAGACTTCTCCCATGATCCAGTTACTAACCAATTTGGCCTGACCGCTGTCGCGCGCTGCATCCTCAAAATATTGTGCGACCGCCTTGCTTTGTGTAAGTTGCACTGCGTCGTATTCGGGAAGTCCGTAGTCCTGCACAAAACGCTGCGCCATGACACGCGGCAATTCGGCCATTTGCGCCCGAATGGCCTGCACCCACTGCTCTGAAATGCATAGCGGCGGCAGATCCGGGTCCGGGAAGTAGCGATAGTCGGCTGCATCTTCCTTGGTGCGCATGGCGCGGGTTTCGCCGCTGTCGGGGTTAAACAGCACCGTTGCCTGTTCTATGGAGTGACCGTCCTCCAGTTGCTCTATCTGCCAGCGCACCTCATAGTCGATGGCCTGCTGCATGAACTTGAAGCTGTTGAGGTTCTTGATTTCGCGTCGTGTACCCAATGGTTGACCAGGCTTGCGGACCGATACATTGGCATCGCAACGAAAACTGCCCTCCTGCATGTTGCCGTCGCAAATGCCGATCCAGGTCACGATCTTGTGCAACTCCCGGACGTATGCAACGGCCTCCACGCTGGATCGCATGTCGGGTTCGGTCACGATTTCCAGCAATGGCGTTCCAGCACGATTGAGGTCGATACCAGTCTGGCCAATAAACTCCTCATGCAGTGACTTGCCAGCGTCTTCTTCGAGATGGGCACGTACAAGGCGCACCGACTTCTTCTCAGCAATCCCTTTGACCTCGGGCATAAAGAATTCGACGCTCCCGCCTTGTACTACCGGGATCTCAAACTGACTTATCTGATAGCCTTTGGGCAAGTCGGGGTAAAAGTAGTTCTTGCGTGCAAACACGCTTTCGGGTGCGATATGGGCGCCAACCGCAAGACCAAATGCAAGGGCGCGTTCTACTGCGCCTTTGTTCATGACCGGCAGTGTCCCTGGTAACGCCAAATCGACTGCGCAAGCCTGGGTATTGGGCGCGGCCCCGAAAGCTGTGGGAGCTCGCGAAAAAATCTTGGACTGCGTGGAAAGCTGGGCATGGGTTTCAAACCCGATTACTACTTCATAGCCCTGTACCAGCAGGGTATTTGTCTTGTCATTGGTCATGGTCAGAATCCCGCGGGCTTGGCTTCATGAAAGTCAGTCGCCTGCTGAAAGCGGTGTGCTGCATTGAGCAATCGTGCCTCCTGGCAATAGCTACCAATAAGTTGCATCCCAATGGGTAGGCCCTTGTCAGTGGTTGATTGTGCAAAACCTACCGGGATACTCATCCCGGGTAAGCCTGCAAGTGACGCCGGCAGGGTAAATATGTCTGCAAGGTAGTTGGCCACCGGGTCATCCGATTTGTCACCAATTTTCCACGCTACCGTGGGGGCCACCGGCCCGGCGATCAGGTCGCACTTTGCGAAGGCAGCCTGAAAATCATCCGCGATCATGCGGCGAATTTTCTGGGCTTGCAGGTAGTAGGCATCGTAATAACCGTGCGACAAAACGTAAGTGCCGATCATGATGCGGCGCTTGACCTCGTCGCCAAAGCCTTCGGCGCGGGTTTTCTGGTACATGTCGGACAGATCGGTGAATTTCTGAGCGCGGTGGCCAAACTTGACACCGTCGAACCGGCTCAGGTTACTGGACGCTTCCGCTGGTGCAATGATGTAGTACACCGGGATGGACAACTCCGTGCGCGGCAGATGGATGGGCACCAACGTTGCGCCCAACTGTTCGTACTGCTTCAAGGCTGCTTCCACCGATGCGCCAACATCGCTTGACAGGCCAGCACCGAAGAACTCTGCAGGCACTCCTATGCGCAAGCCTTGCAATGAATCATGGAGGTGTACTGTGAAGTCCTCTGCCGGTTGGTCCAGCGACGTCGAGTCGCGGTCAGGGTCGGGGCCGCACATGGCCGACAACAGCAAGGCACAGTCTTCGGCCGAGCGTGCCATCGGGCCAGCCTGGTCCAGGCTGGAGGCGAACGCCACCATGCCATAGCGCGAAGCCCGACCGTACGTGGGTTTGATTCCGGTGACTCCGCAGAACGCAGCGGGTTGGCGAATCGATCCTCCGGTGTCCGTGCCCGTTGCCGCAGGCGCGAGTCTTGCTGCCACCGCCGCCGCGCTGCCGCCCGATGAGCCACCGGGAATACGCTCTGTGTTCCAGGGATTGCGCACCGGCGCAGGTTCTTGCAGCCCAATGGGTGCGGTGGCCGAGTTTTCATTGCTCGAGCCCATGGCGAACTCATCACAGCTGAGCTTGCCCAGTGTCACCATTCCTGCTTGCGAAAGCTTGGCAACCACGGTTGCATCAAACGGCGAGCGATAGCCTTGGAGCATGCGTGACCCCGCGGTGGCAGCGAAGTCTTTGGTGACGAAAATATCCTTGTGCGCCACGGGAACGCCTTCGAGCAGACCCGCCGTGCCTTGAGCCAGACGAAGGTCGGCAGCTCGTGCCTGGGTAAGTGTTACTTCTTCCTGGAGTTCGACGAATGCACTCAGCCTCTCGTGGGCGCGGATGCGTGCCAGGAAATGCTGTGCCAACTCGACTGCGGACACACTCTTGGCACGCAGCTCGTGCGCCAGGGCCTGTACACCCATGTCGTGCAGTGGGTTGGAAGAGATTTTCGAAGAGGATGTCATGCTGTGATCCATGCCCATTACTCAATGACCTTGGGAACCAGAAAGAGTCCGTTCTCTACGGCTGGTGCGTTGCGTTGGTTGGCTTCGCGCTGGTTGGGCTCGCTCGCCACGTCGTCACGCAAGCGCAGTGCAATATGCGATACGGCTGCTGCTGGATGGGCCAGGGGTAGTATGCCCGCCGTATCGACCGAACGCATTTTTTCCACCAGGGTAAAGAATGCGTTCATTTGTGTCAGCATGCGCTTACTTTGTTCTGGCTGGAGTTCCAGCCGTGCTAACTTTGCGATGCGCGCGATGTCGGAAGAGGTCAGGGACATGGTGCTAAAGGGTTGAAACCAAAGGTAAAACTGGCCTACGGGGGGCGGCTGAACGCCGCATTTAGCAGGCGATGGGTTATTATCCTGCCTTTGGCGTTGATTCGACGTGGGCTCGATATTTGACGCCAACCTTACAATTTTGAACGATAAAACTGTGGCGACGGTGGGTCGAAGAGCCTTCCGTGCCCGAGAGGATTTGTGATGCTTGGAGCTTTTCGTCGGTACTTCTCCACCGACTTGGCCATTGACCTGGGTACGGCCAACACCCTGATTTTCGTGCGTGACAAAGGGATTGTGCTGGACGAACCGTCGGTTGTCGCAATTCGCCATGAGGGTGGTCCTCAAGGCAAGAAAACGATCCAGGCGGTGGGTAAAGAGGCCAAGGCCATGCTGGGGAAAGTGCCGGGCAATATTGAAGCGATCCGCCCGATGAAAGACGGTGTGATTGCAGACTTTACCGTCACCGAGCAGATGCTCAAACAATTCATCAAGATGGTGGTGGGCCCGCGCAGCTTGTTCAAGGGAAGTCCGCGCATCATCATTTGTGTGCCGTGTGGGTCCACCCAGGTGGAGCGGCGCGCCATTCGTGAAAGCGCCCTGGGCGCGGGCGCAAGTGATGTTTACCTGATTGAAGAGCCAATGGCGGCAGCGATCGGTGCCGGTTTGCCAGTGTCCGAGGCCAGCGGTTCGATGGTGGTGGATATTGGTGGCGGTACCACCGAAGTCGGGGTGATCTCTTTGGGCGGTATGGTCTATAAGGGCAGTGTGCGTGTCGGTGGGGACAAGTTCGACGAAGCCATCATCAACTACATTCGTCGTAATTACGGCATGCTGATCGGTGAGCCCACTGCAGAATCCATCAAAAAGCAGATCGGTTCGGCATTTCCGGGCTCCGAAGTCAAGGAAATGGAGGTGCGTGGGCGTAATCTCTCCGAAGGGGTTCCACGCAGCTTTACGATTTCGAGCAATGAGATTCTGGAAGCACTGACCGATCCTCTGAATAACATCGTTTCAGCTGTCAAGAACGCACTGGAGCAGACACCTCCTGAGTTGGGCGCCGATATCGCCGACCGCGGCATGATGCTCACCGGGGGCGGTGCGCTGTTACGGGACCTCGACCGCCTGCTGGCGGAGGAAACCGGATTACCGGTGCTCGTTGCCGAAGACCCGCTAACCTGTGTGGTTCGGGGTTGCGGCATGGCGCTCGAACAGATGGAACGTCTGGGCTCCATTTTCACCAGCGAATAAGTAGTCGGGGTCAGCGATGCCACTTGGTACGCTGGACAGAGCTCCTCCTCCCTTCTTCCGCCAGGGCCCGTCGGCCCTGTCGAAGTTGGCGATGTGCAGTGCTCTGGCGTTACTGTTGATGGTGGCAGACGCGCGGTTTAATGTAATGCAGCCCCTGCGGGTCAGTCTTGCAGCTGTGCTCTATCCGGTGCAGTGGCTGGCCATTCGCCCCGTGTTGCTGGCACGCAGTGCGGGCCAGTACTTTGCGTCCCTCGCGGCGGCCCAGGAGGCGCAAGAACAAGCGCAGTTGCAGCGCAGTCTGCTGTCCCAGCGCGCCAATCAGGTCGAACTGTTGTCCATCGAAAACGAGCGCCTGCGCAAGTTGCTCGGGCTGCGTGACCGCCTGCAGGCCACTGCTGTCTCAGCGCAAGTGATCTACGACGCCGCAGACCCGTATACCCGCAAAGTAGTGATCGACAAAGGGCAACTGCAGCATGTGGTTGTGGGCTCGCCGGTTCTGGATGAGTTTGGTGTCCTGGGGCAGGTAACGCGGGTCTACCCCCTGGTCAGTGAAGTGACGCTGATCACCGACCGTGATCAGGCTATTCCGGTACTGAATACGCGTACCGGTGCAAGGGGTGTCGCCTTTGGCGATGTGACGACACACGCCGATGCGCTGGAATTGCGTTTCATGGCGGCCAATGCAGATGTGGTGGCCGGAGACTTGTTGACCACCAGCGGAGTGGACGGGGTCTACCCTCCAGGGCTTGCCGTCGCGCGTGTGGAGAAGGTTGAGCGTCGTGTCGATGCAGTATTTGCACGAATCTATTGCACGCCGATGGCGATGGTTTCAGGGGCGATGCACGTGATGGTGCTGGAGCCTGTGAGCGCGCAAATTCCTGATCGTCCGGCACCCTCGGCGGCTGTGGTGGCAGGCAAAAAAGGGGCGTCGAAATGACTACAGGTTGCTTTGCGAGGCATGCACCATGATCATGCGCCGCGGGCACCAGTTGTTGCTGCCAGCCAAACCTTTGTTCATCTGGGGGAGCTTGCTTGGCGCGCTCCTGTTGAACATGGTTCAGAACATGGGTTTGTGGGGGCGTGCTGCCTGGACACCCGATGCCCTTGCAGTGGTACTTGTATTCTGGACGGTACATCAGCCATTGCGGGTGGGCATTGGTGTGGCGTTTGTATTTGGTTTGCTGATGGATGTTCACCAGGGAGGGCTGCTGGGACAACATGCGTTGGCCTACACCGTTCTTAGTTTCCTGGCCATTACGATTCATCGCCGCGTCCTGTGGTTTAGTGTTGTCTCTCAAACAGTGCAGGTATGGCCCCTGTTTTTGGTCGCCCACACCATCGAACTGGTTTTGCGCATGGTCGGTGGCGGTGGTTTCCCGGGCCTGTGGATCCTGGCAGCGCCCTTTTTGGAGGCGGCTCTATGGCCATTGGCTAACATCCTTTTGCTTCTGCCACAGCGCCGCGCGCCTGATCCCGACGAAAACCGTCCACTATGACCGAGTTACGCGACGTTGAACGCGATCTGAGGCGTTTCCGCTCACGGGTTTTCGTCATCAGCCTGGTTGTACTGGCCAGTTTTACACTTTTAGTGGCACGTTTGGTGTATTTGCAGGTGGTGCGCCACGAAGACCTGCGTGCACAGGCAGAGAGTAACCGGACGTCCATCGTCCCCATCGTGCCCAATCGGGGGTTGATACTCGACCGCAATGGCATTGTGCTGGCCAGCAACTACTCGGCCTATACGCTGGAGATCACGCCTTCCAAGACCGGGGGGTTGGAGCAGACGCTTGAAAATCTCTCGCAGGTCATGGAGATCTCCGCACGCGATCGCCGACGATTCAAAAAATTGATGGAAGAGTCAAAAAGCTTTGAGTCCCTGCCAATTCGCACACGGCTGACCGATACGGAAGTGGCGCGCTTTGCGGCGCAGCGTTTTCGATTCCCTGGCGTGGATATCAAGGCGCGCCTGTTTCGCAGCTACCCCTACGGGCCATTGGCGAGCCACGTCATTGGCTACATCGGTCGGATCAACCAGGCCGAGAAAGCGAAGATTGAGGACGACGAAGACCAGTCCAACTACCGGGGCACGGAGTACATCGGCAAACTCGGCGTCGAGCAAAGTTTCGAGAGCCAGCTCCATGGCATCACGGGGGTGGAGCAAATCGAGACTTCAGCGGGAGGACGTGCTGTACGTAAACTTGCCAGCAATCCGTCGACGCCCGGCAACGTTGTCATGCTGTCGATTGACATAAAACTGCAGAAACTCATCGAAGACATGTACGGTGAGCGCCGGGGTGCTTTGGTGGCGCTGGACCCCAAGAGTGGAGAAGTGCTGGCCTTTGTCAGCAAGCCCACGTTTGACTCTAATTTGTTTGTCGAAGGCATTGACCAGGAGAACTGGCAAATGCTCAACGAATCCCTTGACAAACCGCTGCTCAACCGCGCCTTGCGCGGCACATATCCGCCTGGGTCTACCTACAAGCCCTTCATGGCCATGGCCGCATTGCAAACCGGAACTCGTTCGCCGACGACCCTGATCAATGACCCGGGTTTTTACATGTTTGGTGGACACCGGTTTGGCAGCCCGGAAAACGAGCGCGGTGGCATCATGGACATGCGTCGCGCCATTGTGGAATCGAGTAACGCCTACTTCTACTCGTTGGCCAACGAACTCGGCGTGGACACCATGCACGACTTCATGAAGCCTCTGGGCTTTGGCCAGATTACGGGCATTGACATCCATGGCGAAGTCCGCGGAGTGCTGCCCAGTCAGGCATGGAAACGCAACTATTACAAACGGCCCGAGCAGAAGAAGTGGTATGCCGGTGAGACCATCTCCTTGGGAATCGGGCAAGGCTACAACAGCTTCACCATGCTGCAGCTGGCGCAGGCCACTGCCACCATGGCCAATGCCGGGGTGAAGCACAAACCCCAACTGGTGATCGCTACACAGGACGCGACAACACGGGTACGTTCACCAATTGCTGCGGAACCTCCCGTAGACCTCGGTTTCAAGCCGGAGCATGTGGAGGTCATCCGTCGCGCCATGGTGGGCGTCACCCAAGAAGGTACCTCGACGCGTGTGTTCGCCGGCGCAGGGTACCTCAGTGGCGGCAAAACGGGAACGGCGCAGGCTGTGTCCATGGGCAATCGGGAAAAGTACAACGCCGCCAGAATGGAGGAGCATCAGCGTGACCATTCCCTCTATATTGCTTTTGCGCCCGCTGACAATCCCTCGATAGCGCTGGCGGTCATTGTGGAGAACGCCGGGTTTGGCTCGACCTCTGCTGCTCCCATAGCCCGACGCGTATTCGACTATTGGCTGCTTGGGCAATATCCCAATGAAGAGGACCTGGCCGCTGTCAGCAAAGGGCAGGCAACTGCGCCCATTGGCAAACCCCGCGTTGCAGCAGATCTGCCTTGGCCGCCCGTTCCGTAGCTGTTTTGGGGGCTCACACCGGTCGCAAGAACGCGTCGTAGCCGGTCTTGAGAATCAAGGCGCTGACAACAACCATAAACACAATGCGAACAAATCCGGCACCGTGCTTGAGCGCCAGGTGGGTGCCAGCGTAGCTGCCCACCACATTGCACACGGCCATGGTTAATCCCACCTGCCACCAAATGTGTCCTTTGGCAGCGAACAGGACCATGGCAGCAAAGTTGGTTGCGGTGTTGAGCAATTTGGCGCACGCTGAAGCGTTCAGAAAGTCGTAGCCCAGCACGCGAACAAACAGGAATACAAAAAAGCTCCCGGCGCCAGGACCAAAAAAACCGTCGTAAAACCCGATCAGTGCACCGATCGCGCCTGCCAGGACCACTTCGATACGCCCGGAAAATCGTGGCGTGTGTTCGCGCCCCAGTTCTTTTTTTACCAGTGTGTAGGCCAGAACCGCTGCAAGGACAAACGGCAGGACCTTTCGCAGAAACTCTGGAGAGACGATGGTGACAAGCCACGCGCCAGCAAACGAAGCGAAGAATCCGATCGCCGCCGCCGGCAACAAGACATGCCAGCGCATGGCAACGCGCTGGCTGTACTGGTGGGTGGCCAGGGCTGTGCCCCAAATGGAAGCGCTTTTGTTGGTGCCAAACAGGGTGGCCGGATGGGCGTTGGGGTACGCGGCGAAGAGCGCTGGCACCAGGATCAGGCCGCCGCCGCCCACGATGGCATCAATAAAACCAGCCAAGAGCGACGCACAGGAGACGAAGAGTAATTCCATGCGCCCATTCTCTCACCCATAAAAAAAGCACTGGGGTTGCCAGTGCTTCCTTGAACCGCATCGCTGGGCGGATGCAGATGTTGTTGGTTTTCGTTTGCCGTCTCCTCGGCCTATTCTCCACGCGATTCGCAGTTGCCACTGTTTACTCGGTGAAGGTACTTTAGCGCAAGCTTCTGCTGTCGGACATCGGGATTAACCCTTCATTCGCAGCTGTTCGTCTTGCGCAATCCATTGGGCGGCCTTCTCGGCAATCATCAGCACCGGCGCGTTGGTATTGCCGCTGGTGATGACGGGCATGACGCCTGCATCCACCACGCGCAGACCCGCTACGCCACGCACCTGCAAACGGGCGTTCACCACGGCCATCGGATCATTTTGAGGCCCATCGACGCACCCCATTTTGGTGGTGCCAACGGGGTGAAAAATCGTGGTGGCAATGTCGCCGGCCAGAGTCGCAAGTTCGGCATCGCTTTGGTACTGAACCCCGGGTTTGTATTCTTCTGGAGCAAATGGAGACAGGGCAGGCTGGGCCATGATGTGACGTGTGGTGCGCAGAGAATCGGCGGCAATCTTGCGGTCCTGGTCGGTGCTGAGATAGTTCGGAGCGATGGCTGGCGCATCTTCAAAGTCTGGCGTCTTGATGTGCACCGATCCACGACTGGTGGGATTGAGATTGCACACACTGGCAGTCACTGCGTTGAATCTGTGCAGCGGTTGGCCAAACGCCTCCAGACTGAGGGGTTGCACGTGGTACTCGAGATTGGGGTAGGGTTGCGATGGATCACTGCGGGTAAAGGCACCCAATTGGCTGGGGGCCATGCTCATAGGACCACTGCGATTGGCAGCGTACTCCAGGGCGATCTTGGCTTTGCCCCAGAGCGAATTCGACAGCACATTCAGGGTGGTGGTGTTGTGCACCTTGAATACTGCGCGAATTTGCAAGTGATCCTGCAGGTTTTCACCGACGCCCGGAATATCCTGCATCACAGGGATGCCGAGCGACTGCAAGCGCCGCGCAGCGCCCAGCCCGGAGAGTTCCAGAATCTGGACCGAACCAATACTGCCAGCGCACAGAACAACTTCGCTGCGGGCCGTGGCGCTGATCATGCTGTGTCCATCCCAAACCTGAACGCCGGTGCAACGCAAGGCCGCGTTGGCCTCGGCAGTCTGCTCGAGGATCAGTTTGCTTACCTGGGCATGGGTCCAAAGTTCGAAATTAGGCCGCGCGTAACAGGTGGGCCGCAGAAAGGCTTTGGCGGTGTTCCAGCGCCAGCCGGTTTTTTGATTCACCTCAAAGTAACCCACGCCTTCGTTGTTACCCCGATTGAAGTCGTCGGTGGCGGGGATGCCGGCCTGCACCGCTGCCTGTGCAAAGGCATCCAGTACATCCCAGCGCAGTCGTTGTCTTTCCACGCGCCATTCGCCGCCTGCGTTATGGTGGCGCAAGAGTTGTCGGTACTGGCTGCCGTCGCGTTGCATGAGGAGCGGCTCCGCGCCACGCGCACCGTGAAGTTCTGTGGCACCTTTGTAGTGGTCTTCGTGCAGCATGAAGTGCGGCAACGACTGTGCCCAACTCCAACTCGGATCTCCCACCAACTGCGCCCAGTGGTCGTAATCGCGCGCCTGACCACGCATGTAAATCATGCCGTTAATACTGCTGCAACCCCCCAGGGTTTTTCCGCGTGGGTAGCGCAGCGAACGGCCGTTGAGCCCCGCGTCGGGTTCCGTGTTGTAGAGCCAGTCGGTGCGCGGATTGCCAATGCAGTAGAGATAGCCCACGGGAATATGGATCCAGTGGTAGTCGTCTTTTCGACCGGCTTCAATGAGCAACACACGCTTGGACGCGTCCATGCTGAGCCTATTGGCCAGCAGTGCCCCGGCCGTCCCGGCGCCGACGATGATGTAGTCAAAGGTGGTGTCGCTCATGGCGTTTCACTGGCCTTTCCATTGCGGCTTACGCTTTTCCTGGAATGCCCTTTGTCCCTCCTTGGCGTCCTCGGTCAGGGTGAAGAGGGCGATCTGGCTTTCGGTAAACGACATGCTCTCCTCAAACGCCATCGCCTCCATATGCTTCATCGTGTACAGGCCACGTCGAATGGCGGCGGGCGACTTGTCGAGTATGCGCTCGAGCAGCCATTGCAACTTGGCGTCCAGGTTGTCATCGACATAGTTCACCAGTTTGTACTCCAGTGCCTGCGCCGAAGTGATGGGCTCGCCTGTGATGCACATCTCTGCCAGTACGCGCCGTGGTATCAAGTGCTGTAACACGCTCAGTACCTGGGCCGGAAAGACGCCGACTTTCACCTCGGGCAGGCCAAACACCGCATGGCTGGACGCCACCGCCATGTCACACATGCTCAAGAGCCCCATGCCGCCGGCCATGCAGGCACCGTTGACGCGGGCAATCAGCGGAATGGTGCTGGACTTTGCGACGCGCAGCAGTTGTGCCAGGTGGCCATGCGGCTCGGAATAGTCGGTGGTGAAGGCCTGCGCCGACTGCAGGTCCGCACCGGCGCAAAAAGCCTTGCTGCCAGCGCCGGTAATGACGATGGCGCGCAAGTCACGGCGTGTTTGGGCGGCGGCAATAGCGTGGCCCATGCCAGCCAGCACGGCATGGCTCATGGCGTTTCGACGCGCTTCGCGGGTGATTGTCAGCCACAGCACCGCCTCGCGCTGTTCCACTAAAAGCTCGGGGGAGGAAAAATTGTCGGATGTGGGAGTATTCATTGGAGCGTAGTGTTAGCCATGAAGTGCGGCAGTTCCCTTCGCTCCAGCCGCTTGGCTACCGGAGGCAGGGGGTCGGATAACGCATATCGTAACTGGATTCGGTGTCTACAAACGCATGGGATTTCGCTATCATGGCCCCATTACAGCGCGAAGGAGAAGATCATGCTCGGTCGAATCATTGCGGTATTGTTGGCCACTTGCTGCAGCTTGTTGCTGGCTTCCTGTGCCACCATGTCGCCCGAAGAGTGCAAGGTGGCCGATTGGCATGAGGTGGGTCAGCGTGATGGGATCAACGGACAGGCGCTAACCCATTTGCAGTCGCGCATCGAAGACTGTGCCAAGGTTGGCGTGTCGGTGAACGCCCAGGCTTATCGGGCTGGCCGTGACCTGGGCTTGCGCAGTTACTGTCGTCTTGAGAACGCGGTGCCACTGGGCTTGAACGGTGGCTACTATGCGGGCGTGTGCCCGCCAGCCATCGACGGACCGTTTCAGCAACGCTTCCAGTTGGCGCGCTCGGTCTACGATTTGCGTAACGAAGTCAACACGCTGGATAACCGCATCGAATCCCTGGAGCGCCGCTTGCGCGAAAGCAACCATGAGGAAGAAAAGCGTCTCAAGGAAGCGCGCACCGACGAGGAGCGCAGAAAACTGCGCAAGTCCATCGACGACGACCGACGCGAGATTCGCAATGAACTCAGCGAGACCGATCGACGGCTACGCCGCAAGCGCGATGAACTGCGCTCTGCGGAATACGCGTTGAGCAACGTACGCTGAGATATACTCGCTGCCGCACTCGTCATTGGGGAGTAGCCGCCCTGCACACACAGGGGTTCCTGTCAACAGACTTGGCCAGCTGGCCATGGCAGCAACAGCGCTTAGCCTGGCAAGACCTTTGACTGCACTGCCTCCGTGATTGGGCCGGGGATGCCGTGCAGTCTTTGGTATTTACTGGCCCCTGGAGTTCTCACATGGAAGCATTTCTCATCTCCACCGGCGTCGTCGCTTTGGGTGAAATGGGCGACAAGACGCAACTGCTGGCGATGCTGCTGGCAGTGAAATTCCGCAAACCGCTTCCCATCATTCTGGGCATTCTGGTAGCAACGCTGGCCAACCATGCGGCCGCTGGCGCGGTGGGAGAAGGTGTGGCGCGTTTGCTGGGGCCGGACGTGTTGCGCTGGGTCATTGGCGTGTCGTTCATCGCCATGGCCGGTTGGATGTTGATTCCAGACAAGATGGATGAGGGCGCCGAGGACGGCAAGATGATGTTCGGTGTCTTTGGCACCACCGTCGTTGCGTTCTTTCTGGCCGAGATGGGTGACAAGACGCAGATTGCCACGGTGGCGCTTGCCGCACGCTACAGCAATTTCTTTGCGGTGGTGGCCGGCACCACGTTGGGCATGATGATCGCCAATGTCCCCGCCGTTTTCCTGGGCAACAAGATTGCAGAGAAGGTATCCATGACTCTGGTGCACGGCGTCTCCGCAGTGATTTTTGCGGTGCTGGGCGTCATGACGCTCATGAATGTCGGCAACTTCTTCTGACCTGCTGCACCCGGCACTGTGTCATCGCCCCAGCGCCGGGAACAGCTTGGTGAGGCCGTCAGACATGACCTCGACCGCCAGTGCGGCCAGTATCAGGCCCATCAGCCGGGTCATCACATTGATGCCGGTCTTGCCCAGCACCCGGGCGATGGGTTGCGCCAGGGAGAAGCACAAGGCCGTGGCCAGGGCGACCACTACACCGTAGCCAACCAGTGTGCCCAGCTGCAGAAAAGACTTGGCCTTGTCGGCGTAGATCACCACCGTGGACATGGTGGCCGGTCCGGTAAGTAGCGGGATAGTGAGCGGCACCACCGCAATGCTGGCTCCCATGGCCGCCTTCGCGGCACCGTCTTCGAGGTCGTGGGTGCTGGTCTTGGCTTCCGCTGGTTGCGCGTTGAGCATGTTCAGGGCCGAAGTGAGCAGCAGCATGCCGCCCCCGACCTGAAAGCTCGCCAGTGTGATACCGAAAAACTCCAGAATGTGCAAGCCTGCCAGCGCACTCACCGCGATCACGACAAAGGTAGTGAAAGACGAGATGCGAATCGTCGCCCTGCGCTGGTCGGCCGAAAACCCCGCCGTGTAATGAATGAAGAACGGTACGATCGCCAGCGGGTTGACGATGGCCAGCAGGGTAATCAGTGGTTTGAGATCCATGCAGAGGGGTCCAATCGGTAGTCAATAGTGGGGCGGCGGCTCATGCCCGGCAGCGCTGCCGCTATCGGCATTGCGCTCCAGTGCCTGCTGCCTGAGTTGTTGGATTTCGCGGCGCAACTGGTCGATCTCCTGCTGCTGGCGCACCACCACGAGATTCAGTTGGTCCAGCATATCTTCGGAAAAGCTGGCCTTGATTTCCAGTTCAGTGAGGCGTCGGTCGTGGTTGGTGGCTTGGTCCATCCCGCTATTGGACACGAAATGCCAGACCCTGGGCAGACTCTTGACGTTCACCCGATAATTCCCCGGAACCCGGGAGGAATCATGCGCCGTGCCAATCTTTCAATGCCATTTATGCCCGCAGCGCTTGCTGGGATTGCGCAAGCAGCTCTTATTTTTATAGCGACTTGTGGCTCCGTCTGGGCTGCCGACTACACCGGACCGTTGCTCGACGCCCACCTGCACTACAACCAGGAAGCCTGGAACGGCCAGACCGGCCCGCACCCAGTGGCTGATGTGCTGGCCCGTATGCAGCGCAACGGCGTGCGTGCGGTCGTATCCAATTCGCGCCCCAATGACGGCACCAAGCTCTTGGCGGCCAGCAAAGAGACCGCTGAGGCAGGCGTTACCGTGGTTCCCTTCATCCGCCTGTACCGCAACCGTGCTGACTACGACAGCTGGTTCAGGGACGAGACTATTTTTGCCATGGTGCAGGCCGAGTTTGCCCAGGGAACGGCCAGCGGACCGTATCGAGGCATTGGCGAGTTTCACCTCTACGACAGTGCCAATGCCAATGGCGCCGTTGCCAGAAAACTGATGGTCTTTGCCGAGGAGAAGGGGTTGGCCATCCTGGCCCATGTGGACGACGCGGCGATCGACTTGCTGATGGCGCACACGCCCTCCCAAGGCCAGCGCACCCGCCTGATCTGGGCGCACACCGGCATCGGTGGCGCTTCCGTGGTACGGGTCGATGCCCTGCTGGCACGCTATCCCTTGTTGATGGGCGAACTGTCGTACCGCCCGGGGCTTACCTGCCCCGATGCGCAAGGTGCCGAGCGCCTGTGCCCTGAGTGGCGTGCGCTGTTGCTCAAGTACCCGACGCGCTTTCTGATCGGTTCGGACACCTGGGTGAATCAGCGCTGGCAGTACTACGACGCGTTGATGAGCAGCTACCGGAGTTGGCTGGGCGATCTGCCGCCAGAGGTGGCGCGCAACGTGGCGTGGAACAATGGTGCTCGCCTGTTCCAACTTTCCCTGACCGAGAAATAAACATGATCCAACTGCACTACTACCCCAGCACCGCCAGCATGATCCCCCACCTGGTGCTGGAAGAGCTGGGGGCACCATTTGAACTGGTGCTGGTGGACCGTGCGGCCGACGCCCACAAGTCGCCAGCCTATTTGCAGATCAACCCCAATGGCCTGTTGCCCGCGCTCACCGATGGTGACCTGGTGCTCTACGAGACGGCCGCCATTTGCCTGCACCTGTGCGATACCTTCGCTGACAAGCAACTGGCCCCGCCGCCAGGAACAGCGGGCCGGGCGCATTTCTACAAGTGGCTGGTGTGGCTGACCAATACGCTACAAACCAGCCTGATCGTCTACTTCTACCCTGAGCGCTGGGTGGCTGAGGGCAATACCGCGGGCGCTGCCGAAGTCAAGGCGCAGGCGCAAAAGAAAGTCGGCGCTCTGCTGGACCAGCTCGACGCCGAACTGGCACGCCACGGCGGCCCGTGGTTCATGGGCCAAGCCTTCACCGCGCTGGATCCCTACGTTTTCACCCTCTGCCGCTGGACCCGCAACTTCAGCGCACGACCGGCGCGCGCACTGCCACACCTGGGCCCTTACCTGCAACGCGTGCTGGAGCGCCCCGCGACCCAGCGGGTGATGGCGCGCGAGGGATTGGGCGCGCCGTTTGTGTGAACTGTAAGTTGGCCACGCTGCGCCAAAAAATGTAGCTGCGCTATAAAGTCAGGAGCGCCTCACGCATAAGTGGCGGCCGCCAGCCGGCGATTTTGCTCATGAACTTCGCTCCGACACCGCGCACAAGGCGGGTGGCGCGGCATGCGTTCTCCGGCGCACGCTCGCCGGTTTCCACGTTCTCCACGCCAACATCGCTGCGTCAACGCGGTGGCTTGCGCGCTCCCTCTGTGGCAACGTCGAATGGCGCCTGCGCCCGCATGCCCCACCACCCACCTTGGACGAGGTTGTTGAACGCTGATAGGGGCTGCTTGGGCTGTCAGGAGTCAGTCGAAGTTTTCCAACCATGGTCCGGTCAGGGGCGGAAGCCGATTTTTCCCGCGCTTCGAAGCAGTCACTCAAATGGCAGGTTAACGCTCCGCATGCAGCGGCTGCCGAATTCCATCCGCTGCATGCGGTAGTTAGGCAGCAAATGCGCCCAAAACTCATTATTCACGCTTGCTCTCTGGAAAAATAGTTAACGAGGCTATCCAGTGAACTACTGTTTCCAGTCTCAGTTCCCTTGATCATGTCCTGACCAATGAATGAAGCAACTTGGCTGATGCTTCGTAGCTTCGTTCTGCTGCCCGATTGTGCAAGTTCAAGAGTAATCAGTGAAGCGCAGAGGCGCTTTCCATCCATCGAGATCGTCTCGCTGGAGACAATTCGGCAATCTGGAATGATCTCAAGGTAGCGGGTAGCGCCGTGAATGTTGGGGTTAGATTTAGAGCCGCAACGGAACCGATCTTCGCCGCCCTCTCGAAAATCTTCTTGGTCATAGATGATTGTGGCGGTTTCCGACGGCGCACCCCACTCCGATCGAAGTTTTGCGTTTGCAAAAGCTGCAAATACCTTCTCGACGGTCGCAGGAACCTCGCGCTCGAAGACCAATGTTGCGTGGGTCACGCGTTCAGTCTGCTGGGAATCTTCAAAAGACATATGAACCCTCCGAATTAGGTGTGTGCGGCCTAACGAACAATGTATAGAAAAAGTCATCGGGATCGTAGCAAACACTCGCCGCCTAAAGTCCGGTTCGCGGCATACCCGACTTATGAAAGTACCTCGGGAGTGACAGCAATGCGTCTGTTGGAGCCTTACTGGTTCCGCGACTGAACGTCGGCTTCCAATGCGGGAAGAGTCATTCGCGGGTTCATGGCCTATACCCGCAATCGCTGCTGACCCGACTTGCGGTGCACCTCGCATTGCGCTATCTTTGCCATCGTCAAGCCTCGCGATCAGCAGTAGCCATGCTACAAACACAAGAGCAGCTTACGCACGTTCTACGGGCGCTGCAGCCAGATTTGGCATGCATTTCTCTGGCCCGGGCGGGGCAGCGGGGTCTGACCCCATGCCACTGCGGAGTTTGCACGAGCCGGGTTAGTTAGACCGGACAGTCTCCCCTGAGTCTGGCACCGCACACCACGCCGCATCAGGCTGCCAAGTGGCTACCCAGGCCGGCATCTGCTCAGGTGGCATGGGTCGGGCAATGCCATAGCCCTGGGCCAGCGCGCAGCCCAGTTGCAGCAGCGCGGTGCCGTGGGCTACCGTCTCTACTCCCTCGGCAATCACATCGCGTTTGAAGGCAGCAGCCAGGCCGATCACACCCTCCAGAATGGCCAAGTCATCAGGGTCGTCGAGCATGTCGCGCACAAAGCTCTGGTCAATCTTGAGCAGCGCCACACGCAGGCGCTTAAGGTAGGTGAGCGACGAGTAGCCTGTGCCAAAGTCGTCCAGCGCAAACCGCACGCCGATCTGGTTGCAGTCTTCAATCACCTGCGACACCTGCGCCATGTCGGCCAACGCGCTGGTCTCCAGTACTTCAAGCTCTATGTTGCCCGGATGCACCTGTGGATGGCGTGCCAGAATGGTTTGCAGGCGCTCGACAAAGTTGGCTTGCTGCAACTGGCGCGCGCCAATGTTCACGCTGACGTGCAGATGCAGCCCGGCGGCGTGCCAGCGCTCCATTTGTTGCATGGCGGCATCTATGACCCAGTCGCCAACGTCCACCGCCAGCGGGTGGTCTTCGATGACCGGCAGGAACGTGGCCGGGGCCAGAAGGCCCTTCTCAGGGTGTTGCCAGCGGATCAGCGCCTCGGCCCCCAGCACCTGGCCGGTATGCATGTTCACCTTGGGTTGGTAGTGCAGCACAAATTCGTGGTTCTGCAGCGCCAGACGGATGCGCTCCAGGCCTTCATGGTGGCTGCGCAGGCTGCTGTCTTGCGCGGCATCAAACACGTGGTAGCGGTTTTTGCCCGCCAGCTTGGCCTGGTACATGGCCTGGTCGGCCTGGCGCAACAGCTGGTCGGCATCGATGTCGTGTGTCTGCGGGTAGAAGGTAACGCCCAGGCTGGCCGACACCTGCAGGCTCGCGCCTGCCTGCACCGGTTCGGCGGCAGCCGCCAGCAGGCGGTTGAGCAGGGGCACGCAGGCCGATGTGTCTTGCAGGTCGATCAGCACCGCCACAAATTCGTCGCCGCCCATACGGGCCATGGTGTCGCCCTCGCGCAGTGCATCTTTCATGCGTTGGGCCAGGGTGATGAGGACCTGGTCGCCGGTCTGGTGCCCCTGGTGGTCGTTGATGGCCTTGAATCCGTCCAGGTCGAGATAGACTACTGCCAACTGTTGCTGCCTGCGCTGGGCCTGTGCCATGGCTTGCTGCAGCCGGTCGGCCAGCAGCACCCGGTTGGGCAAGTTGGTGAGCGCATCAAAGTGGGCAATGCGTTCCAACTGGCTCTCGTGCGCCTTTCGATCGGTGATGTCGGAGAACAGCGCGATGTACTGGCTGACCGTGCCCTGCGCGTCGCGCACCGCGCTGATGGCCTGCATTTCGGCAAAGTCATCGCCGTTTTTGCGCCGGTTCCAGACCTCGCCATACCAGTAGCCGTCCTGAACCAGGTTGCGCCACATGGCCGCGTAGTAATCCGCATCGTGGCGCCCCGATTTCAGAAGACGCGGGTTTTGCCCCAGCACTTCGTCGCGCGTGTAGCCGGTGATGCGGGTGAAGGCGTTGTTGACATCGATGATGGCGGCCTCGGGCGTGGTGATCATGATGCCCTCCAGCGCGTGGGTAAAAACGCCGGCGGCCAGCTGGAGTTTTTCTTGTGCTGCCTTGCGCTCGGTAATGTCACGTAGCGTGACCAGCACGGCGGCCTGGCCTGCCAGCACAATCGGTTTGCTCTGCACCTCCGCATCAAAGCTGGTGCCGTCGAGCCGGACATAGCGCTCCTCAATCGTGCCGGCGGCCTCGCCATATTCGACCGCCCTTTTGACCCGTGCCAGCACGATTTGGTGAAAGTCGGGGTGGACGAATTGCAGAATCGGTTTGCCGATGAGATCCTGCTCGGTTTGAGCGCCAAACATGGCAATGCCGGCCGGGTTGACATGCAGCAATTTTCCGCCGCGATGCACAACGATGACGTCGGGCATCAGCTCCACCACGCTGCGAAAGCGCGCTTCGCTTTCACGCATTGCCGTTTCGGTAGTCAAGCGTTCCAATTCTGCCGCCGCACGGCCGGCCACCCGCGCCAGCGTGGCTTCGGCCTGGGCGCGATTGCCCAGTGCACGCCGTCCAATGACGGCGATCAGGCCGATGGGTTGTCCGGCATGGCTCCACAGGGTTACGCCGATGTAACTCTCGGCGCGCAGTTCCTGCAGCGCCGCATCATTCGGGAAAAATTGGCAGACGCTAGCCGGAAAACAGCAGACTCCGCGTCCCACCACTTCACCACATGGGGTATCGCGCAGGGCATAGGTCAGGTTGTCTTCAAAGTGGCCGTCGTGCCAGACCGACAGCGTGGTGGCGTTCAATGCATCACCTTCGAGTCGGTCAATGCAGGTGTAGTCCATCTGCAGGGTTTGTGCAAGAAAACGAGCCAGGGCATCAAAGAAGGGTTCGGCATCAGGGCCACCACTGGCTTGCGCCAGGAATCGGTCAACGGCTTGGGCCTGCTTGCGCTCGGTGATGTCCTGCACCAGCCCAGCCACGCGCACCACCCGCCCGCTGGCATCGCGATCGGGAAAGCCCTTGATCCAGCAAGGGCGCTGCTCGCCATCGGGCTGCACCGACATCAGCTCAAGCTCGTAGGGCGTGCCAGCTGCCACGGCCTTGTCCACCGCATCAAACAGGATCTGGGTGGACTCTGGCGTGTACAGCTCCGCCTGTCCTTGCAGGTCCGGAATGCCCAGGGCTGGGTCGCGCCCGAAGATGCGATACATCTCGGGCGACCAGCTCACGGTGTTGGTGTCAACGTCCCACTCAAAGCTGGCCAGATGCGCCATACTTTCTGTGCGCTCCAGCATGGTTTTGCCTTGTTGCAGCGCCGCTTGCGCCTGCTTGCGCGCCGTGATGTCGCGGAAATTGAGCAACACACCACCAATGAGTGGGTCACTTTTCAGGTTGCTTGCTGTCACCTCGACTGGCATGTGGCGGCCGTCTTTGCACCGGAACAGTAGCTCGACAGTGATGGACGCATTGTCTTGTTGCAGTAGTGCGTAGAACGCGTGCTGAACGCGCTCCAGGTCGTCCGGATGCACCGTCATCCAGACGTCGGTGCCCACCAAGTCGCCCGGTTTCCAGCCGAAGTTTGCTTCGATATTGGTGCTGGCGTAGGTAATCAAACCATTGACATCAAGAATGGCGATGACGTCCGAGATGTTGGCGAACATGGCAGCGTGCCGCGCCTCACCCGACAGCAGCGCCTGGTGGTCGTCACTGGCCTGCTGCTCGGCGCGCTTGCGCTCGGTGATGTCGCTGGCCACGGCATAGATCAACTGCTTTGCGCTTGAAACACTGGCCGACCAGGCCAACAACCTGAATTCGCCGCTCTTGTGGCGGTATCGATTTTCAAAATGAAAGGTGGTGACACCCCGCCCGAGCTTGGCCATCTCGGCCAGGGTGGAAGCCTGGTCGTCCGGGTGTACCAGCGCCAAAAAGCTGCTACCTTCGATCTCGCCCTTGGCATACCCCAGCAATGCCTCCCAACCTGGGTTGACGCGCTGGATCACGCCGTCGAGTCTGGCGATCAGGTGCAGATGCAGGGCTTGCTCAAAGAACTGGTCGAGCGCTTCCTGTACTGCGTATTTCTCGCTCACATCGCTGAACACCAGCACCACGCCGACGATCTGTCCGGCGGCATTGCGGATCGGGGCTGCGCTGTCGGCAATCTGGTATTCACGGCCATCGCGTGCCAGCAGCGTGGTGTGGTTGGCCAGGCCCACCACCTCACCGCGCTCCATCACCAGCTGCACCGGGTTGACCGAGGGCAAACGGGTCTGCGCGTTGACGATGCGAAACACTTCATTCAGGCTATGGCCTAACGCATCCGCCATCGGCCAGCCTGTGAGGCGCTCTGCGGTGGGGTTCATGCCGGTGATCTGGCCGACGGTATCGGTGGCAATCACCGCATCTCCAATCGAGTTGAGCGTGATGGCAAGGTTCTGTTCGCTCTTTTGCAGCGCAGCTTCTCGCCGCGACCAGGTCTGCAGAATGCGGTTGAAGCTGTCTACCAACTGCCCGATCTCGCCCTTCTGGGTGAGCGCCAGGGGTTGCGGAATTTGCGTTGACTCGGCCAGTTTCGTCAAGGCTCTCGCAGTCTCCACCAGCGGCGCGAGTTGGCGCTTCAAAACCCACCAGGTTACTGCGCCTGTGAGCAGGGTCAACAGCAGCGTGGCCCAGAGCAGGCGCTGGCGCCGGTCGTGCAGCGGTGCAAAGGCCTCTTCGGTCGGTAGCGTGGCCAGCACATACCACCCCGCAGCAGGAACAGTGCTACCCGACACCACCACTTCTACGCCCTTTGGATTGGTCGCAACCGCCCACCCCTCATAACCGTTGGCAAACCTGTCAACCCAGGTGTTGACACCCGGGGCAGGCAGCGGCGCCATGATTCGGCTCTTGTCGGTGGCGGTGATCACCAGGCGGTGCTGCGCCGAAGCCAACACATACCCCCCGCCCTTGCCATAGGCGCTACGGGTGATCTGGTCGAGAAAATTGGGCTTGCCCAGGTTGATCGTGCCCACCAGGGAGCCAATCACTTTGCCCTGGCCATCGATAATCGGCGCTGCCAGGCTAAACACCGGTGCCCCGAGTTTCTTGCCCATGGTGGGGTTGCCAATCGCCGTCTTACCTTCCTTGAGCGTCACCGCAACGTTATCCCTGTCCATGTAATTGGTGCCGATCCGACCGGCCGACAGCGGCACATCGGCAATAGAGGTGCCATCGGCACCAGTGACCAAGACCCCGCCGTTGAACAGCAGTTGCAGCAGCGGGCGCTGTTCCAGGTTGGCCTGCAAGGCGGTTGGGCGTGCCAGCAGGTCGGCACCCATTTCTTTGGCAACGGTTTCAAGGGCGTCCAGGCGGTCGGTCAGGTCGTCGTTGACTTTCTTGGCAACCGAGGTGACCACCGAGAACTGCTGCTCGCCCAGCAGTTGCTCCATATCGGTTTGCAGGCCGCGGCTGATGTAGAACGACTGCGCCCAGATGCCCAGCACAAAAATGACCAGCGTGAAAACCGTGGCGCGGACTTTCAGCGAGCGCCAGGGCGAGCGATCGGGCTTTGTCTCAGTTTCCATAACGACTATCTTTTTTATAGCGGTCTACGCAGTATTTGCAAGGTCTGGCGGCACATCTTATGCATAGAACCGGATCGTTTCGCGCCCGGTTTCCCTGGCATGCGCATGGCCGCATCGGCCCACTTCATCAACTCGGTCTGGTGCTCATTGTGGTTGCCGAACGGTACCACGCCAATGCTGGCGCTGCAATGGCAGCTCACGAGGAGTCGGACTCCCTGATATCAGGCTGTGATATTGATCAGGGTGCCGATGCGTTGCCCTTGTGTGTTTATCACGCCTGGGGCTGGTGTTGTAGTGGGTGTCGAAGATGCCGCTGGTGCTGGCTTGGTGTTTGGCGTTTCGATTTTTTCAGTCGATCCGGCAGCCAAAATGTTTCCACCAAAGGACACCATGCTTTTGCGTGCCTGGGCCGCCGTTGAGATCGCCTGATTGGCCCGGGCATCCACCGCGCGGGCATTGGCCTCGGCGCTGTCCACTTTTTGCCATGCATCGCGTGCCTGCGCCTGCAGTGCGTCGGCCGCCTGCTGCGCCTGCTCGGCAGCGCGTTTGACCTGCGGCACGGCCGCCTGCTGGACGCTGTAGCGTGTGGCGCTGGCAGAGGACGAAATGGCAACCATGGCAGCTGTGGCGATTCAGGCCAGAGGCCCGGTTAACCCCGCATCAAACCAATTGTTTGTGGCGCTGCCTGGTTCGCCTGGCTGAGCGCTGCCGTACCCATTTGCCGCAAGGTTGGCCTTGTCTGGGTCTGCTCACTTGTCGCTGCAGTGACCTGCGTCAATTTCTTCGTCTCTTCCTGGACGCTGACATCGGTTACCGTCGAATTGGAATTCGCGGGAGCATTGGCATTGTTCTGTGTAGCCTTGTCAACTCCTGCATACGCGTCAGCGGCGAGTGCCTGCAATGTGGATTGCAAACGCTTATGCAAATCCTGGATCTTGCTTCTGGCAATGTCGTACGTTGCAGCCTGATTCACCGTATTCCCGGCAACTGCATTCTGCAATTGGGTAGAACCCGCTTCATTGAGTTGGGATGACTCCCCTTGCGTAAAAAATACCCCACCGGTCCCAGGGGACGCCCCAGAATTGACTGTCGCAACAGCAGAGTATTCTTTTATGGTATCTCTAGCGACATTTGCCGCGATGCGGTTAAAGTTTTCTTCAAGTTGGCGGATATCACCTGCCAAGTCAATGGTGTCAGTGGTTGCACCCTGGTTTTGCGCGTTCAAAAACGCTTTCGTTTGCGATTGGGCGGCCAATCCGACAGTCGACATGCCTGTGTTTTCTGTTCTTTGAATTCCGTTTCTCTGCATAAACCGCGCTCTGCTCTCGTCTGACACCCGGTTCGCATCGGCCAATTGAATCCCAGTGCCGGACCCCGAATTTAACTGATCAGTAGCTTTTGTTGCGCCTTGTCGAAAGTTCGCGCGCTGCTCCATGATCGACTGTTGCACGTTGCTTTGAATGCGCATGAAAGTACCCCTTTTGGAATCAAAAATATCGCATAAATGTCGATACATCTTCAAACAAGGCTGTAAAACGGGTGCTATTTTCAGCTTCCCCCCTAGTCAAACCATGCTTGGATGTGGTCAATACACACTATATGCGCGGGCTCATGCAGTGTCAAAGCGTATAACAAGCGTATAACGCAGCGAAGATGTGACTTTGTTGACCTTTGCAGGGAAGGCGCACTTCCATCGTGCAGGCGCCGCCTTGATGCTGGCCTTGCTCTATCGCCCGGAGCGTGCAAGATAACGTTTGCGCCAAAACACCAGTACCAGCACCGAGGCAATGGAGGCCATGAGTCCCATGGCCCAGAACACGCCGCGCTGCTGGTGAATAAGTGGCAATGCGTCAAAGTTCATTCCAAAGAAGCCGGTAATCAGGTTGAGTGGTAGAAAGATGGCAGTGAGCACGGTGAGCGTGCGCATGATGTCGTTGGTGCGACTGCCCTGCACGCTGAAATGCATCTGCACGGCAGTCTCGGCACTTTGCTCCAGGCGGCGTACATGGTGTACCACGCGCTCGATGTGTTCGAGGACATCCCGACTGCGCACCTGCAGCAGGTCTCGGTCACGCTGCTCGGCGGGGACGTCCGTGTCAGGCCAGGTTTTGATGGCTTCGATCCAGTCCTGAATCGCCGCGCGCTGGTCTTCGCAGATCTCATCGAGGTGGTGCAGCGACAGGCGCGCTTCGAGCAGTGC
This sequence comes from Rhodoferax sp., assembly GCA_020048895.1. Taxonomy (GTDB): domain Bacteria; phylum Pseudomonadota; class Gammaproteobacteria; order Burkholderiales; family Burkholderiaceae_C; genus Allorhodoferax. The sequence goes on along the minus strand of JAIFLV010000046.1, from coordinate 8,471 downwards.
CGCCCAGTTGTTGAATCGCGTTTTCGGGTTGAGCAGCTCGCTTTGCCAGTGGTCCAACTGGTGTGTCAGTTCACGACGCAGTTCCAGGAAGCCATCGACCATCTGGTTGACGATGCGCAGCATCATGTCGGCCGGGCTGGCCGGCAAACGCACACCAGCGACACGGGTGTCGGCGTGTGCGGCCTGCAGCAGCTTGGCGGCATAGCCGTCACGTACCGCGCAATCGGTCGGGTGAACCGTCAACAAGACGCGGTCAAAAACGGCAAAGCCCACTGGGCTGGTGTCGATGCGGCGCAGGATTGGTGGGCCGCCGCGGGCTGGTGCTGCGGCAGCGCTGAGTTCTCCGTCCCAACTGCCTGCCGCCAGACGCCGGAACACCAGTATGTCGTACTGCGAGGTGTAGTCGTAGTGCGAGGGCAACTGGTTGTTGAGCAGGTCGGAGATATGCAGGTCTACCAGTTGTTGGCCGCACTGGGCCTGCAGCATGGCCTGAATCTGTGCCTGGGCCGCATCAAACTCGTCGCGCACACACGCCACCCAGACAAATCCCTGGGTGGGTGGCCCCGCGGCTGTCAGTGCCTGGAGATCGGCGCTCTCCGCCACGTTGCCGTTCGCTATGCTGAAGATGCGCATGGAACTCCGAATGGACGATATGTTTTACGTAAAAAGTGCCGTTTGCGCAAGTGGATATTGCGCAGGCAGCTATGAATTACGTAGCAATCTGGCAGCGTCGCGGGCAAAGTAGGTGAGCACACCATCGGCCCCGGCGCGCTTGAACGCCAGCAAGCTTTCCATCATCACCGCGTCATGGTCGAGCCAGCCGTTTTGCGCGGCCGCCTTGAGCATGGCGTACTCGCCACTAACCTGGTAGGCGAAAGTCGGAACTTTGAACTCGTCCTTCACGCGGCGCACCACGTCCAGATAGGGCATGCCGGGCTTGACCATCACCATGTCAGCACCCTCGGCAATGTCCATCGCCACTTCACGCAGCGCTTCGTTGGTGTTGGCAGGGTCCATCTGGTAGACCTTCTTGTTGCTTTTACCCAGGTTGCTGGCCGAACCCACGGCATCGCGGAATGGTCCGTAGAAGGCGCTGGCGTACTTGGCGCTGTAGGCCATGATGCGGGTATGGATGTGCCCCTTGGCTTCCAGTGCCTTGCGGATGGCACCGATGCGCCCATCCATCATGTCACTGGGGGCCACGATATCCACGCCGGCATCGGCCTGCGTCATGGCCTGGTGCACCAGCACTTCCACTGTTTCGTCATTGAGGATATAGCCTTCGGACTCTGGTCGGGTGTCGGGTAAGCCATCCTGCCCGTGGCTGGTGAAGGGGTCCAGCGCCACATCGGTCATCACGCCCAGGCCGGGAAACTCCTTCTTCAGGGTGCGGACGACCCTTGGCACGAGACCATCGGGATTGGTTGCCTCCTTGCCATCGTACGTTTTGAGCGACTGGTCAATCACCGGGAACAACGCCATCACCGGAATCCCCAACTGAACGCATTCCTCGGCCACTGGCAATAACAGGTCCAGGCTCAAACGTTCTACACCCGGCATGGATGCGATGGGAACGCGCTGCTGCGCTCCATCAACAACAAACACCGGATAAATCAGGTCGTGCGCGGTCAGCGCGTTCTCGCGAACCAGGTTGCGGGTAAAGGCATCGCGGCGCAATCGGCGCGGACGTCCCATCGGAAAGGAAGCGAAAGGTGTGGATATGGTCATGGGGAAAATTGTGCCTGAAACTTCGATTCAATATATCCGTGCCCAAGACAGTAAATGTGCGACTCTTTGTAAAGTTGGCGATAGCTCGTCCAGGCATTTCGATGAAATCTGCACGAAAAAGGTTGCAGGGATGCAAAAGTATTGCTATATTTCCACCCGGGTAGCTTGCTACCTCCCGCTTTTCCTCCCTGAGCGGGGCCTTGATGTGTGACAGCAAATAGGCTTACCACCCCAGCCCTTGTGCTGGGGTTTTTTTTGGAATGCACAAAACCTCCGCTTCCCCCCTGGCCCTGGCTTATGTGGCGCTGATCGTGTACGCCAGTCTCTATCCGTTTTCGGGCTGGCGCGATCAGGGTTTGCTGCCTTGGGGATTTCTGTTTGCCCCCTGGCCGCGTTACTGGACCGGCTTTGACGTGACCATCAATCTGGCGGGATATGTACCACTGGGGGCGCTACTTGCGCTCAGCGTCTTGCGGGCCCGACGTCGCCACGCCGCATGGGTGGCGGTGCTGGTGTGCGGCGTGCTTTCCTTCACTCTGGAGGCGCTGCAAAGCTACTTGCCCTCGCGCGTGGCGTCACGCGAAGACCTGCTGCTCAACGCCGCGGGTGCAGCGATGGGCGCACTCGCCACCCTTTTGCTCGATCGCTGGGGAGTAATCCGGCGCTGGAGTCGCTTGCGCGCACGCTGGTTTGTCGAGCAATCGCGTGGCGGCATGGTGTTGCTGGCGACCTGGCCGGTGGCGTTGATGTTCCCGGCTGCTGTGCCATTTGGGTTGGGCCAGATCCAGTCCCGCTTGGAAGAAGTCCTGACACAGCAGTTGGCGGGAACCGGTTTTGCCTCGTGGCTGCCCCAACGTCTAACCCCCTTGACGCCGCTAGGCTCGGGTGCAGAACTGGTGTGTGTGTTTCTGGGGCTTCTGATTCCCTGCTTGTTGGGATTTTGCGTCGTGCGTTCCATGCGGCGGCGTCTGTGGCTGGTAGGCGTGATGACGCTGCTTGGCGTCGCGGCAACAGCGCTCTCGGCCGCGCTCAGCTGGGGGCCAGCCCACGCCTGGGCGTGGTTGGGGACGCCTGCCGTGCTGGGTATAGGCCTGTGCGTGGTGATTTCATTGGCGCTGTCGCTGGTTTCGTGGAGGTCAAGCGCAGCCCTGCTGTTGTTGGCATTGGGGGTGTACCTCAGTCTGCTCAATCAGGCACCCGAGAGTCCGTATTTCGCGCAGACATTGCAAGCCTGGGAGCAGGGCAGGTTTATCCGGTTTCACGGGCTGGCCCAGTGGTTGGGCTGGCTGTGGCCCTACGCCGCGCTCGTTTATGTACTGCTGCAGTTGGGGCGCTCAGATAGCAAAACTAGAATCGATACATGAATGCAACAACCAACAGTCCCAAGAGTTACTACACACGCCACATCTTTTTCTGCTTGAACGAACGTAAAGCCGGTGAAGAGTGTTGTGCACAGCAGCATGCGCAGGAGGGGTTTGACCGATGCAAGCAACGGGTCAAGGAGGCCGGACTATCGGGACCGGGGCAGGTACGGGTGAACAAGGCGGGTTGCTTGGACCGCTGTGCCGCGGGACCCGTTGCCGTGGTGTACCCGGAAGGCGTCTGGTACACCTATGTAGATAGCACTGATATCGACGAAATCGTGGACTCCCATCTCAAGAATGGCAAGGTTGTTGAGCGGTTGCTGGTGCCCGAGCATTTGGGGCGTTAAAAAGTCCGTCAGCCGAATAATGGTAAGCGTGAAGCGCTTCGCTTTTCATAGCAGCTACCGTGCACTCACAGATTTCTCGCGGGATAATTGCCCAGTTGCGTTGTCTGGTGGCGCGCCATCTGTACACCAACGCGGGCACCCTTCGCTAAACTGATCCTCCTTTGAATTCCGGTCGCCGGAATCTGTAGATTGACTTACATCCCATGAAACCATTTATTGCTGCCTTCGTAGCGTTCTTTTGCCTTACCCTTCATGCGCAAACTGTCCAGCCGCCCGAGGTGGCGGCGCGCGCCTACCTGCTGATGGATGTGACAGCCAACCAGATCCTGGCTTCCAAGGATGTGGACATGGCGGTCGAACCCGCCTCGCTGACGAAGTTGATGACTGCCTATCTTGTTTTCGATGCCCTGCGCAGCAAGAAACTGGACTTGAAACAGACCTTGCCGGTGAGCGAGCGCGCCTGGAAGATGCCGGGTTCGCGCATGTTTATCGATCCCAAGATGCAGGTGCCAGTGGAAGATTTGATCAAGGGCATGATTGTGCAAAGCGGCAATGACGCGACCATGGCGCTGGCCGAAGGCGTCGGGGGAACCGCAGCGCGGTTCGTCCAGATGATGAACGAGCAGGCCAAGGTGTTGGGCATGAAGTCGACTGGCTACAAAAACCCGGAAGGTTTGACCGAGGCCGGGCACACCACCACCGCGCGCGACCTGAGTATTCTGGCAACCCGACTCATGGCGGATTTCCCGGACTATGTGGGTTATTACGCAATCAAGAAGTACCGGTACCCCGGTACGCCTGCGGCCAACGATAGCAACCGCAATTTGCTGCTGTTTCGCGACCCGACGGTGGACGGACTGAAGACGGGCTATACAGAGGCGGCAGGATATTGCCTGGTGGCAACTGCACGGCGTGAGTTGGCCAATCTGGCTGCGTCAACGCCTGGCAGCAGCGCAGTGACAACGGGAGGAAGTCGCCGCCTTCTCTCCATTGTGTTGGGCGCAGCTAACGAAAATGCCCGCGCCAATGAGTCCCAAAAACTGCTGAATTGGGGTTTTACGGCCTTTGAGGCGGTCAAGCTCTTTGATGGTGGACAGGCGGTAACGACGTCCAGCGTCTGGAAGGGCGTGGCTTCGACGGTCAAAGTAGGGCGTGCGTTGCCGATCGTGGTAGCGGTTCCCAGCGGCAGTGCAGGCAAGCTCAAAACACAGATCGTTCGCACGGAGCCGCTGGTTGCGCCCATCGCCAAAGACCAGCAACTGGCTACTTTACAGGTGCTTTTTGGAGATCAAACCGTGGCTGAAGTGCCCTTGCTCGCGCTTGATGGTGTCGAGCAGGCGGGTATTTTTGGCCGCGCCTGGGACGCCGTGCGCTTGTGGATTCGCTGAATTTAGGCTTGCAAGTCGGTTTTCATTGCGGGAAAACCCAGGGTCTGGTACAGTAGAAGGCTTTTCGGAAATTCCGAAGGGAATCACGTTTTCGTACTAATTCCAAACGTTTAGGGACGTTTTATCAATGCCAACCATTAACCAGCTCGTGCGTCAAGGCCGTGAGGTCGAGACCATCAAGTCGAAGAGTCCTGCGATGCAGAACTCTCCGCAGCGTCGCGGTGTGTGTACCCGTGTGTACACCACGACTCCCAAGAAGCCCAATTCCGCTCTGCGTAAAGTTGCCAAAGTGCGCTTGACCAACGGTTTTGAAGTCATTTCCTACATCGGCGGAGAAGGCCACAACCTGCAGGAACACAGCGTGGTGCTGGTTCGTGGTGGTCGTGTCAAGGATTTGCCAGGTGTGCGTTACCACATCGTGCGCGGATCGCTTGATTTGCAAGGCGTGAAAGACCGCAAGCAGTCACGCTCCAAGTACGGAGCCAAGAGGCCCAAGGCTACCAAGTAATTTCTTTGGTAGTTGTGTGTTAGTCGGTGCTGTTTCCCGCGTGGCGCGGTGATGCAGCGTAGTGGCCCGAAGCCCGAGATTGTTTGGGTGGGTCGAGTAAGCCAAGTAACTCTCGCGGTACCTGCAAGGGTGCCAACTGAAGCAAAGAGGTGAAAAAATGCCACGTCGTCGCGAAGTCCCTAAACGTGAAATTCTGCCGGATCCCAAGTTCGGCAATGTAGAGCTGTCCAAATTCATGAACGTGATCATGGAAGGCGGCAAAAAAGCGGTTGCAGAGCGCATCATCTATGGTGCCCTGGAACTCATCGAGAAGAAACACCCCGATAAAGACCCGGTCGAGGCATTCAGCGTTGCGATCAACAACGTCAAGCCGATGGTCGAGGTGAAATCCCGCCGAGTCGGTGGTGCCAACTACCAGGTGCCGGTCGAGGTGCGTCCTGTGCGTCGACTGGCTTTGTCGATGCGCTGGATCAAGGAAGCCGCGCGCAAGCGTGGTGAGAAATCCATGGCGCAGCGCCTGGCAAATGAGTTGCTGGAAGCGACCGAAGGTCGTGGCGGAGCCATGAAAAAGCGTGATGAAGTTCACCGCATGGCTGAGGCCAACAAGGCGTTCTCGCACTTCCGCTTCTAAAGCGGACCCTGCGGCTTTCCTGTTTTGAGGCGGACCTGGCGGCGCGTGTGTGCCGTCACGAAAACCGCCTCACAGCAGAGGGTCGCTCGCCACGTCGCGTTGTGCGGGTGGCGTTTTATAGATAAAGACCAACCAAGGATCCATCATGGCTCGCACTACCCCCATTGAGCGCTATCGCAACATCGGTATCTCTGCGCACATCGACGCTGGAAAGACCACCACCACCGAGCGCATTCTTTTTTATACCGGCGTGAACCACAAGATTGGTGAAGTGCACGATGGCGCGGCCACCATGGACTGGATGGAGCAAGAGCAAGAGCGTGGCATCACCATCACTTCCGCTGCCACTACCTGCTTCTGGAAGGGAATGGACACCTCGTTCCCAGAGCACCGCATCAACATCATCGATACCCCTGGACACGTGGACTTCACCATTGAAGTGGAGCGCTCCATGCGTGTGCTCGACGGTGCCTGCATGGTGTACTGTGCCGTGGGTGGTGTGCAACCCCAGTCTGAGACCGTGTGGCGCCAGGCAACCAAGTACAAAGTGCCTCGCCTGGCCTTTGTAAACAAGATGGACCGTACCGGTGCCAACTTCTTTAAAGTGGTTGAACAGATGAAGTTGCGCCTGAAAGCCAACCCGGTGCCGATCGTGATTCCGATCGGTGCAGAAGAGAAATTCACGGGCGTGGTCGATCTGCGCAAGATGAAGGCCATCTACTGGGATGAAGCCTCCCAGGGCATGAAGTTCACATTTGAAGAGATTCCTGCAGAACTGCTTGAACAAGCCAAAGAGTGGCGCGAGAAGATGGTCGAAGCTGCGGCAGAGGCCTCCGAAGAACTGATGAACAAGTACCTGGAAGAGGGTGACTTGACCGAAGCCGAGATCACACATGGCCTGCGTGTGCGTACCATTGCCACCGAAATCCAGCCGATGCTGTGCGGCACGGCGTTCAAGAACAAGGGCGTACAGCGCATGCTCGACGCCGTGATCGAACTTATGCCCTCGCCACTGGACGTGCCACCCGTGCCGGGCTTTGATGAAGACGAAAAGGAAACCCAGCGCAAGGCCGACGACAGCGAGAAGTTCTCGGCACTGGCATTCAAGTTGATGACCGATCCGTTTGTGGGCCAGTTGACTTTTGTGCGCGTGTACTCTGGCGTGCTTAAGAAAGGCGACAGCGTCTACAACCCGGTGCGCGGCAAGAAAGAGCGTATCGGCCGTATCGTGCAAATGCACGCTAATAACCGCGAAGAAGTGGACGAGATCCGGGCCGGAGACATTGCTGCCTGCGTGGGACTGAAAGACGTAACCACCGGTGAAACCTTGTGTGATCCGACCGCCATCATTACGCTGGAACGCATGGTGTTTCCTGAGCCGGTGATTGCCCAGGCTGTGGAGCCCAAGACCAAGGCCGATCAGGAAAAAATGGGCATTGCCTTGAGCCGTCTGGCTCAGGAAGATCCATCGTTCCGCGTCAAAACCGACGAAGAGTCCGGTCAGACCATCATCGCCGGTATGGGCGAGTTGCACCTGGAAATTATTGTCGACCGCATGAAGCGTGAGTTTGGCGTGGAGGCCAATGTGGGCAAGCCACAGGTTGCCTACCGCGAAACGATCCGCAAAACGGTCGAAGACTCCGAAGGAAAGTTCGTGCGGCAGTCGGGCGGCAAGGGCCAGTACGGTCACGTAGTGCTCAAGATCGAGCCCAATGAAGCCGGCAAGGGCTTTGAATTTGTGGACGCGATCAAGGGTGGTGTGGTGCCACGCGAGTACATTCCTGCGGTGGAAAAAGGAGTGATTGAAGCCCTGAACCAGGGTGTTTTGGCAGGTTACCCTGTGGTCGATGTGAAGGTAACACTCCACTTCGGCTCGTACCACGATGTGGACTCTAACGAAAACGCGTTCAAGATGGCTGCCATCTTCGGTTTCAAGGAGGGTTGCCGCAAGGCGAGTCCCGTGATTCTGGAGCCCATGATGGCAGTGGAAGTGGAGACGCCCGAAGATTATGCTGGCAACGTGATGGGCGATTTATCCTCCCGCCGTGGCATGGTTCAGGGCATGGAAGACATGGTGGGTGGTGGAAAGGCGATCAAGGCCGAGGTGCCGTTGTCCGAAATGTTCGGCTACTCGACAACGCTGCGTTCCATGTCGCAAGGTCGCGCCACCTACTCGATGGAGTTCAAGCACTATTCGGAAGCGCCGCGTAATGTGTCTGAAGCCATCATGGCGGCGAGGGCAAAATAATGATCAGGTGCCGGACCAAGATTCGCTTGGCGAATTTGCTCGGGCGCCTCTGAGAGGAGTTCTCCGTCTGCGACGATGTGCCGCCCTGTTCCCGTGCGGGGCGAACCAGCAACATCGTGCAGACATTAAACCGATACACGGGATTAGCTCTTTGGAGATTTGAAAAATGGGAAAAGAAAAATTCGCACGTACCAAGCCCCACGTCAACGTGGGCACGATTGGGCACGTTGACCACGGCAAGACCACGCTGACGGCGG